>NC_015675.1:1200000-1500000 GCF_000176035.2 Mesorhizobium opportunistum WSM2075 | reverse complement strand
AACGCAATTCGACGCGGCCATCGTCGATCTGATGCTGGGCGGCACTTCGACGCTCGAATTCGCCGCGGGCCTGCGTGAAACAGGCGTCCCCTTCGTGTTTGCCTCCGGCTATTCGGATGCGGACGAGATCAAGGCAACGTTTCCAGGGGTGAGGCTGGTCACCAAACCCTATTCAGGCGAAGATCTGGTCGAAGCGGTGGCGCTGGCCTACGGACGTGCCTCGCCTGATTGAGACCGACGCGGCAGCATCCGGGTTCCTGCTACTAGGCATGCTTCAATGTGCTGCCGTCCCTGTGACCTGGGTCGAGATCGCATCGGGACCATATTCGTCTTCACCGGAGATCTTCAAGATTTCCTGCAGGCGCGTGCGGGCCCTGCTGACCCGGCTCTTGATCGTTCCGACCGCGCAACCGCAGATTTCGGCGGCCTCCTCGTAGGAGAAGCCCGAAGCACCGATGAGGATGATGGCCTCACGCTGGTCTTCCGGCAATTGCTCGAGAGCGCCACGAAAATCCTTGAGGTCGAGTTGGCCGTGCTGGGCCGGATGCACCGCAAGCCTGGCCGTCATGATGCCGTCGCTGTCCTGCACCTCGCGGCCCCGCTTGCGCATTTGCGAATAGAACTCATTGCGCAGGATAGTGAAAAGCCATGCCTTGAGATTGGTGCCGGGCTGGAAGCTCTCATGCTTGTCCCACGCCTTGACCAGCGTCTCCTGAACGAGGTCGTCGGCCTTGTCGGCATTCTGCGTCAACGACACGGCAAAGGCCCGCAAGCTTGGGATCGCCCCAAGCAGATCGGTCTTGAAGCCTTGGGAGACCGCTGCCATGCCTCAGTCCTTCTTCTGCGCGGGTTCGGTCCGTTCCAGTTGCCTGAGCAACTGGGCAAAGCGATCCGGCACATCGTCGGAGACCAGCTCGTCGTAATACTGCTTGAGTTTGCGTCCGATTTCGGAGTTAGGCCCGAGCGGGTCGCCCGAACCGTTCCGGCGCCTGCCCGCGGCGCCAGTCAAAATTTCTTTGGTCATATCCTTCATTTCGCCCTTATATTCCCAGCACGAAAGCCGCTTGAATTCAACTCGACACAAGGCAAGCGGCATCCTCGTCTGGTCGCCCATCCCAACCCCAAACGCCGTTCGCGCCCATTCGTTCCATTTGCGCCGGAACTTTTTCGGAGAGCCCGCGTTATGTTAGCTGGGCCTGCAATCAGCTCGACCTGCAAATCCAGGCAATCGCGTCATTCTGAGGGAGACGTCCTACCATGAGTTTATCCGCCACCATCGCCCCGCACCTGCCGTTCCTGCGCCGCTTCTCGCGCGCCGTTTCCGGGTCCCAGGAGAGCGGAGATGCGCTGGTCGCCGCGATGCTCGAGGCCATCATTGCCGATGTCGATATTTTTCCCGAAGCATCGAGCGACCGTATCGCCCTCTACAAGGTGTTCGCCAAACTGTTCACGTCGGTCGCCATCCGTGTTCCGCAGGAGCAGGCACAATCGGCATGGGAGCAGCGCGCAGCCGCCAATCTCAATGCGATCGCTCCGCTTCCCCGGCAGGCCTTCCTGCTGGTCGCCGTCGAAGGCTTCAGCGAGGACGAGGCGGCCGAGATCCTCGACGTCGGCGACCAGGAATTCTCCGAGCTGCTTGCCCAGGCGAGCAATGAAATCTCTCGCCAGGTGGCAACCGACGTGCTGATCATCGAGGACGAACCGTTGATCGCAATGGACATAGAGGAGATGGTCGAGAGCCTCGGCCACCGCGTCGTGGGAACGGCGCGCACCCATGCCGAAGCGGTGACGATGTTCGGCAAGACACGGCCGAAGATGGTGCTGGCCGACATTCAGCTCGCCGACGGCAGTTCGGGTATCGAAGCGGTCAACGAGATCCTGTCATCAACGTCGGTGCCGGTCATCTTCATCACTGCCTTTCCCGAGCGCCTCCTGACCGGCGAGCGCCCCGAGCCAGCTTTCCTGGTGACCAAACCGTTCAACCCCGACATGGTCAAGGCGCTGATCAGCCAGGCGCTGTTCTTCGACCGTCAGGCCAAGGCCGCCGCATAGGCCCGGCCGTCTGGCCGCAAGATCCGACCGATAGCAGGATTTCACGGCAAGGGCCGCCAGATGCGACGCATCTGGCGGCCCTTTTGCAAAGCCGGGGTTCCCTCATCAGCGATTTCCCCCGAACCGTTTGCAAGCGTCGTCTTTTTCAGCAAATGGTGGAACAAACCGCAACCACCCACGTTTTCATCGCACCATTCGGAAGGAGATGAACCATGCTTTACTGGGCGCTCGTATTTCTCGTCGTGGCCATCATAGCCGGCGCGCTTGGTTTCGGCGGCATCGCCGGCACGTCTGCAGGCATCGCGCAGATATTGTTCTTCGTCTTTCTCGCCTTCCTGATCATCTCGCTTCTTGCCGGTTTGTTCAGGCGAGCATGAGGCGACCTTCATTCAGGCGAACACTGGAAGCCGCACCCCTCAAACGGTTTCCAGCCACCGCCGGGCGGTGTCCCTCAAACGGACGCCGTCCGGCGGACCGCTATTTGGAAGCTGGTTTTTCCTTGGGAACCCATTTGCCGGGGAACCGTTCAGCCTAGCAGGGGTGGACAGATTGACCGATGCGCTCCAAGACTTCAGATAGGACGGAAGGCGCGGGGAGTGACGAAGTCATCGCGCTGCATCCGGCGGAAAGCGGCATGCAGCTTGGCCGGGCGCTTCTCCACGCCCTGCACAATGCCGGCATTTCCGTCCTCTATCAGGATCGAGAGATGAAGACCGTATGGGCCCGCAACATGCGTGCGCCCTGGGTCTCTGACAATACCGACGGCAATGGCATCTTGCCTACAGCGCAGGCCGACCGCATCCGCACCGCAAAGGGCGATGTGGTCGCGACCGGCAATCCGGAGCGGCTTGAGATCAGTGTCCCGGGCGAAGATGGCATCCGCTGGTTCCAGGTATGGGTCGATGCCGACCATGGCGACGGCGGCGATGTGCAAGGCGTGGTCACCACAATGGTCGAGACGACCGAGCAGAAGCGCCGCGAACAGACATTGACGACGCTGTTGCGCGAAGTCAGCCACCGCTCGAAGAACCTGCTGGCGATCATCCAGAGCATAGCGACCCAGACCGGCCGCTATTCCGACAGCATCGGCGATTTCCTGACCCGTTTTCGTGGCCGGCTGCAGTCGCTGGCGTCCTCCCAGGACCTGGTGACTTCTTCCAACTGGCGCGGTGCGGCCCTCCATGACCTGGTGGCAAGCCAGGTCGGCCGCTATGGCACGAGCACATCGCACAGCCTTCGCTTCCGGGGCGCCAATCCCTACCTCAATCCCAACGCCGCACTGCATATTGGCCTCGCGATGCATGAACTCGCCGTCAACTCGGTCAGCTATGGCGCCCTGTCCCGGCCGGATGGTTTCGTCGAGGTGAGCGCCGATCTCAACACCGCAGCCGCCGGTGAGGTCGTCCTGTCGCTGACATGGGCCGAAGCCATTGGAACCAATGGCGGCCGAGGCAGTCAAAAGCGTTTCGGCAGCGTCGCGCTGGAGCGGGTGGTGCCCGCGTCCCTGAATGGAACCGCGAGCCTCGATATCGTGGATGGCCACCTCGAATACCGCCTTGTCGTTCCGCACAGCAATTTCGAGACATGACGAGCGCGGTGGCCGGGAACGCCTGCGGCGGCCGGAGATCCTTAACCGGCTGTTCACCATAAGGGCGGATGCTGTTTTACCCAGATACTGCTGCAACTTGCTTGGGTTGCAGCAAGGTATTGGGAGGAATGCTTGACCGTCTCCGACATGAACAGACTGGAACAGGCCGCCCGTGTTTCGATGGGCGAATTCCAGGATCCCGAAGCATCCGCGGAACCGCTTTCCCCGCCTCATCACGGTCTGCTTTGGGGTGTGGTCCTGGCCGCGGCCGCGACAATTCTCCTGGTCACCGTGTTCAGGCTGACCTGACTGCGATCCGTCCTGCCCGCCTAGTGTTTAGCCGCTCGCGACAGGCATTATTCGCTTGTCATCCCGGAACCAGGAACTTTTGGCTCATCCGGACCGTTATTGTGGCGAGGGGGCTCGCCATGGAACATATCGCTGCACTGTTGCTGGTCGGTTGCACCAACTCGATGGCCGATTGTCATGAGCTCCAGGTTCCAGTCAGCGTCTTTGCGACCGCCGACGAATGCACCGCCGAGCGTCCCTTCGTCGTGGGCGATGTGCGGGAGCAGGCGCAACACGTCGTCGCCAAGTGCCTCGCGGTCGATCCCGCGCTCGAGGATGACTATGATCGGATCGTCTGGAATGTGCATACCGATGGCAGTCTCGACGCCTCGCTGGCGATATCCAGCCTCGTCGTGGCATCGAACGCGACGCGCCCAGAAAAAGGCGACCTTAGCCAACAATAAATTGGAGCAGCAAAGCCCGTTGTTTCATGCTAAATGGCTGCTGGTGCTTACCAAAGTGTGGACACAAAGTGAGGAGTGACTCAATGCGGAAGATGATTATTGCCATGATTGCGGTGGCTGCTCTAAGCGGCTGCACCTCCACCGAGCAGGACGTGGTTGGCGGCGGCTTGATCGGCGCCGGTATCGGCGGCTTGGTCGGCGGTGGCAAGGGCGCGCTGATTGGTGCGGCCGTCGGCGCCGGTTCCGGCCTGCTGGTGCGCAAGCTGCAGAACGGCTACTGCCAGTATCGCGACCGCCATGGCCGCATCTACACGGCACGCTGCAACTAATCCGCGATAATGGAATGCAAATCCGGAGGCCGGATCCGGCCTCCGGACTTTTTTTATGACCCGGCAATCTGTGGCTATCCCTGCTGACAGGCTGAACCTCAGCCGACCAACGGAATTCTGATCTCCACCTTCAGACCATCGGCCTGAAAATCGCGTTTGATCGTGCCACGCAGTTCGCGGGTGACGTTGAGGTCGATCAGCTTGGTGCCGAATCCGGTTTCGGACGGCGCCTCGACTTTCTTTTTCCCGGCCTCCCGCCAGTTCAGCGCCAGCGTCCGCTCGCGCCCACGCCCTTCCAGCGACCAGTCCACCTTGAGCGCCCAGTCACTCCCAAGCGAATTGGCGGAATTGCCGGCTTCGCCATATTTCAGCGCGTTGGTCGCCAGTTCATGGAAGGTCAGGCCAAGCGACTGCGTCGTCGTCTCGTCGAGCAGTACCTCCGGCCCCGACAGCAGCCCCTCGGGCAGTTCCTTGCCGAACACCTGGCCAAGCTCGATGCGCAGCAGATCGGCGAGATCGGCCTTCTGCCAGCGCGAGCGCGTCAGCATGTCCTGGGAAGCCGCCATCGCCTGCAGCCTGGCCGAGAAGGATGCGGAAAACTCGTTGACGTCGGTCGCCCGCGACGCCGTCTGTCGCGCGATCGCCAGCACCCTGGTGATCGAATTCTTGATACGATGCTTCATCTCCTGCAGCATCAGGTCCTTTTCGAGCAGGCTCTTTTCGGTCGTCTCGTGCAGACGCGATGCCGCCTCGTAGGCCCGTTCCTGATAGCGCGCCACCAGCGCGATGGCGCCTGCCGCGAGCAAACCGAACAGCCCCAGCATCACCGGGATGGCGCGCGACGACGGTTGCAAAAAGGCGCTGGTCGGCCTGAACAATATGGTCCATGGACGGCCAGCCACCATGATCTTGCGGGTGACCAGCAGCCGGTCGCCAAACGACGAAGCCGGTGGCGTCTCCGACCGAAACAACAGATTGTCGCCGTTCACTGTGCCGTCATAGATCTCGGTGTTGACCGGCAGCAGCGGCGTGCGGCTGAGCGCAATCTGGAACAGGTCGCGGGCCCGGAAGGCTGCGTAGAGAAAGCCCGCGGTCGAGGATCGCGATGCGTTGATGACCTCGGGCGCGGTTTCGACGTTGAGCCGCACGAAGACCAGGAAGCCGGTGAAGGTCTGCGCGGCGCCGGTGCCTTGGCCGAGTTGCACCAGCCCGCTCGCGTGCTGCTGGTCGTCCGCCATTGCCTTTTCGATCGCCGCGCGCCGCACCGGCTCGCTGAACATGTCGTAGCCGATGCTCGCCTGGTTGGACGGATCCAGCGGCTCGAACAGAGTGATAGGCGCGCGCCAGGGCTGCGTCGTATCCGGATAGACCGGATGGCTGGCACCGAAATCGTGGAGGATATCGCGTTCGACCGCCGCCTCGTCGCCCGTCTTGACGAGTTGGAGGAACCCGATCCCGCGCAGGCCGGCGAAATTGTCCTTGATATCCAGCGCGTTGAAGAATGCCTTGAACTCATTCTGCGATATGTCGCCGTTACGGGCGTCGAACAGAGCCTGCGTGGAGCGCAGCAGCGACAGATGCAGGTCGATACGGCTCTCGATCCGGTTGAGCGCATCGTCGGCCGCCCCTTCGAACTTGATGCGGGCGGCTTCCTGCGTCGCGAAATAGGCGAACCCCGCCATGGTCATGCTGATCAGCGCGACGGCGACGAACGCGACGATTGGAAAAAGTTTCTTCAATGGTGATGCGATCCATGAGCGATATCGGACCTTTATGGGCAAGTCGCCGGGTCAACACAATGGCAAGGCCAAGCCATCGTGATCGCTGGTACATCACGTGAACGGCAACCGGCCGTGCCCGATCGGCCGATGCCGGACCGACAAAACGCCTCAGGCGGCGATCTTCAGCGCGCCCGGCCCCGGAATGGCGCCCGGAGGACATTTACCCAGGATGATCATGCCGAGCACCTCGTCCTGCGTCACGTCGGTGGTGCGCGCGGTGCCGACGACCTGGCCGTTCTTCATCACGCAGACCCGGTCGGCCAGTTCGAACACATCATGGATGTCGTGGCTGATCAGGAAGATGCCGATGCCATCCGACTTGAGCTGCCTGACCAGTTCGCCGACCTGCGCCGTTTCCTGTGGACCGAGTGCGGCGGTCGGCTCGTCCATGATCAGGATGCGGGCGTTGAACAGGATCGCGCGCGCGATCGCCACCGACTGCCGCTGTCCGCCAGACAGCTTGATCACCGGCTCCTTGAAGCGCTGGAAGCGGGGATTGAGCCGCCCCATCACCTTGCGCGCCTCGGCCTCCATGGCGACGTCGTCGAGCGTGCCCCAGGCGGTCATCAGCTCGCGGCCGAGGAACAGGTTGGCGGCGGCGTCGACATTGTCGGCCAGCGCCAGCGTCTGGTAGATCGTCTCGATACCGTATTTCTTGGCGTCGCGCGGGTTGGAGATCGCCGCTTCCTCGCCATTGACGAAGATCTGGCCGGCATCGCGCTTGTAGGCGCCGGACAGGATCTTGATCAGCGTCGACTTGCCCGCGCCATTGTGGCCGAGCAGCGCCACGACCTCGCCGGGGAAAAGATCGATCGAGGCGTCGTCGACGGCACGGATGCCGCCAAAGGCGATCGAGATGTTGCGCATGTCGACCAGCGACGTGCCGGCGGGAGCAGATGCGGGAGCGGTGTTGTCGGCCATGATGGTTCTCCTTCCCTAGACCCGCTTGCGGTAGACGGTATCGAGCCAGACCGCGACAACGAGCACGGCGCCGACGACGATGCTCTGCAGCGGTGAATCGATGCCGAGCAGCACCATGCCGGACTGCAACGACTGCATCAGCAGCGCGCCGAGCATGGCGCCGAGCACCGTTCCGGAGCCGCCGGCAAGCGAAGTGCCGCCGATAACGGCGGCGGCAATCACCAAAAGCTCGTCCAGCGTGCCCAGCGCATTGGTCGACGCGTTAAGACGGGCCGACGAGATCGCCGCGCTGATCGCAGCCAGCACACCCATGATCATGAACACCTTCATCGTCACCCAGCGGGTGTTGATGCCGGCGAGATTGGCAGCCTCCGGATTGCCGCCGATGGCAAAGACGTAGCGGCCGAAACGGGTGCGCTTGGTGATGAACGTCATGACGATGCCAACCGCGACCGCCATCAGCACCGGTATGGCAATGCCGTGGGCGATGAACAGTCCATTTTCGGGAATGGCGATGCCGTTCTGCTGAGCGTACTGGCGTACGATGCCGATTGGCCACGGATAGGAATTGGCGATCCACACCGCGCCAAGGATGGCAGCGCAGGCGACTACGCCGAGAAAGGTTTCCGCCCAGACCGGACGTAGCGGAAAGTTGAACCGTTTGCGCTGCGATCGACCGTTGAGCAGCGCGAAAGCGACAGCCGCGCAAGCAACGGCGCCGATGATCCAGCTGGCGGTGGCGCCGATCGAGCCCCTCGGTCCGCCCCCCATCAGCTGGAATGTGGCGTCGAGCGGCGCGACCGTGCGCCCGTTGGTGATAAGCCATGCCATGCCGCGCCAGACCAGCAGGCCGCCCAATGTCACGATAAAGGCCGGAACTTCGAGGTAGGCGATGATGAAGCCCTGGAACGCACCGATCAGGAGACCGAGCACCACGCCGGCGGCCAGTGCAATGATCCAGAGCCAGGGGTTTCCAAGCTGGAAGCCGATGACGCGAATGAGGAATTCGGCTTGCGCCACGCCCATGATCATGCCGATCACACCTTCGACGGAGCCAACCGAAAGGTCGATGTTACGCATGACGATGACCAGCACCATGCCGGTCGCCATGATCGCGACCGAGGACGTCTGCACCGACAGGTTCCAGAGATTGCGCGGCGTCAGGAAAAGTCCGCCCGACAGGATGTGAATGCCGATCCAGATGACCAGCAGCGCACCGACCATGCCAAGCATGCGTGTGTCGAGTTCGGTTGCCTTCAGAAACCGGGCGACCGCGCCAAGTTCCGATGCCCGCGCGGTGTCGGCCGGTGCATTTGAGGTCGTGTCGGTCATGAAATCCTCCCGCCGGCTTGCCGTCTGACGCGGATGCCGGAATAGAGCCTAGAAGTTACCCGCCCGCGGCGGAAACACAAATCTTCCTGAAAAAACGCCGCGGCCTGACAGCCGCGGCGTTTCATTGTCTGACGTCTTCGAGATCAGTTGCAGGCCGCGACGCTGCCGGCGGCGACGCCTGCACAGACCTCGTCCTTCTTGATCCAGCCGGCGTCGATGACCACGTTGAGATTGTCCTTGGTGATCGCAACCGGTGTCAGGAACAGCGACTTGACGGTGTTGCCGCCAGGCGTCGTGAAGTCCTTCGCACCGGCGATGTCTGCCATCTTCTTGCCGTCGGCCAGCTGCGAGGCGATCTCGGCGGCATTCTTGCCGAGTTCGCGCGCGTCCTTCCACACCGACACGGTCTGGGTGCCGAGCGCGATGCGGTTGAGTGCCGCATGGTCGCCGTCCTGGCCGGACACCGGCACGGTGCCGGCAAGGCCTTGCGCCGTCAGCGCCGCGACGACGCCGCCTGCGGTGCCGTCATTGGCCGCGACCACCGCGTCGACCTTGTTGTCGTTGGCGGTCAGGAACTGTTCCATGTTCTTCTGGGCGTTGGCGGGCAGCCAGCCGTCCGTATAGGCTTCGCCGACATTCTTGATCTTGCCGCTGTCGATGGCTTCCTTGAGCACTTCCATCGAGCCCGAGAACAGGAAGTCGGCATTCGGATCGGCACCCGAGCCCTTGATGAAGACGTAGTTGCCTTCCGGCTTGGCCTTGAACACCGCGCTGGCCTGCAAGCGACCGACTTCCTTGTTGTCGAAGGTCAGGTAGAAGACGTCCTTGTTCTCGATCAGGCGGTCATAACCGACGACCGGAATGCCTTCGTCCAGCGCCTTCTGCACCGCCGGGCCGATGGCCGAGGCATCCTGCGCCAGGATGATCAGCGAATTGGCGCCTTGCGAGATCAGGCTTTCGACATCGGTGAGCTGCTTGCCGGGATTGGACTGCGCGTCGGCGGAGATGTACTTGTCGCCGGCGGCCTCGATCGCTTTTTTCATCGCGGCCTCGTCGGTCTTCCAGCGCTCTTCCTGGAAATTGGACCAGGAAACGCCGATGACCTTGTCCTTCGCCTGCGCGACCGACGCAAGCGTCAGCGACATGGCGACACCCGCCAGGATGGCGGCTGTGAATTTCTTCATGATATTCCTCCCTGCGCCGCGTATGGCGCGACCAAACTGGCCCTAAGGCCGGCACAAAGGCCCTATTTTTTCGAGCCTCGAAAAAACACTGGTCCATCACCGGAACACTGTCAACAATGATTCTGATGGATTTTGAGGTGCCGTGAACTTTTTTTCGAGCTCCGGAATAAATAATGACAGCGTGGGGCGCTTCTGCCAGTATTTGGTGGCTTCGCTGGCGGCCTTCGGGAGGCACGAAAGGCCGCGGCGACTGGGAGGATGCGGGAAACATGTCGGTCGGAATCCGCCACGACGATCTGCGCCGGCGCAACCGCGCCATGGTGATCTCGGCCGTGCGCCGTGCCGGTCAGCCTTCGCGCACCGAGATCGCCGCCACCACCGGCCTCAGCCACTCGACCATCTCGGCGATCTCCTCCGACCTGATCGGCGAAGGCGTCCTGACCGAGGGCAAGCCGAGCGAGGCCGGGGCGCTGAAACGCGGCAGGCCGCAGGTCGGCCTCACACTCAACCCGGAGGCGGCGGCGGTGATGACCGTGGTGCTGTCGCTGAATTTCCTGTCGGTCGCCGTCATCGACTATGCCGGCCAGGTGATATCGGAGGAACAGCGCCGGCTGGACACGCTGACCATGTCGCGCGAGGCGCTGATCGGCGAATGCGTCGCCATCGTGCGGCGCCGCATAGACGATCCCGACATCGATGTCCGCAGCGTCGCCCGCATCGCACTGGCCATCCAGGGCATCACCGACACCGAGGCGCGCGCCATGCTGTGGTCGCCGATCACGCCGCAGACCGACATCGCCTTCGCCGACATATTCGAAGCCGAGTTCGGCATCCCCGCCACCATGGAAAACGACTGCAACATGATGGCGGTGGCGCTGCGCTGGCGCGATCCCGAGCGCTACCGCGACGACTTCATCGCCATTCTGCTGTCTCACGGCATCGGCATGGGCCTGGTGCTGAAGGGCGAACTGTTCACCGGTACCCATTCCTCGGGCGGCGAGTTCGGCCACATGATCCACCGGCCGGGCGGCGCGCTCTGCCGCTGCGGACGGCGCGGCTGCGTCGAGGCCTATGCCGGCAACTACGCCATCTGGCGAAGCGCGAGACAGCTTGGCGAGGACACCGAACCGGTCGACGTCAGCGACGCCGACATGCGGGCACTGGCGGCCTCGGCGCGCGAGAAGGACGGGCCGGAGCGCCAGGCCTATCGCAAGGCCGGCGAGGCGCTCGGCTATGGCCTCGGCAGCCTGTTCGCGCTGATCGATCCCGCCCCGGTCGCCATGGTCGGCGTCAGCGCCGCCGCCTTCGACCTGATCGAGCCGGCCTTGCGCGAGGCGATTGCACAGACCGCCGGCGGCCAGCACTCGAAATCGATCTCCTTCGACACCGAGCCTAACGAACTGCCGCTGATCCGCGAAGGCTGCGCCATGCGCGCTCTGACCTTCGTCGATCAGGAAATATTCGCGCCGGGCGTGCAGGCGAGAGCAGGCGCGGCTGGGAAGAACGTGGCGTGAAATCGAAGCCATCGTAACATCCGTGGGTTGGACAAAGCCTCACGACTTCGTCATCCCTGGGCGGAGCAGGAGCGAAGCTCCGTCGCGGAGACCCTGGGATCCATGCCGCGACCTTGGCCACGGAGTGCAGCGGAGCAGAATTCCGCACCGAGGCAACGCTTCAAAGTCGCGGCGTGGATCCTCGGGTCTACGCCGCGTCGCTTCGCTCCTTGCTCCGCCCGTGGATGACGAAGCAATGGACGTTTTCGCTGATCGCCAAGGTAAAGCGATCCGGCTTAAGCACGAAATCCGACTGTCTAACCTTCCGCGCCGAAGAACCTAATCTTCCCGGATCGCGTAGCCCGCCCCACGAATGGTTCTAATGACATCGGGCATGCGGCCATTGTTGACCGCCTTGCGCAGCCGCCCGACATGCACGTCGACCGTGCGCTCGTCGATGTAGATCGTCTCGCCCCAGACATTGTCGAGCAGCTGGCTGCGCGAGAACACCCGGCCGGGATGGCGCATCATGAATTCGAGCAGGCGGAACTCGGTCGGCCCGAGCCGGATCTCGCTCTTCTTGCGGTAGACGCGGTGCGATTCGCGGTCGAGCACGATGTCGCCGACCTTGAGCACGCTGGACAGCACTTCCGGTTTGGCGCGGCGCAGCAACGCCTTGACGCGGGCCATGAACTCCGGCGTCGAGAACGGCTTGACCAGATAGTCGTCGGCGCCTGTGGAGAGTCCACGTACACGGTCGCTTTCTTCGCCCCGCGCGGTCAGCATGATGATCGGCAGCCGCTCGGTCTCGGGCCGCATTCGCAGGCGCCGGCAGAGTTCGATGCCGGACACCGCCGGCACCATCCAGTCGAGCACCAGAAGGTCGGGCACGTTCTCCTGCAGGCGGATCTCCGCCTCGTCGCCGCGCGTCACCACCTCGACCTGGTAACCTTCCGATTCCAGATTGTAGCGGAGCAGCACCCCTAACGGCTCCTCATCCTCCACCACCATGATGCGTGGCGCGATCATCGGCTGGTCACCCCTGCTATGCCGCCGGCGCCGACATCGCGGTTTCGTCCTGCTTCGGACGATTGGCGGGCAGCTGCGTGCCGGTCAGCACATAATACGCATTCTCGGCGATGTTGGTCACGTGGTCGCCGATGCGTTCGAGGTTCTTGGCACAGAACAAAAGATGCGTGCAGGCGGTGATGTTGCGCGGATCTTCCATCATGTAGGTCAGCAGTTCGCGGAACACCGAGGTGTATTTGACATCGATGCGCTCGTCGGCGGCGCGCAGCTTCGCCAGTGCCGCGGCATCACGCGCCGCATATTCCTCGATGACACCTTGAACCTGGATCAGCACCAGCTGCGCCATCGCGTCGATGGAGTGCGACAGGTCGCGCGGCGTGGCGGAGAGCCCGACCGTGCCGACGCGCTTGGCGATGTTCTTGGCAAGGTCGCCGATGCGTTCGAGATCGCCGGCCATGCGGATCGAGCCGACGACATGGCGCAGATCGTCGGCCATCGGCTGGCGCTTGGCGATCAGCGTGATGGCGCGGTCGTCCAGCTCGCGCTGGCGCGCATCCATGATCGCGTCATCGGAGACGACGCGTTGGGCGAGCGCATTGTCGGAGTTCAGCAGCGCCTTGGTGGCACCGCCGACCATCGAGCCGGCGAGGTCGCCCATGTCGCTGATCAGCCTGCTGATCTGTCCGAGATCTTCGTCGAAGGCTGCAACCGTGTGTTCGGCCATGATCCTGGTCCTCGTATGCGTGCGATCAGCCGAAGCGGCCGGTGATGTAGTCCTGCGTGCGCTTCTCGCGGGGCGACGTGAAGATCTTCTCCGTCTTGTCGAACTCGACCAGTTCGCCCAGGTACATGAAGGCCGTCTGCTTCGACACGCGCGCCGCCTGCTGCATGTTGTGGGTGACGATGACGATCGTGTAGTCGGCCTGCAATTCGTCGATCAGCTCCTCGATCTTGGCGGTCGACAGCGGATCGAGCGCCGAGGCCGGCTCGTCGAGCAGGATGACTTCCGGCTTCACCGCCACGGTACGGGCAATGCAGAGCCGCTGCTGCTGGCCGCCCGAAAGGCTGAGGCCGCTGGCATTGAGCTTGTCCTTGACCTCGGTCCAGAGCGCCGCGCGCTTCAGCGCCTGCTCGACGCGGCCGTCCATCTCGGCCTTGCTGATCTTCTCGTAGAGCCTGACGCCGAAGGCGATGTTCTCATAGATCGACATCGGGAACGGCGTCGGCTTCTGGAACACCATGCCGATCTTGGTGCGCAAGAGGTTGAGGTCCTGCGAACGGTCGAGAACGTTCTTGCCGTCGAGCAGCACCTGGCCCTCGGCGGTCTGCCTGGGATAGAGCTCGTAGATGCGGTTGAAGACGCGCAGCAGCGTCGACTTTCCGCAGCCCGACGGTCCGATGAAGGCGGTGACGCTGCGTTCGGGCAGCGACAGCGTGATGTCCTTCAGCGCCTTCGACTGGCCGTAGTAGAAATTGAGGTTCTTGACCTCGATCTTTGCCTTGGCGGCTGCCTCGGCGGCGATCGTCATGTCTGGAGACAACATCTGGCTCATTTGTCCTCTCTGCGTCCGGTCAGGCTGCGCGCAAAGATGCTGAGCGCGAGAACCGTCAATGTAATTATGAGTGCGCCGGTCCAGGCCAGTTGCTGCCATTCCTCGTAGGGGCTGAGAGCGAACTGGAAGATGGTGACAGGCAGGCTGGCCATCGGCGCGTTGAGATTGCTCGACCAGAACTGGTTGTTGAGCGCGGTGAACAGCAGCGGTGCCGTCTCGCCGGAGATACGGGCAATGGCCAGCAATATGCCGGTGACGATGCCGGAAAGCGCGGCGCGGTAGGCGACCGAGCGGATCACCACCCAGCGCGGCGCGCCGATCGCGGTGCCGGCTTCGCGCAAGGCGTTGGGCACCAAATTGAGCATGTCCTCGGTGGTGCGCACGACGACGGGGATAACCAGAATAGCCAGCGCGACGGCGCCGGCCATCGCCGAGAAATGCCCCATCGGCCGAACCATCAATTCGTAGACGAACAGGCCGATGATGATCGACGGCGCCGACAGAAGGATATCGTTGATGAAGCGCACAACGGTGGTGAGCTTCGAAAAGCGGCCGTATTCGGCCATGTAGGTGCCGGCCAGCACACCGATCGGCGTGCCGACGATGATGCCGATGACGGTCATCACGATGCTGCCGTAGATGGCGTTGAGCAGGCCGCCGGCATCGCCGGGCGGCGGGGTCATTTCCGTGAAGACCGAAAGATTGACGCCCGACAGGCCCTTGTAGAGCAGGGCGCCGAGAATGAGCGCCAGCCAGGCAAGGCCGATGCCGGCCGCGGCGACGCACAGCGTCATCATCACGCCATTCTTGCGCTTGCGGCTCTGGTGAAGCGACGTGGCTGTCGACATCGGTCAGGCTCCGGTGCGGGCGTCGATGCGCATCAGCATGTAGCGTGCGATGGCAAGGATCAGGAAAGTGATGACGAACAGGATCAGGCCGAGCGCCACCAGCGAAGACGTGTAGAGATCGCCGACCGCTTCGGTGAATTCGTTGGCGATGGTCGCGGAGATCGTCGTTGCGGGCGCAAACAGCGATGTCGAGATGCGGTGCGCGTTGCCGATGACGAAGGTCACCGCCATGGTTTCGCCGAGCGCGCGGCCAAGGCCGAGCATGACGCCGCCCATGATGCCGATCCGCGTGTAGGGAATGACGACGCGGCGGGTCACTTCCCACGTCGTGCAGCCGATGCCGTAGGCCGATTCCTTCAGCACCGGAGGCACCGTGTCGAAGACGTCCTTGGTGATCGAGGTGATGAAAGGCAGCACCATGATGGCAAGGATCATCGACGATGTCAGCAGGCCGATGCCGTAGGGCGGGCCGGCAAACAGGCTGCCGAGGCCCGGGATACCGTGGAACACGCTGATGATGAACGGCTGCACCGTGGTCTGCAGGAACGGCGCCAGCACGAACAGGCCCCAGATGCCGTAGATGATCGAGGGAATGCCGGCCAGCAATTCCACCGCCATGCCGATCGGGCGCCGCAGCGGGCGCGGGCAAAGCTCGGTGAGGAAGATGGCGATGCCGATGCCGAGCGGCACGGCGATCAGGATGGCGATTGCCGAGGTGATGATGGTACCGTAGATCGGCGCCAGCGCGCCGAATTTCTCCGTCACCGGATTCCAGCTTTCGCTGGTCAGGAACGAGAAGCCGAAGGTCGAGAGGGCTTGCCAGGAGCCGGCAAACAGCGAGATCGCGACGCCGCCGAGCAGCACCAGCACCAATATCGCGGCGGCGCGGGTCATTGCGTGGAAGATCGCGTCTGTCAGCGCAAACCGCCTGACGATAGCGTCGCGCGAACCTCGAATGGCTGGCAAGGCTTCCTGGACAGCACTCATGTCAAGCTCGGCTCGTTCGAGTTGAAGGAAAAGGAGCGCCGCGGGCGCGGCGCTCCTCCAGAAGATGTTACTCGCCGGCGTAGATAGGCTTGCCGTCGGCCTGGATGTCGGTCTTCCACGAAGCCTTGATCAGGTCGACGACGCTGTCGGGGATCGACACATAGTCGAGCGCCTTGGCGGTTTCCTTGCCGTCCTTGTAGGCCCAGGCGAAGAATTTCAGCGCTTCGCCGGTGGCGGCCGCGTCATCGGGAACCTTGTGGATCAGCACCCAGGTCGAAGCGGCGATCGGCCAGGTGGTGTCGCCGGGCTCGTTGGTGATGATGACGTTGAAGTTCTTGGCAGTCTTGAAGTCGGCATTCGAAGCGGCAGCGCCGAAAGATTCGAGCGACGGCTCGACGACCTTGCCGGCTGCGTTCACCATCTTTGAGTAGGACAGGTTGTTCTGCTTGGCATAGGCGTATTCGACGTAGCCGATGCCGCCGTCGGTCTGCTTGACGGTATTGGCAACGCCTTCGCTGCCCTTGGCGCCGACGCCGGTCGGCCATTCGACGGCCGTGTCCGAGCCGACCTTGTCCTTCCAGTCGGGCGAGAGCTTCACCAGGTAGTCGGTGAAGTTGAAGGTGGTGCCCGAGCCGTCCGAGCGGTGCACGACGGCGATGGCGGTCGACGGCAGGGTGAGGGTGGGGTTCAGCGCTTTGATCGCGGCATCGTCCCAGGTGGTGATGGCGCCGAGATAGATCTGGGCCAGCGTCTTGCCGTCGAGGACGAGTTCGCCCGGCTTGACGCCGGAGAGGTTGACGATCGGCACGATGCCGCCCATCACCATCGGAAACTGCACGAGGCCGTTCTTTTCCAGATCGGCATCGGACATCGGCTTGTCGGTGGCGCCGAAGGTCACGGTCTTGGCGATGACCTGCTTGATGCCGCCGCCGGAACCGATCGACTGGTAGTTGAGGCCGATGCCGGTGTCTTTCTTGTAGGTGTCGGCCCACTTGGCGAACACCGGATAGATGAAGGTCGAGCCGGCGCCTGAAAGGTCAGCTGCCATTGCCGCGGAAAGGGTGATGGTGGACGCCGCAGCCATTGCAATCGCAACGGCCGCCGAGCGGATGAAATGTCTCATGTGGCCTGCTCCTGTTCGGAAGATGGTCTCTCGGCGCCATTTCTTGCCAGCGCCCGCTGAGGCCAATAGCCTTCGATTATAACAGTCGCATGACAGTTTCATGTCAGCCCGGTAACGCGTCGCCGGCGCCGGCAAAGGCGGTGGCGCGGCCGGTTCGCGGCCCGATCCGAGTTTGTCCCCGGAATCATGGGCTTGAGCCGTCCGCCGGCCGCAGCCGCCGCCGGATTCGACGGGGCTTTCAAAGGTGAAGAAAATCCGGACGGGAGTGCGTTGCTCGAGGCCAGAGCGTGTCGTGGCCGGGCCATCGCCGAAAACAGGTCCGTTGGGGTAGAGTGACGCTGTTCCTTGCCGGCGGTCGCTGCTCCCGCCCGTAACTGGATGAGCGGAATTCGATGCCGCCATTGTCCCGGCTAGGCACAGCCTTTGATATGGTGCGATCGCACCATAGTCATTGCACGCGGGGGTAGCAGGGAATCTCCCACTGATTCCTTCGGCTTGCCTCTTCAGATGCCGCGAATCCGCGACGCGGTGCTATCCCGCGTTGCGCTGCGCCTGGCGGCTGGCGCCGACCCAGCGCTCGACCTTCTCCAAGAGGGCCCTGGGGCTGATCGGTTTGGGCAGATAGTCGTCCATGCCCGCTTCCAGGCATCGTTCGCGATCGCCCTTGAGCGCATGCGCGGTGACGCCGACGATCGGCACATGCGTGCCGGTGTCTTCCTCCAGCCGGCGGATCGCGGCCGTCGCTTCGAGACCGCTCATCTCCGGCATCGAGACGTCCATCAGGATCATGCAAGGATTGAGCTTGCCGAAGGCGTCGAGTGCCTTGCGGCCGTTGCTGACGATCTCGAAGCCGTAGCCGGTCTCGCCAAGGATCTGGGTGAAGACCATCTGGTTCACCTCATTGTCCTCGGCCACGAGGATATCAAGCCTCTGTCCGTCACCGCCGACGGCCGGCAGCCTGGGACGAACCGGCGGTGGCTGCAATTGTGCGCGCTGCTCGGACGGCGCCAATGATTGCCGCTGAGGCGCATTAGGCGCCTCGCCTGCCGATGGCTGGGCGGCGTGGCCAACCGTGGTGTGGCGATGGCGCTGGACGGTCGCGACCAGCGTTTCCAGCAGCACCGAGGAGCGCGCCGGCTTGATCAGCTGTGCGTCGATGCCGAGATCTCGGTAGCTGGTGTTGGCAAGCGACTGGTCGACCGAGGTCAGCATGATGATCGGCGTGTTGGCGAGGCCCGCGGTGTTTCGCACGATGCGCGCCATTTCGGCGCCGCTCATCCCAGGCATCTGGTAGTCGAGCACGACGCAGTCGACCGGTACGCCATAGGCCGCGGCGGCGATCAGCACCTTGAGCCCCTCGGCGCCGCTTTCAGCCGCGCATGAATCGAATGTCCACGACGTCATCTGCTCGGTCAGGATGGCACGGTTCACGGCATTGTCGTCGACGATCAGCACGCGAGCGCCGGTCACATCCACCGGCATGATGCGCTGCCCGTTCTGCTGTTCGGCGCTGGGCAGCGTCACCTCGAACCAGAAAGTCGAACCCTTGCCCTCGGCGCTCTCGACACCGATTTTGCCGCCCATCAGTTCGACCAGCCGCGAGGTGATGGCGAGACCAAGCCCGGTGCCCTCGTGCCGCCTTGTCGAGGAGGTGTCGACCTGGCTGAATTTCTCGAACACCAGCTTCAGCTTTTCCTCGGGGATGCCGATCCCGGTGTCGGTGACCGAGATCGTCAGTTTGGTTCCGGTCGGCATCCGTTCGCCGGTCACGTCGACCAGCACATGGCCTTCGTCGGTGAATTTCACCGCGTTGCCGAGCAGGTTGGTGACGATCTGCCTGATCCGGCCGACATCGCCGATGAAAAGGCTTCCGAGCCTCGGCTCGATGCGCACGATGAGTTCGAGATCCTTTTCCTTGGCGCGTGTCGACACCAGCGTCGCGACGTCCTCGATCGCCTCCGCGAGATTGAACGGCGCCGGATCGAGCACCAGCTGGCCGGCATCGATCTTGGAGAAATCCAGGATGTCGTTGATGATGGTCAAAAGTGCGTTGCCCGATTTGACGATGATGTCGGTGAACGTCTTCTGCTTTGGATCGAGATTGGATTTGGCCAGGAGTTCGGCCATGCCCAGCACGCCGTTCATCGGCGTGCGGATCTCATGGCTCATATTGGCGAGGAATTCCGACTTGGCGCGGTCGGCGAGCACCGCACGCTGGCGCGCCTCGCGCAATTCGGCCTCGCGCATCTTCAATTCGGTGATGTCGGTGGTTGATCCGATCAGATAGAGCGAACCGTCGGACGCGATCATCGCGCCCTTTCGGGCGAACTGGTGGCGCACGCTGCCATCGGCAAGCGTCACCGTCTCCTCGATCTCCTGGGTTTCGCCGGTGCGCAGCACGGCCAGGTCGCCGGCGACGAAGGCCTCGCCGTCCGGCCCGAAGATCTCGACGTCGGTCTTGCCGATCGCCTCTTCCTTGCCGAGACCGGTGAGGTCGCACCAGCCCTTGTTGACGTAGAACTGCCTGAGGTCGGAGCGCTTGGCGTAGATCGACACCGGCACGTTGTCGATCAGGCTGCGGAACACCTCGTTCTCGCGCATGCTTTCTTCCAGCGCCCGCTCGCGCGCCTTGACATCGGTGATGTCGGTGCTGGAGCCGACAAGGTGCACCGAGCCGTCGCTGGCCACCAGGCGGCTCTTGCGCGTCATCAACTGCCGCACCGTGCCGTCGCGATGGGTGACCGGCTCCTCGACCTCGCGCACATTGCCGGTCGCCACGACATCGGCGTCGTCATGGCTGAAGCCTTCCGCTTCCTCGGCGCCGAACAATTGCCGGTCGGTCCGGCCGATGACATCTTCCTTGGCGAGGCCGGTCAGCGCGCACCAGGCCTTGTTGACGAATTCGATGTTCAGGTCCTGCGCCTTGATGAAGGCGGCCACCGGCAGCTCGTCCATGACGTGCCGGAACAGATCGATCTGGCGCATCGAGTCGCGCAAGGCGGCCTCGCGGCTCTTGAGGTCGCTGATGTCGACGCGCACGCCGATGAACGTGCCGTCATCGGTGCGCATGTCGTAGACCTGATACCAGCGTCCATCCGCATTGAGACGCTCATAGGAAGAATTTGGCAAACGGTAGCGCCTCAGCATGCCGTCGAGCCAGCGTTCGGTATCGACCGCATAAAGGCTGTCGACCACGGCATCGCCGCTCGAGCGGAAATAGCCGACCGAGTGGCCGAACTCCAGCGCCTCGCGGAAAGTGCGGCCGGGCTGCCAGTAGGGCTTCAGTGCCGGCAGCGAATCCTGCAGCTTGCGGTTGGCGAAGACGAACTTGTCGTCTCGGTCGTAGATGATGACGCCTGCCGGCAGCGATTCCAGCACGGTTGCAAGGTTTTTGCGGGCATCCTCGGCTTCCGTCTCGCGGCCCTTCATGTCGGTGACATCGACATAGGAAATGAGCCGCTTGCCACCGGCCAGCGATGCCAGTGAGGCGACCAGCGTGCGCCCATCATTGTGCGGCAATTGCCTGGAGCCGGCGACGCCGGCCCTGATCTCGGCTTCGCGCTCGGCGACATGGCGCTGCCAGGCAGTCTCGTCGGCACCGAAGGGATCTATGGCACGGCTGGCTTCCATCAGCTCGCGGAAGCTGGAGCCGATCCCGGCGCGGTTTGGATCGATCCTCCAGAAGTCATGGAAGGCGCTGTTGATCACCTCCGCGCGCATGTCGGCACCGAGGACGACCACGCCGATCGGCATCGAATCGACCATCGTGCGAAGGTTGACGAGACTTTGCGAAGAAACGTCTTCGTCCTGTTTCGGCGCCATCTCCTCGAAGGCGGCGGCCAGCGCGGTGATGTTGCGGCCGATGCCACGATAGCCGGCAAATTTTCCTTCGCTGTCAAAGCGTGGAAAGCCTGACGTCAGCACCCAGCGGCAGTCGGCGCCGCCGCCCTTCAGCTCATAGACGAAGTCGCGGAACGGCCGGCGCGCCTGCAGATCTTCCAGATGCGCTGCCGCGCTGCGATTGCCCTTCAGGACCTGGTTGAGGAAATCGAAGCGGAACCGGCCAAGCACATCGGCCGGATCGATGCCCGTCGCCGCCTGGTAGCCCTGCGAAAGCCAGGAGAAGCGCAGCTCCGCATCGGTCTCCCAGATCCAGTCCGAGCCGGCTTCGACAAGCTGGCGAAGCCCTTCGGCGCGATCCATATCGGCAGTATGTGGCAAGGCGTCGCCGCCATGCACTGCTACCTTGCCGGGCTCGCGCTTGCCGCGCGCGCCGATTGCTTCGTCCGCTTCCGCCATGCTGTCCCCACCCCGAAAATCAAGGCCGAACCCTCCCTCCGCGGTTCGTCGGCGGAATGTGCCCGAGAAGCATTAACGATCCGCTAACCTTAACGAAGCAACCGGACCGTTGTTGCTGCGTTGTTCCGTGCGGTTGCCGGGTCGGCCAACGCTGCGTTATAAGCGCCCGCAGGGGTGTTGCTTATGTCTGGACGGATAGGGCCTTTTTTGCTGGGCGTGGCGCTGCTTTTCGGCAGCGGCTGTTCGCGCAGCTATGACGGCACGGTCATCATCCCGCGGCCGCTCGATGCCAGGCGCTTCTGGGATCGGCCGCCACCCAATGTCGACTACGGACCGTCGCAGGTCGACAATGGTGCCTTTCCGGCGCCACCACAGTCGCCCGAACGGTTTTCCGGGCGTAGGGTTGTGAAGCCCGCCGTGCAGAGACGGCATCAAAGGAGGCTTTCCTCCCCGGCTCCCTCGTCTTCCGGCCCGGAAAAGCAGCTGGCGTGCAGGAATGTAAGCGCGCCAGGCCAACGCGTTCGCATGGTTTGCGACTAAAGCTGGAGCCTTGTTGCCGGCAGGGCTTCTATAGCGTTGCCGCGCCCTTCTTGGGTTCCTTTGCACCGAGCTTGTCGAGCGCTAAGCGAACTTGGCGCAGATCGTCTTGCCAGCCGTCATCGTTGCCCATCGGGCTCTCCGACGCTGCCCGCTGTAGCCCGCGCGCCTCGGATTCGATCTTGCGCAGTTCGGCGATCTTCTCGTCTTTGGTCAAGGAGCCGTCTTCGAGGATCTCCAGAACCCGCATTTCCCTGAACGTGGCCATGGCGTTGCTCCCAGCTGATGTCGATCACAACGCCGGGAGCAGGCACCTGTTCCAGCCGGATCGCGGCGGCCGTGATTGCGGCCAGGTAAGCGACAGGCTCATCGCGGCGGTCGGCCGCCGGGTTTGAAAAACCGTTGCTATTCCACGGGGAAGAAGGCAGGGCCAACCACGCGCACCGACCGCTTGCCAGCCTCGATCGATTGCAACCGAGCGGTGCCCGGAGCCTCGCTGCCGGATCCCGGAATTGCCGCGACACTGCCGAGGTCCGGCTTTGGCTGCGGCAAGGGGATGATGGCATTGCTCATGTTCGTGGGCGTGACCGTCCTCGCTCTCAGTTCGGCAACCCGCTGGTAATAGCGCTTGACGTCACAGGCCTTGAAATTGGCATCCTCACGGTAGCGGAAAGCCGTCGGCAATTCCGTGTAAGGCTTGCGCGTGTCAAGCGCGGCCATTTTTTCGGTTTCCAGACTGGCATCGCTCAGCGTGTAGAGGTCGACCGCCGGATCGTCACAGATGTAACGGCATTGATCGACCGTATCCTTGAGATCGTCGTTGCCGGCGAATTGCGACTTGGGCGCCGGGAAGAAATATCCATCCGAAAGGCGCACGCAAAACAGCATGGTGTTGCCGCTGTACGTTGGCACCGCCGTTGCCGCGGCGGACTGCGCCTTCGGTGCCGGGCGCTGCTCCTTGCCCCGGGATGTGCAGCCGAGCGCCGCGAACCGTGCCTGCAGGCCCGAAATGTCCCGGCCGGAATTGGACGCGGCCGCGATCTGGCGCTGCACGTCCGACCGGTTCCTGGCAAGGTCGGCACAAGCGTTGAAGAAACCGCCCGTCGCACTTTGCGCGGTGCATCTGCGCTGCCTCTCCAGGCCCTGGATCGCCGCGAGCTGGCGGCGCAGCTGCGCCAGTTCCGGGCTCACGCCGCCGCCGCGACCGGCGGAAAGCAACTGGCCTCTGATCGCGCTGCAACTGTCCGCGTAGGAAGATGTTGTGCCGAGCGCAAAGGCGGTCACCATTACCAGTGCGACCATCATTATGAGAAACCAGAAACGGGTCATCGGGACGACATGATCCTTGTTGCGGATAGTCTGGAATCACGTTCTTTAGACTGAGCTAACCTTTGACTAAATGAGTCTAGTCTAATATTCTAAGACTTTCGACCTAAGCAGACCTTCATTTAGTGTAGTAGGACCAGCCCTGTAAATTCGATATTACATTTTTATTTCAAGATTGAGACGAACCGGAAAACAGTGCGGCCCGATCGATGGCAGCCAATGCTGCAAGGCCAGGACGCCAGGCGGGGCGACTAAATCCGATACCTGACCTGAAACCTTTGCCTGGCCTGCGGCGTTGAAAGGCAAAGGAGAACGCGGATGTCGATCCACTTCACGGTATCGGAACTGACAAGAAACCTTTTTCATTCCCTCGGGCTTGAGGGCGCGCCACGGCCGCTCAACGCCGAGCAGAACCTGTTGCTGGAGTGCTATCTGGCCGGGCAAATTCCGGAATCGGCCTGGAGCGACTACGTCTTCGAGACACCGGATTTGGCACGGCATGCCGAGGCGCGGCGCCTGAGCCATTGAGCCAAAAGCGCCGGGCCATTGAGCCGCTGATCCCGGAGGGGCCGGCTACGCGGAGGTGTAAAACCTGCCGGACAGTCTGCTTTTCGCGAGCCTTCCCTGACCCATGGCGTCAGGCATGGTCACCGTAAGGTCGTCGCGGGAACAGCTATTACTTCGGGGAGACCGATTGCAACTGCTTCGGGGAAACCAATTGCAATGTGAACACCTTGCCGCCAATGCCCTGTGCCAGCGTCGCAGAGAAAGTCAGGGGCGTGCAATTCTTGACGGCCGCGGTGGCCGCGTCGATGAAGGCCTGCCGCGCCTTGTAATCGCCGGCCACCTTGACGGCAGTCGCCCTTGGCGGACCGATCAGCGTGCCGTCGCGCTTGAAGCTGAAGCTCAGGGTTACGGTCGAATTCCCGGCATCCGCCGGGGGCGTCCAGCACGCCTGGATCGCGGCCCCGACATCAGCCATTGTATTGAGCGTCGCGGCCTGTAACGGGAGAAGGGTCCCGACCAGCATTCCAACGGCGATCATCAGCCTTGCCGCGACGCACTTCATTGCAATCCCTCGATTTCACTGCCGGCCGG
Source organism: Mesorhizobium opportunistum WSM2075 (assembly GCF_000176035.2). Taxonomy (NCBI): domain Bacteria; kingdom Pseudomonadati; phylum Pseudomonadota; class Alphaproteobacteria; order Hyphomicrobiales; family Phyllobacteriaceae; genus Mesorhizobium; species Mesorhizobium opportunistum. The sequence continues at coordinate 1,475,768 of NC_015675.1, read as the reverse complement.
CATTCATGGCTGGACTGGCTGTAAGGGATGTTAGAGCCGACGTTGGCAATGACAATATCTCGCAGCAAAAGTTGATGCTTCGGCGTTGCCTGATTTTCGTGCCGCGATGCCCCGGCACCACCACCCCAAAAAGCAAAAGGCCGGCGCGGGGCCGACCTTTCCTTCCACCTCGGCGCCAGTACATCCGTGGTCGCGCGGTGAATTCCGGGCAGTAGACAGGGCTTTGGTTAACGAATCCCTAACCCCTGGCCTGCGACTTCACATGGGCGATATAGCCGCGCACGTCGCCGGCCGGCTCGGCGTAGGCCTTGCCGAGCTTCTTCTCGATCGCCGCCATGTACTCCTTCGTCCATCTGGGCAGCACGTAGTCGATGACGGCCAGGAATTCGAGCGTCGCCGCCAGCCGGATGTCGGCGATCGACGGGTGCTTGCCGCCGATGAACGGCTTGCCGTCCCTGAAGAAGCTGTGGAAGACCTCCAACGGCTCGGCGATCGCGGCCATGGCTGCCTTCTGCGCTTCGGACTTCTTGTCGGGATGGGCGTCGCTGTGGCCGACCTCGCCGGCATAGTGCGGGAAACCGAGCGCCGGATAGGTGGCGCGTGCCACATAGGGGTAGAGCGTACCGATCAGGTAGAACATGGCGCTGTCGACCATTGCCCGCTTGGCCGGCGCCGTGGGATAGAATTTCTCCAGCCCGTGCTTGTTGGCGAGATACTGCATGATGGCGCAGCTTTCCCAAAGCACGCCCCTGGGCAGCCCCTTGTCCTCGATCATCGGCGTCAGGTGCGCCGGATTGCGCGCCATATATTCGGGCGAGCGCGTGTGGCCCCAGGCGTCGGTCTCGGCGGCGTCGAATCCGGCCGCGCGCGCGAACACCCGCACCGTCATGTTGTTGACGCTCGGCTTCAGCATGCTGAGCTTCAGCCCCGGTTTCTTCGCCGGCTTGGCCTTGGCCTTCGCAGCGGGTTTTGCGGTGGCCTTTGCCGTCGGTTTCGCCGCTGCTTTGGCCCCCGCCTTTGGGGTCGCTTTTGCGGCCACCTTGGCCGCGGGTTTCTTCGCCTTCGTTGTCGCTGTCTTGGCCATTTGTTCCTCCCTCTGTGCCCGTTCAGTATGGGTTCTTCGGCGCCCGGTCATCCGACAGGGTTGCGCGCGAACGCTCGACGAGCGCCTGGATCGCATCGGCGAGATGCACTTCTGCGATGTTGTAGTCGCCGCGCGCGACCCGCAGCCTGTGCGCTTCCATCAGCACGTCGGCATGGGTGAAGCCGGCCGGCGGCTCGAAGCGATAGGAGGCGAGTTCGATCAGCAGCCCGAGCGGATCCTCGAAATAGATCGAATCCATGAAGCCGCGATCCTTGACGCCGCTGTGCTTGATACCGCGCTGGTCGAGCCGCGCGACCGCCTGCAGGAAGGTGACGCGCGACACCGAAAAGGCGATGTGATGGACACAACCCGTATCGGTCGGCGTGCGTCGCTTCTCCGGCGTGCGGCTTTCGTCGGTGAAGATGGTGATCAGCCGGCCATCGCCGGGATCGAAATAGAGATGGCTCTCCTTGGGCTTGTCGAGATTGGGCTGCTCGAAGATGAACGGCATGCCGAGCACGCCCTCCCAGAAATCGATCGAGGTCTGGCGGCCGGCGCCGACCAGCGTGATGTGGTGGACACCCTGCGACTGCAGTTTCTGCATTGGCCCCTCCCGAGGCATCAGCTGCCCGTGCGGATCTGCCCGGCGCTCGGCGTTCTGCGCGCCACTCGAGCCGTGCCTCAAGATCCAGGAGGTGATGCTAATGCAATCGGCTCCGCCGCGCCAGAAGCGGCGAACCCTAATGTTGGCACGCCGGCGAAACCATTCCTGGTGATAAAAGCCAGAGAAACGTTTTTAGGGATAGCGGTTATCAGTGCAAGCGAAAGTCGCGTTCGTAGCGCCATGGCCGAAAACGCGACTACGCGACGGCAACCGCGACTACGCGACAGCCCTGAGCTCGGCCACCGCCAGCATCCCCACGCCGCCACATTCGGCGCATGCGATGGTCTTCCCCGGGCAGCTTGTCTGATGCGTCCCCTGCGGGCAGCAATGCCCTTTTGACGCAGACCATCTCGAGCAATCGAAAACCTTGCCGCCGCCATGGCAGCGCGAGCACATCGTCTTCACTGCGGTCATCCCAACTCTACCCGACCCAAAGTCCGCCATCCGCGGACGCTACCCCGCATGCCAAGTAACAGAGATCGTTATGCTTTCAAGCGTCGCGGCCTGACTTAAATTGGGTGGATTCGGCCATGCGGCCACCGGATTTTCGCGGGCTTTGCCGCTTCTTTCGGTGAACGCAACCCACACGGGTGCTTTGTCTGAATGTGACCCGAGACTGCGGGAAGAAGCGACGGAGCTGTTGTTGCGCCGGGACGGACCGCTGCACAGCAGTCTAAAAGCAAAAGGGGCCGGCATTGCGCTGGCCCTCCACTTCCACTTGGAGCGCGAGGTGGTCGCGAATACGCCAATGCTAGTCGAGAAATCTGATCTTCGTGAAGGACATCATCTCTCCCATCACGTTGCCGCCGTCATCGATCTGCTGCCCTTGTCCGACTGTAACGGTCACGCGTTTTCCCTTGTAGCGGGACGGCATCGCGGTTTGCTCGTTCCAGCTTCCGCACTCGGGAGCGGAACACAGGCCGACTTGCTCCTCCTTCTTGCGGTCGACAATGGTCAGATAGCAATTGTCGCCACATTCGAAACCTCGAATGGTGCCGGTGATCTTCCTGTCCTTGGAGAACGACGGACCGCACTGGGCGATCAGGGACGCGGAAATGAGGAGCGGCAAAGCCAATTGTTTCATGCAGCCAACTTGCTGCAACAGGCCGTATGGCGCAAGCATCGCATCTGGCAGAAAATCCTTGGTACGCCCAAGGGGAATCGAACCCCTGTTCCCGCCGTGAGAGGGCGGTGTCCTGACCGCTAGACGATGGGCGCGCTCAAGAACCGGCGATATAGGCTGACGGCTGGGAAAAAGCAACTGGGGTTTCGGCTGCTTTGCCGCATCGGACAAAAAGCAACGCGCACGTTACCGTTTGGGCTCGATCAGGTCCCAGAGATTGCCGTGCAGATCGGCGAAAACCGCCACCGTGCCATAGGGTTCGTAACGCGGCGCCTCGCGGAATTCGACGCCCTTCTCCAGCATCGCCGCGTGGTCGCGGGCGAAGTCGTCGGTTTCGAGAAAGAGAAAAACCCGGCCACCGGTCTGGTTGCCTATGCTTTTGCCTTGTGCCTCGTCGGAAGCCTCGGCCAGAAGCAGCCTGGCGCCCTGGCCGTTGGCCGGCGCCACCGTGACCCAGCGCTTGCCGCCGCCGAGATCGACATCCTCGACGAGATCAAAACCCAACCGACCGACATACCAGGCGATCGCCTCGTCATAGTTGGCGACGACCAGCGCAACGGTCGCGACGCGACGATGTTCGGCAAAATCCGTCATCTGTTGCGAATTGCAAAGCGGCCGATCAGGCGGCGCTCGGCGATATCGTAGATGAAGATGGCACGGCTGCCGTCGGTGAGCTCGGCATCGATGGAGACGCGGCTGCCGGACAGCGATTGGCTCACCACCTTGGCCCCGACCGGCAGCACGATGTCGCCGCTGGCAAGCTCGCCGGCGGGGGTCTGGATATCGCCGGCCAGCGGCGGGCTCGTCGGTGGCGCGTTGCGCGCTTTGTAGACAAGGGCGCCGATCACCACCATAAGGGCAAGAAACAGCAGGCCGAGATTGATGCCGACGAAACGGACGAGTTTCCTGCGCACCTTTTCGACTTCGGGGTCGAGCGGCTTTTCCTGATCTTCCTCGGCGGTTGGGCTGGCCATGGCAAAACATTCCGGAACGGTTTTTCAATGAGCGCTCATAGCGAAGAGGCCCCTCAATTGATAGAGGACCGATTGATGGAGGCACCCACCGTGCTGGTGACGGGCGCGGATGCGGCCGGCCAGCGCCTCGACCAGTGGCTGGCTGCCAGCCTTGGCCCGGACATGTCGCGCAGCCGCGTGCAGATGCTGATCCGGCAGGGCGCCGTTTCCATCAACGGCAAGCCGGTCGACGAAACCAAGCGCAAGATGCTTCCAGGTGAAAGCGTCTCGGTCGCCATGCCGGAGCCCGAGCCGGCCGAGCCGCAGGGCGAGAACATCGCGCTCGATGTGCTCTATGAAGATGACGCACTGATCGTCATCAACAAGCCGGCCGGGCTTGTCGTGCATCCCGGCGCCGGCAACTGGACCGGCACGCTGGTCAACGCGCTGATCCATCACTGCGGCGACAGCCTTTCCGGCATTGGCGGGGTGCGCCGGCCGGGCATCGTCCATCGCCTCGACAAGGAGACCAGCGGCGTCATGGTGGTGGCCAAGACCGACCGCGCCCACAAGGCCCTGTCGGAAGCCTTCGCCGATCATGGCCTGACCGGCGATCTCGAACGCGCCTATCTGGCTTTGGTCTGGGGCATCCCGCAACGGCCGACCGGAACGGTCGATGCGCCGCTTGGCCGCGCCGCCGACCGGGTGCGCCGCGCCGTGGTGCCGGAAGGTCGCGACGACGCCCGCCACGCCGTCACCCATTTTGCCGTCCAGGAGCGTTTTGGCGAGAAACAGCAGGAGTTCGCCACTGCAAGCCTGGTCGAATGCCGGCTGGAAACCGGCCGCACCCACCAGATACGTGTCCACATGGCCCATATCGGTCATCCGGTGATCGGCGACCCCGACTACGGCCAGGCCTTCCGCACCAAGGCCAACCGGCTGCCCGAACCGTTGAAAAGCCAGGTCAAGGCATTTTCCCGGCAGGCTTTGCATGCCTGGCTCCTTGCATTTCGTCATCCCGATACCCATCTAACGATGAGGTTCGAGGCGCCGATACCGAGGGACATGGAGGAACTCGTCGGCGGCTTTCGCAAGTTCTGAACCTGCCGACGACAGGCGTTGAGCCAGCCATCAAAAACCTGACTGACATTGTTCACTTCAACGTGACACACTGTTTCGTGTTGAACAAAAGCTGTCTTTTCTGGTTTTGTTCCTGTATAAGATCTCGTGTCGCGGGCGAGCCTTTGGTGCTCGCGTCACATGCCCGCCGCGTTTCGGGGGCATCACTCCAATAGAGAGGGGGCGCTATCATGGCCCAGTCACTACCCAGTATCGTTTCCGGCGAAGGCGGCCTCAGCCGCTACCTGGAAGAAATCCGCCGCTTTCCCATGCTTCAGCCGCAGGAAGAGTACATGCTCGCCAAGCGTTATGCCGAGCATGAAGACACGTCCGCCGCGCACAAGCTCGTCACCAGCCATTTGAGGCTCGTCGCCAAGATCGCCATGGGCTATCGCGGCTACGGCCTGCCGATCGGCGAAGTGATCTCGGAAGGCAATGTCGGCCTGATGCAGGCCGTCAAGAAATTCGAACCCGAGCGTGGCTTCCGCCTCGCGACCTACGCCATGTGGTGGATCAAGGCCTCGATCCAGGAGTACATCCTGCGCTCGTGGAGCCTGGTCAAGATGGGCACGACCGCCAACCAGAAGCGCCTGTTCTTCAACCTGCGCAAGGTGAAGGGCAAGATCCAGGCGCTGGATGACGGCGACCTCAAGCCCGACCAGATCGCCGAGATCGCCACGCGGCTCAACGTTTCCGAAGCCGAAGTGGTGTCGATGAACCGCCGCCTGTCCGGCGACGCTTCGCTCAACGCCCCGATCCGGGCGACGGAAGGCGAGTCCGGCGAATGGCAGGACTGGCTGGTCGACGACCACGAAAGCCAGGAAGAGATGCTGATCGAGCAGGACGAGCTGGAAAACCGGCGCGGCATGCTGTCCGGCGCTCTTGCCGTGCTCAACGATCGCGAGCGGCGCATCTTCGAGGCGCGTCGCCTCGCCGAGGAGCCGCTGACCCTGGAAGAGCTGTCGGCCGAGTTCGACATCAGCCGCGAACGCGTGCGCCAGATCGAGGTGCGTGCCTTCGAGAAGGTGCAGGATGCGGTCAAGGCCGCCGCCAAGCGCCAGATGCAGGCGCTGCGCACCATCGAGGCGCAGCCGGCAGCGTAAAGCCGGGTTCGGCAACAAGATCAAAAGGCGGCGTCAGGAAACTGGCGCCGCTTTTTTATATTCGGCTGGCGGTTTGCGAAAACCGGGAGCATGGCCAATCCCCCCCTTGCGGGGGAGATGTCCGGCAGGACAGAGGGGGGTGTGAAGGAACGCTACTTTCGGCGTCAGTCACCCAACCGAAAACTGAAGGCACAATTGGCTGACAGGTCGGAGGGACAGCACCCCCCTCTGCCCTGCCGGGCATCTCTCCCCCGCAGGTGGGGAGATCGGCAGTTTCACCGGCGGCGCCCGCCACAAAAATACCCGTCAAAGCCCATCCAGCGGAAATTTCAGATATCGCCGGCCATTGGCCTCCGGTTCCGGCAGCCGTCCGCCGTTCATGTTGACCTGCAGTGCATGCAGGATCAGCCTAGGCATCGGCAGGGACCGGTCACGCGCCTCGCGCAAGGCGACGAACTCGGCTTCGCTGTGCGCGGCGACGAGATGAATGTTCGTGGCCTTCTGCGCGGCCACCGTGCTTTCCCAGAGAGGCTCGCGGCCGCCGGCCTGATAATCATGGCCGACGAAGACGCGCGTTTCATCTGGCAAAGCCAGGATGGCCTGGATCGAATGCCAGAGCCGCAAGGCGCTGCCGCCGGGAAAATCCGCCCGCGCCGTGCCGCTGTCGGGCATGAACAGCGTATCGTGGATGAAGGCGGCGTCGCCGACCACATAGGTGATCGACGCCAGCGTGTGTCCGGGCGAGAACAGCACCTTGACCGGAAGGGTGCCGATCCGGAAGGTCTCGCCCTCCCCAAACAGCCTGTTCCACTGCGAGCCATCAGCAGGAAAATCCGGCCAGTTGTAGATTGCCTTCCACAGGTTCTGGACATCGACGACCCTGTCGCCGATCGCTGTCGGCGCCCCGGTCTTTTCTCTCAGGTAATGCGCGGCGGAGAAATGGTCGGCATGCGGATGGGTGTCGAGGATCCACTCCAGCTCCAGCCCGTTCTCTTCCATGAAATCGAGCAGGGCGTCCGCGCTCTTCGTACCCGTTGCGCCGGATTTCTCGTCGAAGTCGAGGATCGGGTCGATGATGGCGCAGCGCTTCGTGGCCGGATCGGCGACGACATACTGGATGGCCCCGGTCGGCTTGTCATAGAAGCCGCTGACCAATGGCCTGGCCAAAACCATGTCCAATTCCGGCTCCCTCAACTCCTCGGCCGGCAGGAATGATTTTCTCTGACGGCGCCTGAGAAGAGCATGGTTGTCCTCTCAGGCCGCCCAGTCAAGTATCGCTTCGCCCGAGGCGGCGAGAAAGGCAAAAACCGTTCCCAGGCGCCCGGGGAGGTGCTCAGGCCGATGGCTGCTTGGTCTTCCGGAGATAGGGCAGGATGGTTTCGTAGGCGCCGAAACGCTTGATCGCATCCTCGTTGGAAACGGCGGCGGTGATGATGACGTCCTCGCCCTGCTTCCAGTTCGCCGGCGTCGCCACCTGGTGCTTGGCGGTCAGCTGCATGGAATCGACCGCGCGCAGGATCTCGTCGAAGTTGCGGCCCGTGGTCATCGGATAGGTCAGCACCAGCTTGATCTTCTTGTCCGGCCCGATGACATAGACCGAGCGCACCGTGGCGTTGTCGGCGGGCGTGCGGCCTTCCGACGTCTCGCCGGCACCGCCCGGCAGCATGTCGTAGAGCTTGGCGACCTTGAGGTCCTTGTCGCCGATCAGCGGATAGTTCACGGAATGGCCGGTCGCCGTCTTGATGTCGGCCTGCCATTTGTCGTGGCTGGCAACCGGATCGACCGAAATGCCGATGATCTTGACGTTGCGCTTCTTGAACTCGCCTTCGAGCCCCGCCATCGTGCCGAGCTCGGTCGTGCAGACCGGGGTGAAGTTCTTCGGGTGGCTGAACAGGATCGCCCAGCCGTCGCCGATCCAGTCATGGAATTTGATCACCCCTTGGGTGGTCTCGGCGGTGAAGTCCGGTGCGATATCGTTGATACGAAGGCTCATGATCTATCCCTACCCCTGACAATGCCGCAAACCCGCTGCCGCAGCTCAACACCTTTTTAGCACTCCTGGCAGCGCCGACAAAATGCTTAAACCTGCCAGTTGCAGCGCTGGCGGCGAAAAAGATTCTGTCCTCGATGGAAATTGCGGCAGGATTTTCGGATGTCCGCCGAAGTCGAAGCTGTCTCTGCCGGAGACAGGTCTGTATGAAAGAACAGATCCGGCGCGCGATGCCGTTCAACCGCGACTTGCTCAGGCCTTGTTGACCGCCAGCGTCGCCGTGAGATCTTCCATGCGCTGCGCCAGCGCGCCGAGCGCGTTGGTCAGCACGCTGTCGCTCTTGTCGGCCTTGGTCAGCGCCTCGTCGCGCGTCTTGCGCAAAGTCAGCACTTCGCTTTCCATGCCCTTGACGCGTTTCTGCAGCTCGGAAAGCTCGTCCATCACCATGATCCCGGCCATCACGGTCAGCCGCTGGTCGCCGATCTCGCCGAACGAGTCCTTCAGGTGTGAAACATAACGGTCGAAGCGTTCGGCAAGGTCGATCAGATGCTCTTCCTGGCCCTCGTCGCAGGCCATGCGATACTGCTTGCCGTCGATTGAAACCGTGACCTGTGCCATCGGGCCAGCTCCTATCTGTCCAACACGGCGCGGATGGTTTCCATTGCGGTTACCAGCCGTCGCGAGACTTCCTTGTTGGCGTCTTCCAGCCGTTCGGCGCGTGCTTCGGAATTGTCGAGTTCCTGCGCCAGCCGCGAGCGATCGGCGTTCATCCGCTGCACCTCGGCCTCGGCTTCCGAGTAGTCGCGTTCGTGCTCAAGCTTGGCCGCGACGGCGCTTTCCAGCCCCTCCATGGCCTTGCCTAGCCTGGCGATCACTTCCTTGAGCGTGGTTTCCCCGGTCATGGCGTTCGTCCTGTGCCCTGCCCATCACCGAATCGTTCGCGTTCAGAACGCGTTATATCGGAAACATTAGGCACCGGGTGAAGGCGACGTCAACAAAGCTCTCGCGACTGTCCCCCGCTAACGCTAATGTAGGCCCGCCGCCGGCATCACAAGACCGGCAAATATGCACCCGATTTGTTGACTAAAAGCCCGCGCCTGCTATGTGTCGCGCACCCTTTTCAAGGGCTCTCCCAAGCCCCAAACCCCCCACCATGGAGGAACCATGACGTCGCGTGAACAACATGACCGGATGGCCAATGCGATCCGTTTTCTCTCCATGGACGCCGTCGAGAAGGCGAATTCCGGTCATCCCGGCCTGCCCATGGGTTGCGCCGATATCGCCACGGTGCTGTTCACGCGCTTCCTGAAATATGACCCCAAGGCCCCGCGCTGGGCCGACCGCGACCGTTTCATCCTGTCGGCCGGCCATGGTTCGATGCTGCTCTATTCGCTGCTCCATCTGACCGGCTACGAGGACATGACCCTCGACCAGATCAAGCATTTCCGCCAGCTGGGCTCGAAGACGGCTGGCCATCCCGAATACGGCCATGCCACCGGCATCGAGACGACCACTGGCCCGCTCGGCCAGGGCCTCGCCAATTCGGTCGGCTTCGCGCTCGGCGAGCGCATCATGAATGCCGCCTTCGGCAATGACCTCGTCGACCACTACACCTACGTGCTGGCCGGCGACGGCTGCCTGATGGAAGGCGTTTCCCAGGAAGCCATCGCGCTGGCCGGCCACCTCAAGCTCAACAAGCTGATCGTCTTCTGGGACAACAACAACATCTCGATCGACGGCCCGGTCTCGCTCGCCGACAACACCGACCAGGTCGCCCGCTTCCAGGCCTCCGGCTGGAACGCCAGCCACATCGACGGCACCGAACCTGAAGCCATCGCCTATGCCATCGAAGCCGCCCGCCATTCCGACAAGCCGACGATGATCGCCTGCAAGACGACCATCGGCTTCGGCGCGCCGACCAAGGCCGGCACCAACAAGGCGCACGGCTCGCCGCTTGGCGCCGACGAGATCGCCGGCGCACGCAAGTTCTTCAACTGGGACTCGCCGCCCTTCGAAATCCCGGCCGACATCCTCGACGCCTGGCGCACCGCCGGCAAGGCTGGCGTCAAGGCACGCACCGATTGGGAAGGTCGCCTCGCCAAGGCCGACGCCAAGCTGAAGGCGGAGTTCGAGCGTCGCACCAACGGCAAGCTGCCGTCCAATTTCGACGCCGTCATTGCCGACTACAAGAAGAAGCTCTCGGCCGACAAGCCGAAGGTCGCCACCCGCAAGTCTTCGGAAATGGCGCTCGAAATCATCAACGGCGCCGTGCCCGAGACCATCGGTGGCTCCGCCGACCTCACCGGCTCCAACAACACCAAGACCAGCCAGACCAAGAACATCACGCCGGACGATTACGGCCAGCGCTATGTCCACTACGGCATCCGTGAGCACGGCATGGCCGCCGCGATCAACGGCCTGACGCTGCATGGCGGCCTCATCGCCTATGGCGGTACCTTCCTGTGTTTCTCCGACTATGCCCGCCCCTCGATGCGGCTTGCCTCGCTGATGGGCATCCGCTCGATCTTCGTCATGACCCATGATTCCATCGGTCTGGGCGAAGACGGCCCGACCCACCAGCCGGTCGAGCATATGGCGGCGCTGCGCGCCATCCCGAACCACAATGTCTTCCGTCCGGCCGACGCGGTGGAAACCGCCGAATGCTGGCAGATCGCCCTTGAATCGGAGAAGACCCCGTCGACCTTGGCGCTGACCCGCCAGAACCTGCCGACGGTGCGCACCGAGCACTCGGACAAGAACCTGAGCAGCCAGGGCGCCTACGAACTGGCCGCGGCCAGCGGCGAGGCGGCGGTGACGATCTTCGCCACAGGTTCCGAAGTCGAGATCGCGCTTGGCGCCCGCGACTTGCTGGAGAAGCACGGCCACCCGACCCGCGTCGTGTCGGTGCCTTGCTTCGAACTGTTCGACAAGCAGAGCGATGGCTATCGGAAGAAGACGATCGGAAACGCGCCGATCAAGATGGCGATCGAAGCCGGCATCCGCCAGGGCTGGGATCATCTCATCGGCTCCGACGGCATCTTCATCGGCATGACCGGCTTCGGCGCCTCGGGCACCATCGAGCAGCTCTATCCACATTTCGGCATCACCGCCGAGGCGGCTGCCAAGGCGGCGGAAGCCCGCCTGCACGGCAAATAACCGATTGAAGTGCCCAGGCCCACGAAACTGCATCCGCATTTTCGTGACCTGGCCCGACCTAATCGATTTAAATCCATGCCTTGGACGGCTGGATTCTTCGGCCGTCCGCCGCTATGAAGCTGCGGACCAAATTACCTTCCAACTCCCAGGGAGAGAAACATGACCGTCAGAGTTGCCATCAACGGATTCGGCCGCATCGGCCGCAACATCCTGCGCGCCATCCATGAGTCCGGCCGCAAGGACATCGACGTCGTCGCCGTCAACGATCTCGGCCCGGTCGAAACCAACGCGCACCTGCTGCGCTACGACAGCGTGCACGGCCGCTTCCCGCACGAGGTGAGCGTCGATGGCGACCAGATCACCGTCGGCAAGGAAAAATTCAAGGTCACCGCGATCAAGGATCCGACGCAGCTGCCCTGGAAGGAACTCGGTGTCGACATCGCCCTCGAATGTACCGGCATCTTCACCGCCCGTGACAAGGCCGCCGCGCACCTCACCGCCGGCGCCAAGCGCGTGCTGGTGTCCGCACCCGCCGACGGCGCTGACCTCACCGTCGTCTACGGCATCAACCACGACAAGCTGACCAAGGACCACATCGTCATCTCGAACGCGTCCTGCACCACCAACTGCCTGGCGCCGCTGGCCGCCGTGCTGCACGAGACGGTCGGCATCGAAAAGGGCATGATGACGACGATCCATTCCTACACCGGCGACCAGCCGACGCTGGACACCATGCACAAGGACCTCTACCGCGCCCGCGCCGCCGCGCTGTCGCAGATCCCGACATCGACCGGTGCCGCCAAGGCGATCGGCCTCGTGCTGCCCGACCTCAAGGGCAAGCTCGACGGCATCTCGATCCGCGTGCCGACCCCGAACGTCTCGGTCGTCGACTTCAAGTTCATCGCCAAGCGCGCCACCACGGTGCAGGAAATCAACGAAGCGGTGATTGCCGCCTCCAACGGCAAGCTCAAGGGCATTCTCGGCGTGACCCATCACCCGAATGTCTCGATCGACTTCAACCACGATCCGCGTTCCTCGATCATGGCACTCGACCAGACCAAGGTGATGGACGGCAACTTCGTTTCGGTGCTGTCCTGGTACGACAATGAATGGGGTTTTTCCAACCGCATGGGCGACACCGCGGTCGCCTTCGGCAAGACCATCGCCTGATCGCAGGCCCGTCTTCGCAAGTCCTGAAACGCCCGGCTTCGCCCGGGCGTTTTTCATTTGCCGGAGCCGCAACGGTCAGCCGCCCGAAAATCAGCGGCTTCGGCCAAAAAACCACCCTCCCGCCTTGCACTGGCCATGCCTTCGCCCCACTCTCCGTTGAATCGGGAAAGCACTACAGCGCCGCGCGTCCTCGGACGCGCAAAGGACGCTGTAACACTTTGACTTGGCGCATGATCCTTTCCGAAATCGATCCCGATTTCGGGGTCATGCGTCAGGAATTCGAGGGGCAAATCACGGATGGAGCATGCGATCTATCTCGTCACGCTGGTCGGCACAGCGCTTGTCGTCGCCGCCGCGTTTTCGAGCCTGATCGCCTTCCGCTTCGGCGCCCCCCTCCTGCTTCTGTTTTTATGCATCGGGCTCGCGACCGGAACGGACGGCCTCGGCATCGAATTCGACAATGCCCGCGTCGCCTATTTTGCCGGCTCACTGGCGCTTGCCGTCATCCTGTTCGATTCCGGTTTCGGCACGCCGCTCAATGCCTTGCGGCAGGCGGCGGGGCCGGCGCTGTCGCTGGCGACCTTCGGCGTGCTGCTCACCACTGGCCTGTTCGGGGCCGCTGCCTACTATCTGCTCGACCTCAGCTGGCTGGAATCCTTCCTGCTCGGGGCTGCCGTCGCGTCCACCGATGCGGCTGCGGTGTTCTTCCTGCTGCGCGCCGGCGAGATCAATTTGCGCGAGCGCGTGCGCTCCACGCTCGAGGTGGAATCCGGCACCAACGATCCGATCGCCATCTTCCTCACCATCACGCTGGTCGAGATCATCGCCGCCCACGCCAATCCCGAAACCAACGTCCTGGTCACCAACCTGATGCTGGGCTTCCTCGTCAACATGGGCCTCGGCGCCGTTGTCGGCGTGCTCGGCGGCCTCGGCATCGTGCGCCTCGTCGACCGGCTTAATCTCGACCATGGCCTGCTGCCGATCTTCGTGCTGACGCTATCGCTGATGGTTTTCGCCGCCGCCGGCGCCATCGGCGGCTCGGGCTTCCTGGCGGTCTATCTTGCCGGGCTCATCGCCGGCAATTCCGACATCCGCGCCGTCACCATCCTCAAGCGCTTCCAGGATGGTATGTCGTGGCTGGCACAGATCATCATGTTCCTGATCCTCGGCCTGTTCGCGACGCCCTCGCAATTCCCCGCGATCATGCTGCCGGCGATAGCGCTTGGCCTGTTCCTGATGTTCATCGCCAGGCCGATCGCGGTCTGGCTCTGCCTGATCCCGTTCCGCTTGCCTCGCCCTGAGGTCGCCTTTGTCTCCTGGGTCGGCCTGCGCGGCGCGGTTTCAATCCTGCTGGCCATCACCCCGCTGCTTGGCGGGCTGGAGAACGGCCGCACCATCTTCAATGCCGCCTTCATCATCGTGCTTGTGTCGCTGGTCATCCAGGGCTGGACGGTTGGCCCGCTGGCACGTCGCCTTGGCCTCATCGTGCCGGCGCGCCTCGGCCCGCTGGACAAGGTCGAGCTGGAATTGCCGGGCTCCGCCCACCACGAGCTGCTCGCCTATCGCGTCGCACCCGGCAGCCCGGTGGCGCGCGGCGAGCGCATTCCGCGCTGGGCGCGGCCCTCGCTCGTGCTGCGCGACGGCCGCTCGATGCGCTTCCAGGACATGGGCCGGCTCGCCGCCGGCGACCAAGTCTACATCTTCGTGCCGGACCGCTATCCGCGCCTCCTCGACAAGCTGTTTGCCAGCCGCGCCGTCGTCGATCCGGAGGACGCCGATTTCTTCGGCGCCTTCGCCGTCGACCCGGCGCGCTCGGCCGCCGAACTGGAAGCCGCCTACGCGCCGGGCCTGACCGAAGCCGAGCAGAAGCAGACCGTCGGCGCGCTGGTCACCGCGCGGCTCGGCGGCCATGCCGAATATGCCGACCGTGTGCTGATCGGTCCGATCGAGCTGATCGTCAGGGATGTCGATGACAAGGGCAGGATCACCGGGCTGGGCCTCTCCTTCGAGCCCACCGCGCCGGTGGCGCGAGTGCCGGTCTTCCTCAGTGCCGGCGAGATCGTCGACCGCCTCGCTGCCTTCATCCGCGATTGGCGCAGACCGGTAGTAACGCAGGTGGCGGCAAAGACAGACGACGCCCCTGAGCCGCCGGTCGAAAAGGCAGCGACGGGAAGCTGACTGCGGCGCTCGTTTGCGTCTCCCTCATCTACGTCGGCGCTGTCTTCACGGACTGTGTGCCCGCCCGCCTCAAAATTTCGTCCCGAACCCAGCCCAAGCCTTGCATCGTAGCCGATGCGGGGTATGGTCCCGGCGATCTTTCGAGGAAAGGGATCGGCATGGCTGCCTTCAGGACACTGGACGACATCGGCAACATCAGCGGCAAGCGCGTGCTGGTGCGCGTCGACCTCAACGTTCCCGTCGCCGACGGCAAGGTCACCGACGCCACCCGCATCGAGCGCATCGCGCCGACCATCGCCGAGCTGTCCGGCAAGGGCGCCAAGGTCATCCTGCTCGCCCATTTCGGCCGCCCCAAGGATGGCCCCTCTCCCGAATTCTCGCTGGAGCCGATCGCGAAAGCGACGGCGCAGGTGCTCGGCCGTCCCGTCGGCTTTGCCTCGGACTGCGTCGGCGACACGGCGGGAAGCGCGGTCGCTGCAATGAACAAGGGCGACGTGCTGCTGCTCGAAAACACCCGCTTCTACAAGGCCGAGGAGAAGAACGATCCGGCCTTCACCGAACGGCTCGCCGCCAATGGCGACATCTTCGTCAACGACGCCTTTTCGGCGGCGCATCGCGCCCATTCATCGACGGAAGGGTTGGCGCACCTGTTGCCGGCCTTCGCCGGCCGCACCATGCAGGCCGAGCTCGAGGCGCTGGAGAAAGGCCTGGGCAATCCGGTCCGTCCTGTCGTCGCCATCGTCGGCGGCGCCAAGGTCTCGACCAAGATCGACCTGTTGATGAACCTGGTGAAGAAGGTCGACGCGCTGGTAATCGGTGGCGGCATGGCCAACACCTTCCTCGCCGCGCGCGGCACCAATGTCGGCAAGTCGCTGTGCGAGCATGATTTGGCCGCGACCGCCAAGCAGATCATGATCGAGGCGGCCGAGGCCGGCTGCGCCATCATCCTGCCGGTCGACGGCGTCGTCGCCAAGGAATTCAAGGCGGGCGCTGCCTGCGAAACCGTCGCCATCTCGGAGGTGCCGGCCGACGGCATGATCCTCGATGTCGGTGCAAAGACCGTGACGGCCGTCGGCGAATGGATCGACCGCGCCGCGACACTGGTCTGGAACGGCCCGCTCGGCGCCTTCGAAATCGCTCCCTTCGATCACGCCACGGTGGCCGCGGCCAAGCATGCCGCGGCGCGCACCAAGGCCGGCAAGCTGGTCTCCGTTGCCGGTGGCGGCGATACGGTGGCAGCGCTCAACCACGCCGGTGTCGCCGACGACTTCACCTATGTCTCGACCGCCGGCGGCGCGTTCCTGGAATGGATGGAAGGCAAGCCGCTGCCCGGCGTCGACGTGCTGAAACGGTAGGCATTCCAGGAAAAACGGGCAATCCGATCAACTCGGCGAGAGCCGGAGAGGCGCCCGGGACTTTCAATCGATTCGAGCTTTCCGATGCCATTCCTTTGGCGGTAGACTTCCGTTAAGCGCGGAAGAAACCCCTTCAGGAGGAAGCACGATGAGCGAACGTCTCGAAGACATTGCCGCCGCGATGGTGGCGGGCGGCAAGGGCCTGCTGGCCGCTGATGAAAGCTCGGGCACGATCAAGAAGCGCTTCGACGTCATCGGCGTCGAATCGACCGCCGATAGCCGTCGCGACTACCGCGAGATGATGTTCCGCGCCAAGGACGCGATGACCAAGTATATTTCCGGCGTCATCCTCTACGACGAGACCATCCGCCAGAAGGCCGCCGACGGCACGCCGCTGGTCGACATCATCAAGGCTTCAGGCGCCATTCCCGGCATCAAGGTCGATGCCGGCGCCAAGCCGCTGGCCGGCTTTCCCGGCGACACCGTCACCGAGGGCCTCGATGGCCTGCGCGAGCGCCTTGCCGACTATTACCAGCTCGGCGCGCGCTTTGCCAAATGGCGCGCGGTGATCGACATCGATACCGGCAAGGGCGTACCCTCGGCCAATTCGATCGCTGCGAACACCCATGCGCTCGCCCGCTATGCGGCGCTTTGCCAGGAAGCCGGCATCGTGCCGATCGTCGAGCCGGAAGTGCTGATGGACGGCGCCCACGATATCGACACCTGCTACGAGATATCGAAGGCGACGCTGATCAAGCTCTATGACGAGCTCCATGCAGCCCGCGTCGTGCTCGAAGGCACCATCCTGAAGCCCAACATGGTCCTGTCGGGCAAGAAGTCGGGCACGGTGGATAGCCCTGAGGAAGTCGCCGAGAAGACCATAAAACTGTTCCGCCAGACGGTGCCGGCGGCGGTGCCGGGCATCGCCTTCCTTTCCGGCGGCCAGGAGGACGAGGAGGCGACCGCAAACCTCAGCGCGATCAACGCCATCGGCCCGCATCCGTGGAAGCTGACCTTCTCCTACGGCCGCGCGCTGCAGGCCGCCCCGCAGAAGGCCTGGAGCGGCAAGGCATCGAACGTCGCCGCCGGCCAGGCCGCCTTCACCCACCGCGCCCACATGAACCACCTTGCGGCGCTGGGTAAATGGAAAGCGAGCCTCGAACAGGCCGCCTGACCACATCTTTTTCGTCTTCCTTCAAACCCGGGCCGCCGCGCCCGGGTTTCGTTTGTGGCATGCCGGGCTTGGGACGGCGCGTCTCCGTCCTTATCTCCTCTGCGGCGATGTCGGTTTTCGCTCGTCCCGAACGTCCTTGGGATGCAGACAGGGAGAGATACATGCATCGCAACAAGGTCGTTTCACGCGAAGACTGGTTCCAGGCGCACAAGGCGCATCTGGCTCGCGAGAAGGAACTGACGCGGCTCCGCGAGCGCGTCGCGGCCGAGCGGCGCGAGCTGCCGTGGCTGAAGATCAGGAAGGACTATGTCTTCGAGACCGGGCAAGGGCCGAAGAAACTGGCCGACCTGTTTGGCGCCAACAGCCAGCTGATCGTCTACCACTTCATGTTCGGGCCGGGCTGCTCCCATCATTGCGAGGGCTGCTCCTTCCTTGCCGATCATATCGACGGCGCCAATCAGCACCTCAAGCACCACGACGTGTCTCTGGTCGTGATCTCGCGCGCGCCGCTGGCCGAGCTTCTGCCTTACAAGCAGCGCATGGGCTGGAAGTTCGACTGGGTGTCGTCCTATGCGTCGGATTTCAACTTCGACATGCAGGTCTCCTTCACCGACAGGCAGATCGCCGCCGGCGAAACCACCTACAATTTCGAGACCCGTCCCCGCACCTCGAAGGAACTTCCCGGCACCAGTGTTTTCTACAAGGACGAGACCGGCGACATCTTCCTCACTTTCATGTCGCGGGCCCGCGGCGGCGAGGCGCAGATCGGCACCTATGACTATCTCGACATGACGCCGAAGGGCCGCAACGAGAACGGCCCCTATCACGGGCTGATGGACTGGGTGCGGCTGCATGACGAATATCAGGACAACCAGGCCGGCAAGTCCAACTGCTGCGGCTGAAGGCGTTCACCTCGACCCGAACATGCGCTAAGCCTGCCTGATCATTTCACGGTATCGCCATGCGCTTCCCGGCTCTTCTCACCTGGCTCGCCTACCCCGTCTATGTCTGGCAGGGCTTGGGCGTGCGCCGTCGCACCACCCGCATGCTGCCGGCGCAGGGACCGGTCATGCATGAAATATCAGGCGAAGCACCTGCGATCTCGCTGCTGGTGCTGGGCGACTCCTCCGCCGCCTCGGTCGGCATCGGCAATTCCGAGGACGGGCTTGCCGCGCAACTCGCCGTCATGATTTCGCAGCGCACCGGCCGCACGGTCCGCTGGCGCGCCGCCGGCTTCAATTCAGCGACATCAGGCCAGATCCGCGATCATGTCCTGCCCAATCTGTCGGCCGATCCGTGGACGCACATCGTGCTGGCCATCGGCACCAACGACACCAAGAACTTCCACTCGGTGCCGCGCTTCAAGAAGGAGTTCGGCGGCCTGCTTTACGGCCTGCGCGCCAAATGGCCGGAGGCGCGCGTGGTGTGGTCGCCGGTGCTGGAGTTCACGCGGGCACCGGCGATGCCGTCGCTGCTCGGCAAGATCCTGGAAGTCCGCGCTACAGCGATGAACCGCATGGGCGAGCGCCTGTGCCTCGAGCGCGGCGCGGTGCCCGCGCCTCGCCTGCCGATCACCGATCCCGAGGCCGGCTTTGCCTCTGATGGCTTCCACGCCTCGGAGGCCGGCTACCGGGCTTGGGCCGAGCATCTTGTCGGCCCAGTGATCGCCGGCTGAACGCCAACCGGGTAGGCTCCGTCTTGGCCGCCTTATGTCAAATGCCCGAGCACGGCGGCCAGCGAGATCGCGGCCATGGCGAGCAGCGCCAGCTTCCAGAAATCAGCCCGTCGCTTGAGCCCGGGCCAGCCGAGCGGCTTGATCAGCTGGACGACCATGAAGCCGATAATGACAAGGGCGAGGAATTTCGTCATGCCGCCTTTGACCAGCAACGTGGCTGGCTGTCAAAGCGGATCGTCCGGGCTCTCGGAAAGAATAGGCGCCGCGATTCCGAACCGGGACGCGGCGCCCGCCTTGAGCACGCAGCGGCTTATTTCAGCGGCTTCAGCCCAGCCTCAATCGAAGCGCGCCTTGCTTCGAGGAATGGCGGCAGGGCCAGGCCTTCGCCCAGCGTCTCCAGCGGCTCGTCGGCGGTGAAGCCCGGCCCGTCGGTGGCGATCTCGAACAGGATGCCGTTCGGCTCGCGAAAATAGAGCGAGCGGAAGTAATAGCGCTCGACCTCGCCGCTCGACGGCAGGCGGAATTCGGCCAGGCGCGCCGTCCACTGATGCAGCGTCTCCTGGTCCGGCGCCCTGAACGCGACGTGATGGACCGCACCGGCGCCTTGCCTTGCCGGCGCGACACCTGGCTGCACCAGGACATGCAGCTCCGCCGCCGGTCCGCCCTCGCCCATTTCAAAGACGTGAACCTGGCCCTCCGGCGACGCATGCTCCCGCGCCTTGCGCATGTTCATGACCCCCGTCACCACCGCCTCGGTGTTGGTGATGTCGGGGACACTGATGACGATCGGCCCGAGCCCGCGGATCTGGTGCTCGGCCGGCACCGGACTTTGCGCCCAGGGATGGCTATCGCCCTTGCCGCCATCGCTGACCAGCCGCAGGCGCTGGCCCTCGGGGTCTTCGAAATCCAGGCTGGCATAGCCGCCAATCTCGGCGATTTCTCCTGTCGCGATCGTCTCGTCGGTCAGGCGCTGTTTCCACCAGGCAAGGCTTTCCCGGCTGCCGACCCTGAGGCTGGTCCGCACGATGCTGTGCGTCCCGCGCCGCTCGCTCCCGACCGGCCAGTCGAAGAAGGTGAGGTCGGTGCCCGGCGTAGCCTCGCCGTCGGCGTAAAAAAGGTGGTAGGCCGAGGTGTCGTCCTGGTTCACCGTCTTCTTGACCAGCCGCAACCCCAGCACCTTCGTGTAGAAGTGAAGATTGCCGGGCGCGTTGGCCGTGATGGCGGTGAGATGGTGGATCCCTGTCAGTTGCAGGCTCATGGGGTGTCTCCCTGTTTTGGGGGGAATTTTCTCCTTCCATATCGGAACGGCAGCCATGACGCTGAAGGCCTTGCACTCCGACAGTC
Source organism: Mesorhizobium opportunistum WSM2075 (assembly GCF_000176035.2). NCBI lineage: Bacteria > Pseudomonadati > Pseudomonadota > Alphaproteobacteria > Hyphomicrobiales > Phyllobacteriaceae > Mesorhizobium > Mesorhizobium opportunistum. The sequence goes on along the minus strand of NC_015675.1, from coordinate 1,455,680 downwards.
CGTCGCCGCTGATTGAACAACGGCAGATTGATTTGCTCCCACTCAGTGAACAATCCGCTGTCCGTAAGCTGGTCGGAGGCCGTGGTCCAAGGACCGCTCTCCGACGAGCCGCGCCCGTGCGCGCTATTGTCGTGCGCCCTGCCATCCTCCTGACAGACTGCTGTCAGGAGGGGTATGCGATACTGCCTCCAGTCAGAGAGAGGAGAATAGCCATGAACGGGTTTACCATTCTTCGCGGCGTGCAGCACTATGTCGGCAAGGTGCGGACCATGCGCAACGAAATCCGCACCCAGCGCTTCATGAATTCGCTGCCGGCGGACATCCGCAAGGATATCGGCTGGCCGGACATGTATGCCGATCGTCGCCATCGCGGCAATTGAGACAAGATTTTCGAGACAGCACGTTGGACATGGGCGCGTCAACGCCCAGATATATCGCGACATGCATGAAAACAAAGTCCGGCGCTAAAGGGATGGAGCGAGCTTATGCCCGATCGGAAGACAATCGGCTTTCTGTTCATCGAAGGCTTCGCCGACTGGGAATATGGCTTGCTGGCGGCCTCGGCGGTGGAATGGTTCGGCGCCCGCGCCGTCTCGCTGACGCCTGAAGGCAAGCCGGTGACCGGAATTAGCGGTTTTCGGCTTACGCCTGACCGCTCGGCGGGCGTCGATGAGAATGCCGACCTCGATGCCGTCGCCGTGATCGGTTCCGATCAATGGGCGGGCAAGGCACCGCCGGACGTCGCAGGACTGCTTACGGCCGTCGCGTCCCGCGACGGTGTCGTTGGCGGCATCTGCGCTGGGACGCTTGCGCTGGCCCGGGCCGGCCTGTTCGAGAAGGCCAGGCATACCAGCAATGGCCGTGACTGGATCAACCGCCACGAAGCCGGTTATGCCGGCGACATCAACTACCAGGACGTCCCGCATGCCGTGGCCGACGGCAGGATCGTGTCCGCGCCGGGTTCGGCGCCCGGCACCTTCGCCCTTGCCTTTTTGCAGACGCTCTACCCCGAAAAAGGCGGCGATCTCGCGCAGATGCGGAGGCTGTTCGCCAGGGAGTATGCTGAAGCCTCCTGACAGTATGCTGTCAGGAGCTGCGTGCAATGGTGGGATAATGCGTATGGCCGGCCGAAAGGACGATCGATGAAAAGCTGGAACGACAGGCTGAACACGCCGGGCATCAATGGTGTGAAACCAACGCCGCGCACGATGGGAGACGTCGTCGAAGGCCAGCCGATGCTGGTGCCGACGGCGCGGCAGGTCGACGATTTCATCCGTTCCATTCCCCAAGGCGTCGAGATGGACGTGCGCGCGTTGCGCACCGCGCTTGCCGTCGAACATGGCGCCGAAGTGACATGCCCGGTCACCATAGGCTATCATCTGCGCACCGTTGCCGAAGCCGCCAGGGAGGACCTCGAACGCGGCATGACGCTGAGCGACATCGCCCCATTCTGGCGCGTGCTCGATGCGAAGACGCCGACAACGAAAAAACTGTCCTTTGGCGCGGAGTTCGTTGCCGCGCAGCGCAAGCGCGAAGGGCTGAAACCTTAATGCATGTCATTTGGAAGTGGATCCGGTCCAGGAGCCACTGCATGCATGGAGCAATTCCGGTGTGGAACGGTTTTCCGTCCGGAATTGCATCAAGACAAAGAGTTGGAGCAGGTCGCCGTTTCCATGAAACGGTGAACCGCTCTAGGAAAAACACTGGGGAAGCAAACGATGCGCCGCGCCGACAGGCTCTTTCAGATCGTGCAGCATCTGCGTGGTGGCCGTCTGGTCACCGCCCAGAAGCTCGGCACGTGGCTCGAGGTTTCCGAGCGAACGATTTATCGCGACATAGCCGACCTGCAGTCGACCGGGGTGCCGATCGACGGCGAGGCTGGCGTTGGCTACATGATGAGGGAGGGTTTCGACCTTCCGCCGCTGATGTTCACGCGTGACGAGATCGTGGCGCTGGTTGCCGGCGCGCGCATGGTGCGCGCCTTCGGCGGCGCCGCCATGGCACGTGCCGCCGACGAGGCGCTGGTCAAGATCGGCGCCGTGCTTCCCGATGCCGAGAAGGACCGCATTGCCCGCACCGAGATCCACACGCCGATGTGGGTGGTCAGCGACGCCGCCCGCGAGGCGATCGACCTGATTGAGCGCGCGGTGGAAAAGCGCCAGGTGCTGACCATCGACTATTCGGACGAGGCAGGGCGCGGCACCGCGCGCGATATCCGGCCGCTCGGCCTGTGGTTCTGGGGCAAGGTGTGGACGCTGGTCGCCTGGTGCGAGATGCGCGACGATTTCCGCGCGTTCCGCATCGACCGCATCGCCTCGGTGGTCATCGCCGGCCGCATCTTCAAGCCGGAGCGCGGCAAGCAGCTCGCCGACTTCTACCGCGCGGTGGAACGCAGCGAGGACTACGGCATGGCGCCGGACCGCGCCGCGCGAAACTGACAAAAAAGCCCGCTCGAAGCGGGCTTTTTGTCGTCATGTTGCGGGCGCTCATTCCTCGTCGCCGGAATCCTCATCCTTCGACTTCAGTGCCGAGAGCTTGGCGAACACGGCGTTGGCATCGAGTTCGGCGTCCTCGTCCTTCGGCTTCTCCGGAGCCGGCACCAGCCGCTCGGTCAGGGCTGCCGGCAGCAGCGTGTCGCCGACCGGCTGCGCCTGTTCGCGGCCACGCGAAGCGCGGTTGACTTCCATGTCGAGGTCGATCTGCGAGGCCAGGCCCAGCGTCACCGGGTCCATCGGCTGCAGGTTGGCGGAGTTCCAGTGCTTGCGTTCGCGGATCTGCTCGATCGTCGACTTGGTGGTGCCGACGAGGCGCGAAATCTGCGCGTCCTTGAGTTCGGGGTGGTTGCGCACCAGCCATAGGATGGCATTCGGCCGATCCTGGCGCTTCGACAGCGGCGTATAGCGCGGCCCTTTGCGCTTGGATTCGGGCACGCGAACCTTGGGGTCCGAAAGCTTCAGCCGATGGTTGGCATCCTTCTCGGCGCGCGCGATCTCGTCGCGGGTCAGCTGGCCGGTCATGATCGGGTCCATGCCCTTGATGCCTTGCGCCGATTCGCCATCGGCGATTGCCTTGACCTCGAGCGGATGCAGCCCACAGAACTGCGCGATCTGCTCGAAGGAGAGCGCGGTGTTGTCGACCAGCCAGACGGCGGTCGCCTTGGGCATCAGCAGCGTATTGGCCATTTTTAAAAATCCTTCTCGTTCGCCCGCGTTCCCGCGCGGGCGGTGGTTTAGAGCCACCAAAATGGGAAATTCGCGGCCTGTATAACCGTTCCCTGCCTGTTTCGCAACGTTTTTGGATACACTCGCCGGAAACCGCGAACTGGAGGCTAACGGAACGGCTCGGCGCCCTTGAGCAGCGCCACCGGCTGGCGCTGCTGGCGCGTTTCGGTCTTGGCGCCACCACGCCGTCACGCGGCAACCGCCTGCCAAAGTGTCATGCCGAAAACTGAGGTCAAGCCTGCCGCCGCCGATATCGCAAAACGGCTGGCCGGCCGCTTTCTCGGCCCCAAAAGACAAAACCCGCCGGACGGTGTCCAGCGGGTTCGGAACCGGAGACGGGTAACGTCTCGACGGCTCTACTTCCAGGCGTAGGCCCGGCCCTGTGGCCGGGTCACGCTTTGAAGTCAGATCGCCTGACGGGCGATCCGTTCGATGTCGCCACGGTTGATGCCGAGGTCGCTGAGCTGACGCGCGTTGAGGCGGTTCAGTTCACGCACGGTCTCATTGTACATACGCCAGTTACGGAAAGCGCGGATCGGGTTCATGGTAGTCCTCCAAATGGGGTGTTCGTTTCGATGATGCTCAAATAGTCATCATCAAGGGCGACTTGAATGGCTGATTTTGCATAGCAATGATGCAAATGCTGCATTGCACCATTAAGGTTCTGTTCATCTTGTAGGCAAGCGCGTGCCGCGCTGACTCAGGACGCAGAGATACCGTCAGGCCGGCATCACCGAATGTCGATACGCCCTAGTGCATGTCCCCCAAAAACGACCCCGGTTTTGGGAGAACGACATGCATAAAAACAAAGACCTAGCCAACGTCGAGCACGATCTTGCCGATATGCTCGCCCTCTTCCATCCGTTCGTGCGCGCGCCAGGCTTCGCTGAGCGGGAAGATCATGTCCATGACGGGCGCTACCTTGCGTGTGCCAAGCAGGGGCCACACCTGCGCTTCGAGCGCCGCCGCGATCGCCGCCTTGAATTCGACGGTACGCGGCCTCAGCGTCGAGCCCGTATGGGTCAGCCGCTTGACCATGATTTTCGAAAAATCGGCGCTGGCGACGGCGCCAGCCTGCACGGCGATCTGGACGATGCGGCCTTCGACGGCCGCGGCCTCGTAGTTTCGCTGAACATAATCGCCGCCGACCATGTCGAGGATGACATTGGCGCCCTTGCCATCCGTCGCCTCCTTGACCGCCGTGACGAAATCCTCCTCGCGATAGTTGATCGCCCGGTCGGCACCGAGCTTCAGGCAGGCGTCGCACTTCTCCTTGCTGCCGGCGGTGGTGACGACATAGGCGCCGAAGGCTGAGGCAAGCTGGATCGCCGTGGTGCCGATGCCGGACGAGCCGCCATGCACCAGCAGTGTCTCGCCCTTCTTCAGGCCGCCGCGTTCGAACACATTGTGCCAGACGGTGAAGTAATTCTCCGGCACCGCCGCCGCTTCGGTGTGGGTGAAGCCGGCCGGCAGCGGCAGCACACTGCCGGCATGGACCTTGACATATTCCGCGTAGCCGCCGCCCGGCGTCAGCGCGCAGACCCGGTCGCCGATGCGCCAGCGCGATATCTCGTCGCCAAGGGCGGCGACTTCACCCGACGCCTCCAGGCCCGGCAGGTCCGATGCGCCGGGCGGCGGCGGATAGGCGCCCTTGCGCTGCTGCACGTCGGGCCGGTTGACGCCGGCGGCATGCACCTTGATCAGGATCTCGCCGGGACCGGGCTGCGGCACGTCGCGCATTTCCGGCTTCAGCACCCGTGGGCCGCCCGGCTCCGAAATCGCGATCGCCGTCATCCTTGCCGGAATTTTCTGTCCGCTCGCCATGAAGTTTCCCGTCTTTCCTCGCCGCATTCTTACCGGCTGTTTGCATCGACACCCCCGCCCTATGTATGCTCATTGCCAAATCAGGCAAATGGCCAATCTGGTGTGGCGGAGGAGGAGCAACTATGGCGATCTTCGACGACGAACCCAAGAAGAAGGCGCGCCCGCACGAGATCGGGCAGGATCTGGCGCTGCTGTCCGTCGGTGAACTGTCGGAACGGATCGGCATCCTGCGCGACGAGATCGGCAGGCTGGAGGCGGAGCTCAAAACCAAGGACAGCACCAAGTCGGCGGCCGAGGCACTGTTCCGCCGCGGATAATCCGTCAGCGGCACGGGCCGCCGCTGAAAAGCCCGAATGCGACTGTCTTCAGACCCTGTCACCCGTTCCAGTGTCCAGCCGGATCAAAAAATGCTTGCATCCTACAGACCGATCCTTTCCCTGCTTCGCGGCACCGCCTTCCTGCTGGCGGCATCGGGGCTGCACGGGCTGCTGCTGCCGCTGCGCGGCCAGGTGGAGGGCTTCTCGACCGCATCGCTCGGCTTGATGGGCACGGCCTGGGCAGGCGGCTTCGTCACCGGCTGCTTTTTCGCGCCGCGCATCGTGCGCCGTGCCGGACATGTGCGCGCCTTCGGCGCCTTTGCCGCCTCCGGTGCCATCGTGGCGCTGCTCACCGGTCTCATCATCGACGAATATGTCTGGATCCTGCTGCGCGCCTTCACCGGCTTCACCATGGCCGGCGCCTTCATGGTCATCGAGAGCTGGCTGAACGAGAAAGCCACCAACGAGAACCGCGGCACCGTCTTCGGCCTCTACATGATGGTCACGTATGCCTCGATCATGGGCGGACAGATGATCGTCGCCGGCGGCGACGTGAAGTCGGCGTCGCTGTTCATGATCACCGGCATCCTGTTCTGCCTGTCGCTGATCCCGACCGCGGTTTCGACGGCGTCGCACCCCAAGCCGCTGCAGGACGTCAAGCTCGACGTCAGGGGGCTCTACGCCAACTCGCCGGTCTCCGCGATCGCCTGTCTATTGATCGGCATCGCCAATGGCGCCTGGGGCACGCTCGGTGCCGTCTATGGCGCCCGCATCGGCATCTCCACGGCGGAGATCGCCTTGATGATGAGCCTCGTGGTCGTTGCCGGCGCCGCCATGCAGCTTCCCGCCGGACGCCTGTCCGACAAGACCGACCGCCGTTTCGTGCTGGCGGGTGCCGCCTTCGGCGCGGCGCTCGTCGCGCTCATGATCTTCCTGTTCGAACCGCGCTCCGGTGTCTTCGTCATCGTCTTCACAGCAGCCTACGGCGCCTTCGCCTATACGCTCTATTCGATCGCCGTCGCGCACGCCAACGACCACGCCCGGTCGGAGGATTTCGTCAAGGTATCGGGCGGGCTGCTGCTGCTCTACGGCTTCGGCACCATGATCGGGCCGTTGCTGGCAGCGGCCCTGATGGGCTGGATGCGTCCCGAGGGCCTGTTCCTGGCAACCGCCTTCGCGCATCTCTGCCTGGGCGGCTACACGCTGCTGCGCATCAGCCGCCGCGCCCCGGTGCCGATCGAAGGCCGTGACGCCTTCAAGACCCAGCCGGCCGACCGCTCCGTGACGCCGGAAGCACTGCGTCTTGACCCAAGAAGAAAAGCAGAAGCAAGCAGTTGAGATTCGAAAGACTTTGCCCCACAAATAAGGCATGATGTTTTCCGACGCCTTCATGGCGATCGCCGACCCCAATCGGCGCCACCTTCTGGAAGAACTTCGACGCGGCCCGAAGACCGTCAACGAGTTGGCAGCCGGGCTGCCGGTTTCACGCCCGGCCGTCTCACAGCATCTGAAAGTTTTGCTCGACGCCGGTCTGGTCCATGCCAAGGCCGAAGGCACGCGGCGTGTCTATACGGTAAGCAACGCCGGCTTCCTGAGGCTCAACATTTGGCTCGATCAATTTTGGGAAGCTTGATTTTTGATGTGCTGGATGGCTTCTCATCTGTCTCAGCCGGTCGGCCATCCGCCGCCGCGCCGGATCGGCAAGCGCCTGGAACGTCAGGTCGAGCTGGGCGGGATCGTGGCGGTCAGCCGTTGTTGTAGGGGAAGAGCTGGAAGTAGGGCTGCGCCTCCTCGATCACCCTGACGAAGGCGGGGCGCTGCAGCAGGCGGTCATGGTAACGCTTCACCGCCGGATACTTGTCGCCGAACGGCTCGACCTTGTTGGCATAGAAGAGCGCCGGAGAGGCCGCGCAGTCGGCCATGGTGAAGGCATCGCCCATTGCCCAGGCCTTCGACTGCATCTCCTGCTCGACGATGGCGTAGGAATTGCGCAACTGGCCGCGCGCCTCTTCGACCCCGAACGGATCGGTCTTGTCCTGCGGCCGCAACCGGTCGCCGACGATCTTCTGCATCGGCTCCTGCACATAGAAATCATAGAAGCGATCGGCCTGGCGGATTGCCAGCGCCATGTCGATATCGGCGGGAACGAGCTCGACCGGCCCGGGATAGTGCGCGGCCAGATATTCGACGACGATTGTCGATTCCAGCACCGTGCGGTCGCGCGCATCGTCGCGCAGCGCCGGCATCTTGCCGGTCGGCGAAATCTTCAGGAAGGCCTCGCGCGAGTGGGCATCGCCGAGATCGACGATGACTGGCGTGAAGGGCGTGCTGTTCTCGTAAAGCGCGATCAGCGGCTTCCAGCAGAAAGAGGCCAGCGGATGGAAATGAAGCGTCAGGGACATTCTTTTCTCTTCTGTTTTGGCTTTTCTCGTCTGTTTCTGGTTCATCGGTGACCGGATGTTGCGTCAGGCCTGGTCCGTCAAGGCTCACCCGGGGAGTCTCAGTTGGATCGGATATGCGCGACAATGGCGGCGGCAATCGCCGGCCAGTCTTGTGGATGCAACTCGTGGCCGCCGCCTTCGACACGAAGCAGTTTAGCGCCGGCGACCGCCTTGGCCAGCGCCTCGCCATGCTCGACAGGAAAGATCGGATCCGTCGTGCCGTGGATGACCAGCAGCGGCGCCGTCATCTCGCGCAGGCGGCCGTTCCATTCATCACTCCCCTTGAGCAGGAAGTGATTGGTGGCGCTCAGGAAACCACCGGAACGGTCATAATCGCGTTCGATAAAGTCTCTCATTCCGGCCTCGTCGAAGGGATGCGCCGTGCTGGCGGTCGCCCTGATATACCGGACCATGAAATCGATCACCTGACCGCGATCCGACCAGTCGACACCAGCGCCCTCGGCCGAATGTTCGGCGTAAGCATCGCTCATATGCGGCAGATGCGAGGTGTCCATGCCCATCGGCGAGCTGCTGATCACGATCAGCGACGCGACACGGGCGGGATGCCTGAGCGCCACGCGTTGCGCAATCATCCCGCCCATCGACATGCCGGCGACATGCGCCTTGTCGATGCCATGGCTGTCGAGGACACCGATCGCATCATCGGTCATGTCGTCGAACGTGTAGGGCGGCTCGCCGGGCGGATATTTGGTCGAGCGGCCGGTATCGCGATTGTCGTAGCGGATCACGTAGAGGCCGGCATCGGCGAGTTTCCGGCAAAGCGCCTCCGGCCACCAGAGCATCGAGGCCATCGCGCCCATGATCAGCAGCAGCGGAGGATTTTCAGGGTCACCGAAAGCTTCGGATATGATCTCCGGGCGATTGATCGTCGTCATCGTATGGCCTCCCAATCCGCTTGCATTTTGCAATCGGTTGCACCATAATAAAACTGATATGATAATGCAACCGGTTTTGTGGAGAGAATCGAATGAGCCTCGATCGCCGGTCCGGCTGTCCGATCAACCTGTCGCTGGAAGTGTTCGGCGACCGCTGGAGCCTGATCATCCTTCGCGACATGATTTTCGGCGGCAGGCGCCATTTTCGCGAATTGCTCAATGGATCGATGGAAGGCATCGCCTCTAACATCCTCGCCGACCGGCTGAAGCGCCTGATGGAATTGGGCATGCTGACCAAGGCGGATGACCCCTCGCACAAGCAGAAGGCGATCTATAGCCTGACCGAGATGGCCATCACGCTGGTGCCGATCCTTGCCCATCTCGGCGCCTGGGGTCGTGTCTGGCTGCCGACCAGCGAGGAATTGTCGATCCGCGCCGAGCTTCTGGAAAAGGGCGGACCGCCGATGTGGGAAAAATTCATGGACGAGTTGCGCCATGAGCACCTCGGCAAACCGGCCGTCCCGACGGCCGGGCCATCCGTGCGGGCGACCCTGCAAGCGGCCTATGAGGCCGTCGTCGCCAGCAAGGCGCACGCCGCCAGCCCGGCCGCGTGACCAACTATTTTCCCCGTTGAGAGGTCGCCTCTGCTACAAGAGGCGGAAAACGCACTTTACGGGATTGGACAGGCTGTTGGTTGAGAACTCCAGGGATACGGCGCGCGCGCGCGCCGATCTGCGCTTCAAGAAGCAGGAAGAAGCAGCGACCGTCCGCCAGAAGGCGATGGCGGAATATGTCGCCGAGAGCGACGCCCGCAAGGCCAAGACCGACAAGCTGCGCGCGCTGCGGCTCGCCAAGGAAGCCGAAGACCTTGCCAACGCGCCGGCAGTGCCCGCCAAGAAGCCCGCCCGCGCCAAGAAAAAGTAACGCACGACACCGCCGGCAGCTTCGACCTGGTCTGAACCGGGCCATCGTCGATCGCGTATCGATACCATCTAGCTGCACGGCGCTGTCCATCACACCGCTTCACGAGAAGCAATTTCAACCGAAAGCGGGATTGCTTCATCCGGCTGGCGGCCGAAAATTGACTCATTTCAAAACAGGAGACTGCAATGACCGCACTGTCGCTGGAAAAAGCCAATGAGATCATCGCCACGGCCTTCGCCAAGGGCGCCGATCTCAAGCTCAAGCCGCTTGGCGTCTCGGTGCTCGATGCCGGTGGACATCTGGTCGCCTTCCAGCGCCAGGACGGCGCCTCGTTCCTGCGCCCGCAAATGTCGGCCGGCAAGGCCTATGGCGCGCTGGCCATCGGCATGGGTTCGCGCAAGGTCGAGGCCTTCGCCAAGGAGCGCCCGCATCTGGTGGCCGGCATCTCCGACGTGTCGGGCGGACGCGTGCTGCCGGTGGTCGGCGGCGTGCTGATCCGTGACAAGGCCGGTGCCATTATTGGCGCCGTCGGCATTTCCGGCGATACCTCGGACAATGACGAGGCGGCGGCCATCGCCGGCATCGAGGTAGCCGGCTTCACCGCCGATCCCGGCTGAGGCGCCGGCTCTAATTCAGGTTCCGGCTAATTCAGGTTGATGTCCCGGCTGGCCGACCGCATCGACACCGCGAATCCGGCCAGCACATCGAACAGCGCGATGATCATCAGCGTGAAGAAGATGGAGTGCGCCGCGCCCTTCACCAGCAGGAACTCGACCAGGAAGGCGACGAAGACCAGCGTCGACAGGAGATGGTCCATGATCGAAGCGCTGGTGGTGCGCGCCGACTTCACCATTTCGAGGAACAGGAAGATCAGCCCGATCAATATCATCAGGTCGCCGAGCGTCATCGAGAACACCCCGCCCGACATCATGCGGAACGAGAACACCTCACTCGCCCACGGATCGTCACCGCCGCCGAAAATTCCGAGCAGTCCGAGATTGTAGAGAATGAAAGGCACGATCAAGAGCGGGACGGCACCGAACATCTGGCGTCTCCATATGGGGGCATCTTCTGTAGAATGCGCCGCAGGCACGCCGTCAAGATTTTTCGTGCAAAGCCGCAAACACGGTCGAAGACCGGATGCAACAACCCTGTCAGCCGGTTGTCCGGCTGGCAGGGTTTCGGTTCTAGAGCATTTCACCGTTTCACGGAAACGGCGAACCGCTCTATCTCTTTGTTTTACGCAATTCCGGACGGAAAACCGTGTCACACTTTTCCTGGAATTGCTCTAGCGCTTGATTTTCAGTTCTGGCGCTTGAATTGACCAGCGCGAACGGCGGCACCGATGACATTGAGGATGATGTTGCCTGCCGTCATCGACGTGATCTCGTTGATATCGCGTGCCGGCGCGATCTCGACGATGTCGACGCCGACCACTTCTCCCTTGGCGAACAGCCCCTTGATCAGGTCGATCGTCTGGCGATAGGTGACGCCACCCGGCGACGGTCCCTCCACCGCCGGCATAACGGCCGGATCGAGACCGTCGGCGTCGATCGTGAGGTAGTAACGGCCGCCCTCGGGAATGCGCTCGAGCAGGGCCGCCGTGCCGATGTCCTGCCACTGGCCAGCGGTGATGATGTTGGAGCCGTAGGCGCGTGCCGCTTCGACTTCTTCCATTCGGGCGCTGCCCTGGCCGCGAATGCCGAGCTGGAAGATCGCGTCGATATGCGCCATTTCGGATGCCCGTCGGATCGGGCTGGAATAGCCTTCCTTGACGCCGTTGACATTGTCGCGCCAGTCGAGATGGGCATCGATCTGCACCAGCGTGATCGGCCCCTCGCCATCGAGCGCCCTGAAGATCGGGATCGGAATGCCGTGGTCGCCGCCGATGGTGATCGGCAGCGCGCCGGCGGCGCGTATCTTGCGGATCGCCGCCTCGGCTCTGGCGTAATGCCCGGTGGAATCGGATGCTTCGCCCGGCACGTCGCCGACATCGACCACCTTGACGTCCCGCCCGTCGAACAGGGTACCGCCAATGTCGAAATCATAGCGATCGAGCCCAAGGCTGATACGCTGCGAGGCACGCCGCACCGCGGTCGGCGCATTGGTCTGGTCGTTGATCGTCTCGTCGATCGTATAGGGCGCGCCGTAGGGCATGCCGATGATGACGACATCGGCGCTCAGCGTGTCGAGGTCCTCGACCAGCGGAAAGTCCAGGAATGTCTGGAAGACGGTGCGCGGCGTGACGGTCAGCTTGGACATGGGATCTCCTCTGTTGCCTCGCCTTCGTCATCACCCGCGGCTCGAGCGGTCGGGGTCTCGCGTGTTTCCAGCCACATGAAATGGTGGCGACGAAAGCGTTCAAACCTCGGTACAGCAAGGTCACTCCGGTGGGTATCGCCACCGACCGCCTTGCCTTTGGCATAGGTCATGCCGGCCCGGACGCCTGCAAACGCAAAAAGACCGGCCACTGGCCGGTCTTTTGGAACCAAAAACCTTGGGAAAAGCTGGTCTCAGCTTTCCTTGGGGGTCAGCACCTGGCGACCGCGATACATGCCGGTCTTCAGGTCGATGTGGTGCGGGCGGCGCATTTCGCCGGAATTCTTGTCCTCGACATAGGTCGGGGCCTTGAGGGCGTCGGCCGAGCGGCGCATGCCGCGCTTGGACGGAGAGGTTTTGCGTTTCGGAACGGCCATGGATATGCTCCACTACATGGTCAAAAGCCCCGCCCGCCCTCGTGAAAGGGCCATGTCGGGGCCTAAATCTGAGAAAGTCGGGTGCCTATACACGCCTGATGCTGTTTTGGCCAGCGCTGCCGTGAATTTTTTTGAGCAAGCCTACCGGAGACAACCGACATAGGCGCCGGAACGGCCGGCCCTGCGTTCGATCAGATTGGCAAGCCTTCTCAGGCCCGGTCCGGGCTTCGCCGGGTTGCGGGCGATCGGGTTTGGCAGTGTGACGGCCAGAAGTGCCGCCTGCCGTCTGGACAGCTGTTTTGCCGAAACGCCGAAATGGTGCTGCGCCGCAGCCTCGATGCCGTAGATGCCCGGCCCCCATTCGGCGATGTTGAGATAGATCTCCATGATGCGCCGTTTCGACATCACCGCGTCGAAGTAGACGGCCAGCGGCAGTTCGACGACCTTGCGCACCGAGCCTAGCGGCCGCGACCACAGGAAAAGGTTCTTCACCGTCTGCATGGTGATGGTCGAGGCACCGCGCGTCGCCTCGCCGGCCAGCGCGTCGTCGACGACGCCCCGGAGTTCGCCGAGATCGACGCCGCGGTGGAAGCAGAACTGCCCGTCCTCCGACATGATGACCGAATGGGCCAGCACCGGCGCAACATCGTCGATCGACACCCAGCGCCGGTCATAGCCGGAGAATGTCGTCAGGTCCTTCAGCATCAGCGTCGACACCGGATGCACGAAGGGTGGCAGGTAAAGAAAGGTCAGCACCACCGGGATAAGTGCCAGCACGGCGGCCACGACGATGCCGCGCCGGACCCAGCGCCTGAGACTGCGGCGGTTCACGCCGCGCGATCTCGGCGCCATGTCCAGCTTTTCGGTTTCATGATCGACGATCGGTTCCGCCAAGCCGCCCAACCCGTGCTTCTCCCTCCCCCGGCATAATGGCGCTTGCCTTCTTGCGCAACGTCTGAGTGTCGGCTACCGCTCCCGGCCATGACGAATGACGACGAAATGGCGTTCGAAATGGCGCTCATCAGGCGGGCGGCCGCCGTCGAGGTGCTGCTGCGGCGGCTGCTCGACGACCGTCCGCTTACGGGTGAGATCGCGCGGCCCGGCCGTCTGATGGCGGCGATGCGCCATGGCGTGCTGAACGGCGGCAAGCGCCTGCGTCCTTTCCTGGTGATGGAAAGCGCGGCGCTTTTTTCAGCCGATGGCGAAGCGGCGCTGCGCGTCGCCGCGGCACTTGAATGCGTCCACTGCTATTCGCTGATCCATGACGACCTGCCTGCGATGGACGACGACGATATGCGCCGTGGCCAGCCGACCGTGCACAGGGCCTTCGACGAGGCGACCGCGATCCTGGCTGGCGATGCCTTGCTGACACTGGCCTTCGACATCATTGCCGGCGAGGCAACCGTGCTGCCGGCCGAGCGGCGGGCTGCCCTTGTGCTGGCGCTCGCCCGCGCCGCCGGGGCCGGCGGCATGGTCGGCGGCCAGACGCTCGACCTCGAAGCCGAGCGCACGCCGCCGGACGAAGCCGGCATCATCCGGCTGCAGGCGATGAAGACCGGCGCGCTGATCCGCTTCGCCTGCGAGGCGGGCGCCATCATCGCCGGCGCTCCGGCCGAAGACCGCGAGCGGCTGGCCGAATTCGGCTCGGCCGTCGGCCTTGCCTTCCAGCTTGCCGATGACCTGCTCGACCTGACGGCCGACGCCAGCCAGATGGGCAAAGCCACCGGCAAGGACGCCGCCGCCGGCAAGGCAACGTTGGTGGCGCTGCACGGGACGAACTGGGCGCGCAGCCAGTTGCACGGGCTTGTCGAGCAGGCGCACGCATTGCTCGAACCCTATGGCGAGAACGCAGCCTTGCTGAAGGCCGCCGCCACATTCGTCGCGACGCGGAACAACTGACGGGCGGCCTCCAATATCGGGACCGCATGGCGAGAACCAACGGAGATCAGCGTAGATGTCATCCAATCTGTTCGATCTCGCCGGGCGCAGGGCGCTGGTAACCGGCTCCTCGCAAGGCATCGGGTTTGCTTTGGCCAAAGGGCTGCGCCAAGCCGGCGCCGTGGTGATCCTCAACGGCCGTGACGCGGAAAAGCTCGACGCCGCGGCAGCGCAGATCGGCGGAGCGGAAACGCTCGCCTTTGACGCCACCGACCACGGCGCGGTCCGTTCCGCGATCGACAGTTTCGAGCTGTCCGGCGGGCCGATCGACATATTGGTGAACAATGCCGGCATGCAGTTCCGCACGCCGCTCGAGGACTTTCCCGCCGACGCGTTCGAACGCCTGCTGCAGACCAATGTCGCCAGCGTCTTCCATGTCGGCCAGGCCGTCGCCCGGCACATGATCCGTCGCGGGCGCGGCAAGATCATCAACATCGCCAGCGTCCAGACGGCGCTTGCCCGCCCCGGCATCGCGCCCTACACGGCGACCAAAGGCGCGGTCGGCAATTTGACCAAGGGCATGGCGACGGACTGGGCTAGGTTCGGCCTGCAATGCAACGCCATCGCGCCCGGCTATTTCGACACGCCGCTGAATGCCGCGCTGGTCGCCGATCCGGCATTCACCGAATGGCTTGAAAAGCGCACGCCGGCCGGCCGCTGGGGCAAGGTCGAGGAGCTGGTCGGGGCCTGTGTCTTCCTCGCCTCCGATGCCTCGTCCTTTGTCAACGGCCATATCCTCTATGTCGATGGCGGCATCACGGCATCGATCTGATCTCGCTTCTCCGTTGTCGAGCAACTCGCCGGTCCGCGCGAACGAAATCTTAATGTAAATGAAGCGTAATCCCGACCATTAAAATAATGCGTATGTGTTGGGGTTGCGCATGCCGGAATATTCTTCCTTCATCCGATTGGTCCGGATTCGTTATCTTTCAGGATTGTTGGCCTTCGCGCTGGCTTCGGCCATCATCATTTTCGCGCTCAATCGCGTCAATTCCTTCCGCCATGAGGTCGATGCGCTGAGCGCCAATCTCGTGATCTTCACCCGCGACCTGCGCAACGCAACCAGCTTCTCCGAGACAACCAGCTCCGCCTGGCGGGCAGAAACGCGCGATGCCCTGACCACCGCGGCGCGTGGCCATTCGGAGCGCCTGACCGGCGAGATCGAAACGCTGAGCGCGCAGCTCGCCGCGATTCGGTCGCGCCTGTCCGCCGGGACCCTCAACGAGCTCGAAGCGGCCTCCGTCAACGGCGACCTGTTCTGGTCGCCGCGCGACATGGTGCGCAACTTCAACTTGATGTCGGTGGCGCAAAAGACCGACGAATGGAGTTCCCGCGAAATCCGCAACCAGAACGATCTGTTCGTCCAGCCCATGCTGGTCCGCGTGCGCACCGCCATGGATGAAGAGCGTCACCTGGCCGATGTCGCCAGCGACCGCTTGCTGCTCTGGGCGAGCGGGCTTTTGTTCGCGGTCCTGGCCGTCGTCGCCTTCTGGATCTTCCGGCCGATGGAACAGGCGATCCGCCGGGCCTTTGCCCAGTCGGCGGAATCCCTGTTCAAGGCCGAGGCCGCCGACCGCGCCAAGTCGGAATTCCTGGCCAATATGAGCCACGAGATCCGCACGCCGATGAACGGCGTGCTCGGCATGGCCGAACTCCTCGCCAAGACCGAACTGACCGCTCGCCAGAAGACCTTCACCGACGTCATCGTCAAATCGGGCAACGCGCTGCTCACCATCATCAACGACATTCTCGATTTCTCCAAGATCAATGCCGGTCAGTTGACGCTGGACCCCGCCCCCTTCCGCCTTGCCGAAGCGGTCGAGGACGTGGCGACGCTGGTATCGGCGCGCGTCGCCGAAAAGAACCTCGAGCTGATCGTGCGCGTCGACCCGCGCCTGCCGACCTATGTCGTCGGTGACGCCGGCCGGTTCCGGCAGATCGTCACCAACCTGGTCGGCAATGCGGTGAAGTTCACCGAGAAGGGCCATGTGCTGATCGATGTCGGCGGCGAGACCGTCAACGGCGTCGTCCAGCTCAAGCTGCGTGTCGAGGACACCGGCATCGGCATCCCGGCCGAGAAGCTGCAGAACGTGTTCGAGAAATTCGCCCAGGTCGACGGATCGTCGACCCGCCGCCACGAAGGCACCGGCCTCGGACTTGCCATCGCCGCCCGTCTCGTCGACCTGATGGCCGGCAAGATCGGCGTCGAGAGCGAGATCGGCCGCGGTTCGGTGTTCTGGTTCGCGGTGCCGCTGCCCCTTCACACTGCGCAGGCGCGCGACGAGATCGTGCCGGTGGACGTCACCGGCGCCCGCGTGCTGGTCATCGACGACAATCCGGTCAACCGCGAGATCCTGCTCGAACAGCTGAGGAGCTGGAGCTTCGACTGCGCCGCCGCCGAAAGCGGCGCGGTGGGACTGGCCTTCCTCGACCGTGCCTACCAGCTGGGTGCCGCCGTCGACTGCATCATCCTCGACTACCAGATGCCCGGCATGAACGGTGCCGACGTCGCGCGGGCCATTGCCGCCGACAGCCGGCTGTCGGCCATCCCTATCGTCATCCTGACCTCGGTCGACCAGGTCGATTTCGGCAAGATGATCATCGACTTCGGCATTGCCGCGCATCTGACCAAGCCGGCGCGCTCCGCGGTTCTGCTCGGCACCGTCATCTCGGTCATCCAGAAGGCCCGCTCCCAGGTCGGCAAGGCGCAATTCACGCGCGAGCCTGTCCAGCCTCAGCCCCAGCCGGCACCGCTTCCCTTCACCGTCATTCGTGGCCCCGCCTTGCCCGTGGTCCCGGCGCCGGAATCGACCGCCACGCCGAACGGGCCGATCGACATCCTCATTGCCGAGGACAATGACGTGAACCAGCTTGTGTTCGGCCAGATCCTCAACGGCCTGGGCCTGAGCTACCGCATCGCCGGCAATGGCCGCACGGCGGTCGAGATGTACCGGTCGCTGCGTCCCAGGCTGATCCTGATGGATGTCTCGATGCCCGAGATGAACGGCTACGAAGCGACCCGCGCCATCCGGGCGATCGAGACCTCTTCGGGCGGCCACATCCCGATCATCGGCGTCACCGCGCATGCGCTGAAGGGCGACCGGGACAAATGCATCGAGGCCGGCATGGACGACTATCTGCCCAAGCCGGTTTCACCCGATCGCCTCGGCGCCAAGATCGGCACATGGCTGAGTGAGACGGTGGTGGCCAAGACGGCCTGAGCACCCTGCATCGACGCCTTAGACGGCTGCGTCCACGTGAAAGCGGCGCATCCAGTCCAGGCTCGTCTCGTCGGAGAGCTTTGCGACGCCTGGCCGCACCGCCTCGGCGTCAGGCGCTTGAACGCCCAGGGCTTCGCAGATGGTTAGCAATGCCGCGGCCGGATCGGCGGAAAGGCGCTCATAGCCTATCCGCAATGGGGTGACGCCCTGTTTTGCGAACCATGTGTTCCAGGCCGCGTCATACGCTTCAAGCTCGGTGAGCTCGCCCTTGATCCGCTGGAAATCATACCGAGCTTGCCCGGGAACTCCGACCCTCTCGATCTCGGTTCCGTCGGGCGCGACATGCCAAAGGCCGGTCTGCTGCGCCTTGACCAGCGAGACAGCCTGCGCCAGCTTGTCCTCGCGCGACAGGTGTATGTAGAGGACATGGCCAAAGGCCTTTTCGAAACGCGCTGTGTCCGCCGCAAGCCCCGGAAAAATCCGGTTGAGGATCGCCGAAAGTTCATCCAGGTTTTCGCGCATCAGGCGCAGGCCGAAGATATCTGTCCCGCCCTTCCCTGCAGCGATTGCCGCATCGAGATAGGCAGTGTCGAATTCGAGTTCACCCATCGTCTCGCGGGCCGGCAGTTTCCACTCCTGCGCCCACTCCGTCACATCCTGCCGCCGGTAGAAGGAGTGAGGATCGCCTGATGCCCCGGTGGAGGCCAGCAGCTTGCACAGCAGAGTGCTGCCGGTTCTCGGCGTGCCGCAGATAATGTAGGCGTCGAACATGTGGCTGCCCCAGTCCTGTTTGAGGCAGGGCAAGCCCGGCCAATCGATCGCCGCCTATAGTCGAAATTGTTGCTGGATGCGACGGGCGCATTCCAGCGGCGTCAGCACGCTGGTGTCGACTTCGAGGTCGTAGCGTATTCCCTTGTGCACACGTCCATATTGCCAACGTGCCAGGCCGGGCAGCCGGTCGGCCCGCTGGGCTTCGCGGGCTTCCAGAACGTCCAGTGGCGCCATGACACCGACCCGATGGAGATCGAAGGCCGACAGCAGTTCGACATATTCCGATATTTCGCCGTTGCACAGCACGTCGTCGACGATGAGGTTGTTGCCTTGCCCGGCCATGGCGGCAACGGCATGGCGCATGCCGCGCAGGGTCCGCGCACCGATCGGTCCAGTCCTGATCACGACCGAAGGCTTGCCCTCCTGCCGGATGGTTTCATAGGAAAAGCCATCGGCATGGTCCTGCAAGGCATCGGGCAGCATCGCGACGAAACTGTCCATCTGGACATGCAGGAATGGTTCGGCAGTGATCTGCTGCAGCGCCCTGGCGATCGAGGATTTGCCGGCACTGCCGACGCCGTTGAGCAGAACGATCCTGGCTGGCAATTTCAACCGCCTCCTTCAGTCCTGTCGGCTATCGGTTGCGCACCACCACGCAGGCTCCGCCGACGCTCTGCAGTTTCTGGCAGATGACATTGGCATCGGCGCGGTCATTCACCCCGATCCTGACGGCATAGATGCCGCGCCGGCCGATCGGCGTGCGCACCCGGCTCACCACCGGATCATGGCCGCTGAGCAGGGCCGGGAAACGGCCTCTCACCCGCAGCCACTGGCCGATCGCCGCGCTGCGGCGGAAATTGCCCGCCACCTGGACGCCCCACGGCTTGACGTTGATCGAGGCCATCGCCACGGTCCTCGACATGATCACCGGCAGCTTGCGGCAGGCGGCGGCAAAATCCGTCTTTGCGTCGAGAGGCGCGATCTTGCCGGCATAGGCGCGGTCGGTGAACTTGTCGACCGGCTCGCCCATGACGTCGAAGACATAGCTCTCGGTCTCCATCGGCAGGAAGCCGCCTGAACCCAGCCAGCGCGACACCCGGCTTTCGCCGGCATTGTAGGCGGCCGCCGCCAGGCCGAGATTGCCGTAGCTGACTTTCATTTCGGCCAGGTACTTCGCCGACGCCGGGATCGCCTGGTTGATGTCGAAGGAATTGGCGAGCCCGCGCATCTTGGCGGTGCCCGGCATGAACTGGGCGATGCCTTCGGCGCCGACGGGGCTGACCGCGTTGGGATCGAACCTGCTTTCCTTCCAGATCAGCCGGGCGAAGAAATCCCGGGGCAGCCCGTTCTGGTCGGCATGGGCCTGGATCAGGTTGCAGACCTTGTCGATCAGCCTTTGCTTGGCCGATTGCGGCGGGTCGGCCTGAACCAGCGTCGACCAGGCCAGCCCGCACAGGGAAATCAGCGCCACCCAGAGGAAACGCTGCATTGCCCTACTCTGCCGCGGCCTTGCCGCCGCGACCGAACCTCTGCTCGATATAGTCGGCGACCATTTTCTCGAAATCCGATGCGATCGACGGCCCCCGCAGCGTCGCCGCCTTCTTGCCGTCGACGAAGACGGGAGCCGTCGGCGTTTCACCGGTGCCGGGCAGCGATATGCCGATATCGGCATGCTTGGATTCACCCGGACCGTTGACGATGCAGCCCATCACCGCGACCTTGAGGTTCTCGACACCGGGATATTTTTCACGCCACACCGGCATGTTCTTGCGCAGGTCCGCCTGGATGTTCTGGGCGAGTTCCTGGAACACGGTGGAGGTGGTCCGGCCGCAGCCGGGGCAAGCGGCGACGATCGGCACGAACTGCCGGAAGCCCATGGTCTGCAGCAACTCCTGCGACACCTGCACCTCACGCGTGCGGTCGCCATTCGGCTCCGGTGTCAGCGAGATGCGGATGGTGTCGCCGATGCCTTGCTGCAAGAGGATGCCCATCGCGGCGGACGAGGCGACGATGCCTTTCGAACCCATGCCGGCTTCGGTCAGGCCGAGGTGCAGCGCGTGGTTGGAGCGGGTGGCAAGTTCGGTATAGACCGCGATCAGGTCCTGCACGCCGCTGACCTTGGCCGACAGGATGATCTTCTCGCGCCCGAGGCCGATCTCTTCGGCCATCTCGGCCGACAGGATCGCCGACTGCACGATCGCCTCGCGGGTGACTTCCTGCGCGGTCAGCGGAAAACCCTTGTCCTGGTTGTCGTCCATCAGCTGGGTCAAAAGCTCCTGGTCGAGCGAGCCCCAATTGACGCCGATGCGCACCGGCTTGTCGTGTTTGATCGCCATTTCGACGATGTCAGTGAACTGCCGGTCCTTCTTGTCCTTAAAGCCGACATTGCCCGGATTGATGCGGTATTTGGCCAGCGCCTCGGCGCAGGCCGGATGGTCGGCCAGGAGCTTGTGGCCGATATAGTGGAAGTCGCCGACCAGCGGCACGTTGATGCCAAGCCGCAGCAAGCGCTCGTGAATACGCGGCACGGCGGCCGCGCTCTCGTCCCGGTCGACGGTGATGCGCACGATCTCGGAGCCGGCGCGGTGCAGTGCCGCGACCTGCGCGACCGTCTGGTCGATGTCGGCTGTATCGGTGTTGGTCATCGACTGCACGACGACCGGCGCGCCGCCGCCGACGACCACGCCGCCGACATCGACGCCGACCGAGGTGCGGCGAGGGAAGGGAAAGGAAAAATATCCGGTCATGCCGGCAGCCTTTTGTCTCTGAAGCCCCATGCGTCCACTTGGACACACGAACGCTCCCCGGGGCCGATACGCTGAAGTTCGGGCATGAGGTGGATGAGCAAAGATGGCTTGTCAATGGCGACAGGTCGCCACTGGCAGCAATTGATCCCCGCCGGGGACCTGAAACGGTCCACGACCCGGGGTCAAAAAGTGAGACCGGTAGAGATATTAGCTGCGGCTCATGGTGGAGCGGTGAAAACCAAAACTCACACCGGCGGCGCTTGCCGCCGGCAAGGAAAACCGCAACTAACGAGCGGCTATATCAGGTGAGCGTCAATGCGTGGTCGCCCTCAGTTTTTCAATCTCGTCCTTGAGTGCCAGCTTGCGTCGCTTGAGATTCACGATTTCGAGGTCGTCCACCGACGGGTGGTTCATCGCGTCATCGATCTCGCGTTCGATGTCGCCGTGTTTCCGCTGCAACTCATCAAGATGGGATGCAAGAGACATGATTGGTTCTCCCTTTCATGGTTTCCTCGATTGCAGCCGTCAAAGGCACGTCCACCGCAGGTCGCTTCTGTGACGGCACAATGACACTGTGCCACCTTCCGGCTGGGATGTCGAATGCTGCGTGGTAGCATTCCACGACAATGTGAAATGTGATATGGCCTGCGCGCCGGTGGCAGAAATTGCCGCCCCCGCCCAATCAGGCCCAGTTTTGGGCGCCGCAGACGTGCAGACGGTAGAGAATGTCCGATCAGGAACAGGCCGATATTCGCCTCGAATTTTCCCGGCTGAAGCAGGAACACGCCGATTTCGACGCGGCGATCAACGCGATGATCGCCATGGGTTGCGATCCGCTGCAAATCCAGCGCATGAAGAAGAAGAAACTGGTCCTCAAGGATCGGCTGATGGCGTTGGAAGACAAGATCATCCCCGACATCATCGCTTGAGCCGCGGGCACCAAGCGTCCTCCATCATGCTTCGCCTATCCGGCGATCGATAGCCTGGCGGCGCGCTCGCGCAGCAGGCCGATGAGGCTGGCGGTCCGCTCATCGGTGGTATCGATGGGAACCACCAGGCACATCGTCGCCTCGACCTTGCCCGGCGATGAAAAGACCGGCACGGCAAGGCATTTCGTATAGGCATCGACCAGCCCCGAAGTGACGCAGTAGCCGGTGACCCGCGCCTTGGCGATGTCGGCGACGAAATCGTCGAGCTTGAGCTTGCGTCCGTCGGGCAGCACGAGATCGTCGTCCGATACCATGGCTTCGATCGCGGCCCTGTCCAGCCCCGCCAGCAGCAGCCGCCCCGAAGCGGTCCACGGCAGCGGTATCTGCAGGCCGGTGGCCGAACTGATGCGGAACGGCCTGGTACCCGGGCTCGCGTGCACGATGGTGTAGCGGCCGCTTTGCAGCATACACAGTTCCGAGGTCTCGCCGGTCTCGCGCGACAGATTGTCGACCTCCTGGCGCCCTCGCCGCATCAGGTCGTTGCCGCGCACATAATCCATCCCGTAGAGGTAGAGCTTCTTGCCGAAATAGACGCGGTTGCCGTCGCCTTCCATTTCCAGCAGGCCGGCGTCGACCAGCGACCGCACCAGCGTGTAGGTTGTCGAGCGCGGTGCGTTCACCCCCTTGGCAAGGTCGCCGATGCCGATGGCGCGCTGCGTCGTATGAAGAAACTCCAGGATTTCGAGCACCCGGTTGAGACCCTTTTCCCGGGAGCCCGAGATCTTCTCGCCGGCTGAAACCGCCAGGGCATTGCCATCTTGCATTGTCGATTCCTGATGTTAGTATCTGTCTTGTACAGGATACATACGTCTCTTGTAAGAGACAATCGCTGTGAAAACAATGACGTGTCTTGCCTGTGCATAGGGGAACACAACACGAAAGGAGGTCGCCGTGAACGACACATCCGGAAGACGTGATTTTCTGAAATTGGGAATGGCGGGACTGGCGACGGCCGGCGTTTTGGCAACCGTCGATGCCCAGAAGGCCGCCGCCCAGGCAGCGTCCGACAGCTTGCTGCGCACCGTGCTCGATCGCGGCAAGCTCATCGTCGGCACCGGCAGCACCAACGCGCCCTGGCATTTCGAGAACGATGCCGGCGAGTTGGTCGGCATGGACATCACCATGGGGCGCATCCTGGCCAAGGGCCTTTTCGACGATCCGACCAAGGTCGAGTTCGTCATGCAGGATCCGGCGCAGCGCATTCCCAACGTCACCACCAATAAGGTCGACATCACCATCCAGTTCATGACGATGACGGCGCAGCGCTCGCAGCTGATCAACTTCACCAGGCCGTATTACGTCGAAGGCGTCGCCTTGCTGACGCTTCCCAACGCCGAGAACAAGACCTTCGACAAATTGCTTGCCGGCGGTTCGGCGACGCGCATCTCGATCCTGCAGAACGTCGATGCGGAAACTTCGGTCCATTATGCCTTGCCGCAGGCGCAGGTGATGCAGATCGACACCCAGGCCAACGTGCTGCAAGCCTTGGAGTCCAAGCGTGTCGATGCGGCCGCGGTCGATCTCTCCACCGTGCGCTGGCTCGCCTCGCGCAATCCCGACAAATATTTCGATGCCGGCAAAAGCTGGTACTCGATGCTCTATGGCGCGGCCCTGCGGCAAGGCGATCTCGACTGGCTGACCTTCGTCGACCAGACCTTCACCATCGCCATGTTCGGCCATGAATCAGCGCTCTACGACGCTGCCTTCAAGGACTATTTCGGCCAGGAGCCGCCGGCGCGCCACCCCGGCTTCCCGGTCATCTGACCCAGCAGGCGGAGGGGCGGCATTCGCCCTTCCGCTCTCTTCCGACGCCCTTCACACCGAGGCGGACGCATGGGCTATGCCCTCAATTTCAACCTGATCTGGCGGCATTTCGACAAGCTCTGGGGCGGACTGCTGCTCAGCCTCGAGCTTGCCGTCATCTCGATCGCCATCGGCGTCGTCATCGGGCTGGTGCTCGCGGTCTGGTATGTCTCGGCCGGACGCGTGGTGCGGGCGGTGATCGCCGCCTATGTCGAGTTCATCCGCAACGTGCCGCTGATCCTGCTGGTCTATCTCGTCTTCTACGGCTTGCCGACCGTGGTCGACCTCGCCTACAGCGCGCCGACATCGTTCGTCCTGACGCTGTCGGTCTATAGCGGCGCCTATCTGGTCGAGGTGTTTCGCTCGGGCCTCGAAGCCGTCCCGCGCGGCCAGCTCGATGCCGGCAAGGCGATCGGCCTGACGCCATGGCAGAGGCTGCTGCATGTGCGCCTGCCGACCATGCTGCGCATCACGCTGCCGGCGCTGTCCAACACCTTCATTTCGCTGTTCAAGGACACTTCGATCGCCTCGGTCATCTCGGTGCCGGAGCTCACCTACGGCGCCCAGTGGATCAACTTCAACACCTTCCGCATCGTCGAGGTCTATCTGGTCACCACGGCGATGTATCTGGTCACCGGCTACGCCCTGCTTTTCGCGCTCAGGCTCGTCGAGCGCCGGTTCAGGGCGGCGCGCTGACATGCTGGGCCAGATCTTCTACGCCTTGCCGTTCCTCGCCGAAGGCTTCGCCGTGACCTTGTGGGTGTCACTGCTGGTCGTCGTCCTGTCGCTCATCGCCGGTGTCCTGCTGGGGGTCGGCCTGGTCTATGGCCCCACTCCGTTGCGCTGGGCGGTGCGCATCTTCTCGGACACCATCCGCGGGATTCCGATCCTGGTGCTGATGTTCTTCGTCTATTACGGCCTGCCGGCGATCGGGCTGCACCTGCCATCGTTCTGGGCCGCTGTGTTCGCGCTCACCTTGTTCAAGACGGCGCAAGTGGTGGAATATGTGCGCGGCGCCGTCGGCTCCATCCCCCAGGGCCAGTCCGAAGCGGCGATGGCGATCGGGCTGACCTTCCGCCAGCGACTGGCCTACGTCATCTTCCCGCAGGCCTTCCGGCGCTTCCTGCCGCCGTGGATCAACGGCGTCACCGACGCGGTCAAGGGCAGCGCGCTGGTGTCGCTGCTCGGCATCACCGACCTGATGCAGGCCATCAACCAGGTCATCGGCCGCACCTATGAGGCAATGCCGCTCTATATACTGGGCGCGCTCATCTACTTCGCGGTCAACTACGCGCTCTCGCTCGCCAGCCGGCGGCTCGAACGGCGCTTCTCCTTCATCCGGGAATAGCACGATGTCCGAAGCCTCAACCGCCAGCCCCGCGCTGCTCGACGTGCGCGATGTCTCCAAGGCCTTCGGCGCCGTCGAGGTGTTGCGTTCCGTCAGCCTTGAGGTCAAGCGCGGCGAGGTGGTCACCGTCATCGGCCCCTCCGGCAGCGGCAAGACCACGCTGCTGCGCTGCGTCAACTTCCTGGAGAGCTACGACAGCGGCTCGATCCGCATCGACGGCAAGGAGGTCGGCTACCGCGAGGCCGCAACGCGCCAGCGCCGCAGCGAACGCGACTTGGCCAGTATGCGCGCCGAGACCGGCATGGTGTTCCAGAGCTTCAACCTGTTTCCGCATTTGACGGCGGCCGGCAATATCATGCTCGGGCTCACCAAGGTGCGGGGAAAGAGCGAGGCCGAGGCGCGCCAGGCGGCCGAACACTGGCTCGGCCGCGTTGGTTTGGCCCACAAGGCCGACAGCCTGCCGGCCGAGCTCTCCGGCGGCCAGCAGCAGCGCGTCGGCATCGCGCGCGCCGTGGCCATGGAGCCGAAGATCCTGCTGCTTGACGAGATCACCTCCGCGCTCGACCCCGAACTGGTCGGCGAGGTGCTGGCCGTGGTGCGCAGCCTCGCCGAGGATGGCATGACCATGCTGATGGTGACGCACGAAATGGCCTTTGCCCGCGACGCATCGAGCCGCATCGTCTTCATGGCCGATGGTGGCGTCAGCGCTGTTGGTCCGCCCAAGGAAATCCTCGCGGCGGAGACCAGCAACGAGCGCCTCCGCACCTTCCTGGCGCGCTTCCGCGCCTCGCATTTCTGACACCGGACGGCCGACACCGCCCATTTTTTGAATATCGGATGGCTGAAGCCATCCAAGGGAGCCTTCTTCCATGACGCCTTACATCCGGCTCGCCGAACTCGGCCTGAAGCTGCCCGAGCCGCCGACGCCCATTGCCAACTTCGTCACCCATGCAGAGAGCGGCCGGCTGATCTTCCTCTCCGGCCAGGGACCGCTGCGCGCCGACGGCACGCTTTGCACCGGCAAGGTCGGCGAGGACGTGACGGTCGAGCAGGCGTATGAGCATGCACGTCTCACCGGGCTCAACCTGCTCGCCGTCATGCATGCCGCCGCCGGCGACCTCGGCCGCATCGTGCGCGTCGTCAAGCTGCTCGGCTTCGTCAACGCGACCCCGACCTTCAGCGACCATCCGAAGGTGGTCAACGGCTGCTCGGACCTGTTCGCCGATGTCTTCGACAAGATCGGCGGCCATGCGCGGTCGGCGATCGGCGTCGGCTCGCTGCCTGGAAACATCACTGTCGAAATCGAGGCGGTCGTCGAGATCGCCGCAGCCTGATTTGTCACTCACGGGACCTGCTGACATGAAAACCTATTCCGACACCGGCTCCAACACCACCATCCGCGAACGGCTGGGCTTGCGGCCGATCATCAACGTCTCCGGCACAATGACCGCGCTGGGCGCATCGATCATCGTTCCCGAAGCGATCAGCGCCATGGCCGAAATGGCTTCGCAATGGGTGGAGATGGACGATCTGCAGCGTGCCGCGAGCACGGTCGTCGCGCGCCTCACCGGCGGCGAGGCCGGCTTCATCACCGCCTGCTGCGCCAGCGGCATCACCATGGCGATCGCCGGCGCCATGACGGGCACCAGCCTTCTCGCCATCGAGCGCCTGCCTGACGACACCGGCGACCTCAAGTCGGAGGTCGTTATCCAGCTCGGCCACATCGTCAATTACGGCGCGCCGATCGACCAGTCGGTCCGCGTCGCCGGCGCCAAAGTGATCCCTGCCGGCACGGTCAGCGTCACGCAGCACTATCACGTGCGCGAAGCGATCAACGAGCGCACGGCGGCTGCCCTCTACGTAGTCGCCCACCACACCGTGCAGTACGGCATGCTGTCGCTGGAGGAATTCTGCGATATCTGCCACGCTAAGGGCGTGCCGGTGATTGTCGATGCCGCTTCCGAATATGATCTGCGCGGCTTCCTGGCGCGCGGCGCCGACGTCGTCATCTACAGCGGCCACAAATTCCTCTCAGGCCCGACCAGCGGCATCGTCACCGGACGCAAGGACCTGGTGCGATCAGCCTATCTGCAGAACCGAGGCGTCGCGC
This sequence comes from Mesorhizobium opportunistum WSM2075, assembly GCF_000176035.2. Classification (NCBI taxonomy): domain Bacteria; kingdom Pseudomonadati; phylum Pseudomonadota; class Alphaproteobacteria; order Hyphomicrobiales; family Phyllobacteriaceae; genus Mesorhizobium; species Mesorhizobium opportunistum. Next base: position 1,428,434 of record NC_015675.1, on the reverse strand, counting down.
GCGCCATGAAGGTCGGCAAGGAGAGCATCGCCGGCACCATGGCGGCGCTGGAAGCCTGGGAAAAGCGCGACCACGCCGGCATCCGCCGCCGCGAGGAGGCTGCGCTCAACCTCTGGTTGGACGCTTTACAGGGACTGCCGGGCATCTTTGCCAACATCATCCCCGATCCGACCGCCAATCCGCTCGACCGGCTGCAGATCTTCGTCTCAGCCGAAAGCCGGTTCAGTGCCGCCGGTCTCGCTTCGACGCTCGCGGCAGGCTCGCCGCCGATCATCGTGCGCAATCACGAGGTCGAGCGCGGCCATTTCTTCCTCGACCCCTGCAACCTGCATCCCGGCGAGGCGGAGATCGTCGCCGAACGGCTGCGCGCTGTACTGACCGCGAAGGATCGTCCCGCCGATGCGATGAAAGCCGCCCGCAAGGATTCGTCCGGCGTCTTGCGCTGGCCGGATTGAACGCGGAACCAGCATCGACCGGCTAAATCAGGCTGATCACGCGACTGTGAACAGCCTGATTTGCGCGCTGCGGGAATAAACCCCAGCCGCAACAAGTCTCCTTGTCATACGCCACTGCTGGCGTTGAGGAGATCGGCATGTCCTATCATCGCGAGCCCGGCGAACACGGCTGCGGCTACAGCCGTCGCCATGTGTTGGAGCGCATGATGGTCACCGATCTCTCCCCCGTGACGCTTGACACCGGTGACGCAGATGAATTCACTTCCAGCAAGGCAGGCGCCCTTGCCTGTTCCCAGGGGTTTTACCCCTGCGAGCAAGGCAAACTCGCTGTCGCGTCCTGAGGCGGCACGCCCGGTCTTGTCCGGAGTATCGGATCATGGTGCTGCTTTGAGCGAGAGGGCGCTGGCGGAACGCTTCAACGAGGTGGTGCTGCCGCATCTTGGCGACGCGCTGGCACTTGCCCGCTGGCTGACCGGCAATGCGGCCGATGCCGAGGACGTCGTGCAGGACGCTTGCATCAAGGCGCATGCCGGGATCGCAGGCTATGCCGGCGGCAATTCCCGCGCCTGGCTGCTGACCATCGTGCGCAACGCCTCCTACACCTGGATGGCGCGCAACCGGCCGCGCGGCATGATGGCCGTCGGCGATCTCGGCGATCTCGACGACATGGCCGCCGCGCACGGCACCAGCCTGCCGGACGAGGATGGCCCGGAGGCAAGCCTGATCGCCAGGGCCGATACAGCGGCACTCGAGGCTGCAATCGCCGCCCTGCCGCAGCCGTTTCGCGAAACGCTGGTGCTGCGCGACATCAATGGCCTGAGCTATCGCGAGATAGCGGCTATGCTTGCCGTGCCGATCGGTACAGTGATGTCCAGGCTGGCCCGTGCTCGCGGCCTGCTGGCGTCTGAACTGGGGAGAGCGTCATGACACACGACGACGGACTGCCCAATGATCCCGAAGGTATCAGACTGATGATCCATGCCCTTGCCGATGGCGAACTCGACGCGGCCGCCGCACTTGCCGTGGAGCGGCGCATCGCCGCCGACCCGCGGCTTGCCGCCGAGCATGCCCGTATCATGGCCTTGCGGGGAGCGGTGAGCCGCTTGCCGCGCCCCGATGTCAGCGATGCCTTTCGAGCCCGCATCGCGGCGATCGGCATGGCCGGCACCGAACAGCAGGAGCAGGCCGGGGCGACGGAGCCGCAGCGTGGCGTGCCGTCGGCGCTGCCAGGGTTGATTGCGGGCGCGGGCGGCGGCCAGCGCCGGGAAGCCGGGACACGGCCTTCCCAGGCGCGGCCATCGCCAAGGGCGCGCCGTTTCGGCTCGTTCGACTGGCGCGCCATGGCCGCGTCGATCATGGTCAGCGCCGTGCTGGCCAGCGGGGCGACGCAATGGCTGATGTTCAACGGCGCGGAAGATGGCTTTGCTGCGGCGGTCGCCAGCGGCCACCGCCGCAGCCTGCTTGCCGCGAGCCCGATCGACATCGTCTCGTCCGACCGCCATACGGTCAAGCCGTGGCTCGATGCCCGGATCGGCGTCTCGCCGCCGGCGCCCGATCTTGCCCAGGACGGGTTCGCGCTGATCGGCGGCCGGGTCGAGATGATATCGGGCCGGCCGGTGCCGGCACTGGTCTACCGGCACCGCGAGCACCTGATCACGCTGGTCGCCGAGCCGCAGCAAGGCGGCAAGACCATCCAGCCGGACGACCTTTCGTCGGGCGGCTTCTCGATGGTCCACTGGAGCGATGGCGCCTTCTCCTACTGGGCGATCTCCGACATGGAGCGGCCCGAGCTCGACGACTTCGTCGCCCGCTTCCGCAAGGCTGCGGTGTGAGCCAATACGCGGCCACTTCGGCTGCGTATCCTTGCCGTGGCGCCCGAATTCCGCTAAGGCGCGCCTTTGTCGCCGGGAGCATTAGCTTGAACGATCAACGCGCCGACGTCGCCATCATCATGGGCAGCCAGTCCGACTGGGCGACCATGCGCCAGGCCGCCGAAACGCTGGACGCGCTGGGCGTTCCGCACACGCGGCTGATCATCTCCGCGCATCGCACGCCCGACCGGCTCTACGAATTCGCCAAGGGCGCCAAGGCTGCCGGCTACAAGGTGATCATCGCCGGCGCCGGTGGGGCCGCTCATCTGCCGGGCATGACGGCGGCGATGACGCCGCTGCCGGTGTTCGGCGTACCGGTGGAATCGAAGGCGCTGTCCGGACAGGATTCGCTGCTTTCCATCGTCCAGATGCCCGCCGGCATTCCGGTGGGGACGCTGGCCATCGGCAAGGCTGGTGCGGCCAACGCCGCCCTGCTGGCCGCTGCCGTGCTGGCGCTGAACGACGACAAGCTTGCCCAGCGGCTCGATGCCTGGCGCGCCTCGCAGACCGCCAAGGTCGCGACTGAGCCGACGGACACGCCGTGAGCCTGCCCGCCGGATCGACCATCGGCATCATTGGCGGCGGCCAACTCGGCCGCATGCTGGCGATGTCAGCCGCCCGCCTCGGCTACCGCACCGTGGTGCTGGAGCCGCAAGCGGATTGTCCCGCCGCGCAAGTCGCCAACCGGCAGATAATGGCCGCCTATGACGATCCGGCGGCCCTTGCCGAACTGGCAGCGGCAAGTGCCGTCGTCACCTACGAGTTCGAGAACGTTCCGGTTGCCGCCGCAGGCGCTCTTGCCGCCAAAGTGCCGGTCTACCCGCCGCCACGCGCCCTCGAAGTGGCGCAGGATCGGGTGGGCGAGAAGACGTTCATCAATGACATCGGCATTGCCACGGCTGATTTCCGCCCCGTCGACACTGACGACGAACTGACGGCGGCGCTGAAGGCATTCGGCGGCAGCGGCATCCTGAAGACGCGACGCATGGGTTATGACGGCAAGGGCCAGCGCGTCTTCCGCAACATGGAAACCGGCGGTTTTGCCGGCACCTGCGAGGCGATGGGCAATGTCCCGCTGATTCTGGAAAGCTTCGTGCCGTTCGAGCGCGAGATATCCGTGATCGCGGCGCGTGGACTGGACGGAACCGTGGCTGCCTACGACCCGGCCGAGAATGTCCACCGCGACGGCATCCTCCACACCTCGACCTTGCCGGCCGCGATCAGGCCTGAAACTGCGCAGGCGGCGCGAGCGGCGGCGGCAAAAATCCTATCGGCGCTCGACTATGTCGGCGTCATCGGCGTCGAGTTCTTCGTGCTGGCCGACGGCTCGCTGCTGGCCAACGAGATCGCCCCGCGCGTCCACAATTCCGGCCATTGGACCGAAGCCGCCTGCACCGTCTCGCAGTTCGAGCAGCACATCCGCGCCGTCGCCGGCCTGCCGCTGGGGGACCCGAAGCGTCATTCCGATTGCGTGATGGAGAACCTGATCGGCGATGACGTGCTGCGTGTCCCCGAACTGCTCGCCGAGCCCGATCTGATGCTGCATCTCTATGGCAAGGCCGAGGCGCGCCCAGGCCGCAAGATGGGCCATTTCACCCGCATCAGCCGCCGTACTTAACTTCGAAACGGGCCTATTGCACCTCGTCGCTGTCCTCGTCGGGGCTGGCGCAACTGACATCGCCTTCCTCGCAATTGGCCGCGGCGGCGAGTTGCCTAGTGCGATCATCGGTCAGCCTGGTGAGGCATTGCGAAACCGCCATCGCGTGAATGGAACCGCCTGCGCTGGCGGCTGTGGAGTGTGCGCACTCGGCGTCGCGGAAGGCGATCCAGGCACGCTGTGCCGCCTGCAGCAATCTCTTGCCGTCGGCATCGTCCGAGCTGATCAGGTCCTGGTAGGCCGCATTGAGCCTGGCGTCGGCGGCCTGGTAATCCTCGCCGGCACAGATATTCATCATTTGCTGGCTGTCGTCCGAGCGGTCGCATTCCTGCGCCCGGACAATCGAGGTTCCGGCCAGCAGGACAAGGCAGGCGGACAGGAAAATTCGGCGCATGGTCATCCCCCAAATCACGTCACGGCTGGCCGATCATTCCAGCCGGGCCACGACCATGCAATGCCGCTGGGCCGACATGGCGGATATTTGATGATAAGGCGGAGTGGAGCACGCTTGCGGTTGACACGGACAAGGCTCCTCGTTTATGAGCCACCCACAGTTCAAAGGCGCGTCTTCTGGCGCGCCTTAAAATTTCGACCCGGGACCGGGTCCACACCGACAGGCAAGACCATGAAGATCAAGAATTCGCTCAAGGCGTTGAAGGCGCGTCACCGCGACAACCAGCTGGTTCGCCGCAAAGGCCGCGTCTACATCATCAACAAGACCGCCCCCCGCTACAAGGCGCGCCAGGGCTGAGTTTTCGGCCGGAGGCTTTTTGCCTCCGCCAATTGATGCTTGTCGGCCTGCCGGCCTCTCACGCTAAAATCACTTTGATGTTCCGCCGCCCGGGACTAGGATCGGGCGATGCGGATTCTTTTTGCATTCTTGACAGCTTTGCTCGTCTCCGGCGCCCTGCCGGCCAGCGCGGATGATCAGGCGGCTCCGCCGTCAGCCCCGAATGCACCGGCCGCGCCGGTGACGAAGCAGGACCGGCTCGACAAGCTGTTCACCGACCTGAAGCGCGAGCGCAACGAAAAGGCGGCCGAACGCATCGCCGGCAACATCTGGAACGAATGGTCCCAGTCGGGCAGCGCCTCGATCGACCTGATGATGCAGTGGTCGCAAAAGGCGATCGAGAACCAGAAGTTCGACGTCGCCCTCGATTTCCTCGATCAGGTGGTGACCTTGCAGCCGAGCTACGCCGAAGGCTGGAACCGGCGCGCCACTGTGCATTTCATGATGAAGAACTACGGCAAGTCGATGTCCGACATCGACCGCGCGCTGCAGCTCGAGCCGCGCCATTTCGGCGCGCTGTCCGGTCTGGCGCAAATCATGGCGCTGACCGGCCACAAGCAGTCGGCGCTCGAGGCCTGGCAGAAGGTGCTGGTCATCTACCCGATGATGCGCAGCGCCCAGGACCAGGTCGCGACGCTTTCCGAAGAGCTTGCCGGAGAAGGGATTTGAACTGGGCACTAGGGAATAGGCACTAGGCGCTTGAGCTTCCCCTACGGCCTAATTCCTACTGCCTATTCCTGTTCCAGAACTTATCCCCCTCCACCCCCGTATATCCCTGAATGAACCTGATCTCCGCCGCACTCGCCTTCCTGATGGCGCTTGTCTTTGGCCTCGTCGGCGTCACCCGCGTCGGCTCATGGCTGATCGAGCGCCGCAATCCGCCGATCGGTGAATTCGCCGACATCAATGGCGCGCGCATCCACTATGTCCACATCCCGGCGCCCGCCAATGCGGACCTGCCGCCGATCGTCTTCATCCATGGCGCCAGCGCCAATCTCCGGGATCAGATGCTGCCGCTGCGGCCACCGCTCGAAGGACGCGCCGAAATGCTGTTCTTCGATCGGCCGGGGCACGGCTGGTCGGGGCGCGGCCCCGGCAACAATGAGGATCCGTCGGCTCAGGCAAGAACGCTGGCCGCACTCATGGATCATCTCGGCATCCGCAAGGCGATTATCGTCGGCCATTCCTTCGGCGGAGCCATAACCGCCGCCTTTGGCCGCGAACACGCCGACAAGACGCTCGGCCTAGTCTTCCTCGCGCCCGCGACCCATCCCTGGCCGGGCGGCGCGACTTCCTGGTACTACGACCTGACCACCCTCCCGGTGATCGGCCGGCTGTTCTCGGAAACGCTGGCCTATCCCGCCGGAACGCTGCAGATGGCCGATGCCACCACCTGCGTGTTCTCGCCCAACAAGGTGCCGGACAATTATCCCGGCATTGCCTCGATCCCGCTGGTGCTGCGGCCGGCGGCCTTTCGCGCCAACGCCACCGACGTCGCCGGGCTCTATCGCTATGCGCTCGGCGCGGCACCGCACTACAACGCGATCACGGCGCCGACCGTGATCATCTCCGGCGACCGCGACAAAGTCGTCTATGCGCATATCCATTCCGTCGGCCTGGCGCGCGACATATCGGGCGCTGAGCTGATCTGGGTGCGCAATCTCGGCCACAAGCCCGACTGGATCGCCGCCGATCTCGTGGTTGGCGCCATCGAGAAGTTTGCCGGCAAGACCGTCGATCTGGAGGCTATGGCCAAGGTGGTGGAAGCACGGATTGCAGGCGATACATACGGTGCCGGCAAGTGCGCCGACATCAAGGAACCTGAAGCCGAGCTGGCACCGACCTGATGCGCGTCCCCAGAAAACGGTCATCGCAAGGCGCCATCAGGACCCGAGCGGCATGTACGTCCTGAAGCACGGCATAAAGAGAGACCCCGAAAAGCGATGGGCGCTGCCGGATCGCATCTTCTTCGGTCATGGCGCATGCGCCATTCTCGCCGGCACCTTCCTCAAGCATCCCCCTCTGGGGGGATTTTACGCAGAGCGGATCATTCCAGGCGAAGGTTTTTCGGGAAACCATATCTATGTGACGAACGGCATCGTCGCTTTCGACTACCACGGCTACTCCAGCCGTGAGCGGCTCCTGGTACACCACAGCAAAGGATGGGCCTCGCACAGTGCGGGATGGCATTGCACGATCGAGAAGGTCGATTTCGATCTGCTCGATACGGCCGAACTCAACCGGCGAAAGATACTGGGCCCGGATCAGTACCTGCACGACCCTATTCCTCGCGCATACCGGTTTCTTCAGCGCAGAGATCACGCTGAAGCCGCGGCACGAGCACTCAGAATTGCGACAGGCTGAAGCCCCGCTTTACCGGCCGGCAGTTTCCGATCCGACATAGGCGATGCGCAGCATGTTGGTCGATCCGGGCGTCCTCAGCGGCACGCCGGCCGTGATGATGACGCGGTCGCCAGGCTTGCCGAATTCCTCTTCGAGCGCGATGCGGCAGGCACGGTTGACCATGTCGTCGAGGTCGGTGGCATCGGGCGAGACGACGCAATGCGTGCCCCACAACAGCGACAGCCGCCTGGCGGTGTTGAGAATCGGCGACAACGCGATGATCGGTACCTGCGGCCGTTCGCGCGCAGCGCGCAGGCCAGTGGTGCCAGATGCGGTGTAGGTGATGATCGCCGACAGCTTCAGCGTTTCGGCGATTTCGCGCGCGGCCAGCGAAATGGCGTCGGCACCGGTCGCTTCGGGCTCGGAGCGCTGCGCGTTGATGATGCCGGCATAGGTCGGATCGGTTTCGACCTTGGCGGCGATGCGGTTCATCATCGCCACCGCTTCGACGGGATAGGCACCCGCCGCCGATTCGGCCGACAGCATGATGGCGTCGGCGCCTTCGAACACAGCGATCGAGACGTCGGACACCTCGGCGCGGGTCGGCACGGGCGCGGTGATCATCGATTCCAGCATCTGCGTGGCCACCACCACCGGCTTGCCGGCGCGGCGCGCGGCGCGCGTGATCTGCTTCTGGATGCCAGGCACGGCCTCGAGTGGCATCTCGACGCCGAGATCGCCACGGGCGACCATCAGCGCGTCGGACAATTCGATGATCTCGGCCAGCCGGGCAACGGCTTGCGGCTTTTCGATCTTGGCCATGATCAGCGCCCGGCCGCGTGCGATCTTGCGCGCCTCGGCCAGATCCTCGGGCCGCTGCACGAAGGACAGCGCAACCCAGTCGACGCCCGTGGCGAGCACCGCGTCGAGATCCTTGCGGTCCTTTTCGGTCAGCGCGCCGACCGGCAGGTCGGTATCAGGCAGGCTGACGCCCTTCTTGTCGGAAATCGTGGTGCCGGCAACGACGGTGCAGACAATCGACTTGCCGTTGCTCTTCACCGCCTTCAGTTCGAGCTTGCCGTCGTCGATCAGCAGGCGATGGCCTGGTTCAACCGAGCTCAGGATTTCCGGATGCGGCAGATAGACCCTGGCCGACGTACCCGGCTCTGGATTGTCGTCGAGCGTAAAGGTCTGGCCCAGCGTCAGCACTTCCTTGCCATTGGCGAACTTGCCGACGCGCAGCTTCGGCCCTTGCAGGTCGGCGAGGATGCCGATCGGCCGGCCGACCTGTTCCTCGACGGCCCGGATGCGGCCGACCAGCGTGCGCATCAGTTCGTGATCGGTATGGCTCATGTTGATGCGGAAGACATCCGCGCCGGCCTCGAACAGCTTCTTCAGCATCTCCTCGGAAGAGGAGGCCGGACCGATGGTGGCTAGGATCTTGACCTTGCGGCTGCGTCTCATTGACTATTTGTTCCCGGGGCGGCTGGAGCGCCTCCCGTTGCGGGCTCATCGGTCAGCTGGACCATCCAGCTTGCCTGTTCGCCCGTGTCATATTCCTGGAATCCGGCGCGTTGGAAGCCCCGGGCGACGCAGTCGTTTACGCCGGCGATCTTGAACTCTTTTTCAGCCACGCACATGTTGATCGGGCCGTCCCAGCGTCCGCCACGCTCGGCGTCTTCTGCATAAAGATAGTAAAACCTTGATGACAGCGGCCCTTCGATCAACGTCTTGCAGCTCGATCCTTCGATGTGCCACCAGCCTTCGGTGATCCAGCCGGCCTTGGCGCGATAGCCGATGCCGACGCCGACCAGGTTCTGCGTGGCGTTGCAGACACGGAAATCGGCGCGCGCCGGCGAGGCCATGACCATTGCCGACATGCCGACGGTCAGGGTCAGGAGCGGCATGGCAAAGGCAGAGCGCATGCGCTGCCTGCCGGCGGAACCCATTCCAAAACCCCTCAAGAACCACATCAGCATCTCTCTGCGCCCCTTTTCGGAAAAGTCCGGGCGCATGTCAACGCACCGTTTTGTTCAATTCCAATCGATTTAGAAAGGCTCCGGCGCACAATTCGCCGACTTCCGCCAGATTTCCCGGGAAACCTTGGCCAAACAACGGCATTGCGCAAGCGTCGCCTTCGTGGAATGACGATAGCACCCTCCCTGGAAGCCAGCGAACAGACCATTTTCCGCCAATGACCCGATCCACAGTTTTCGCGCCTTTCGACATTGTCGAGGGCGATCGCAAGCGAGGCATCGTGCTCCTGGCCGATCATGCCCGCCGCGACCTGCCCGACGAGTATGGCAGCCTCGGCCTGCCCCCGGCGGAGTTCGACCGCCATATCGCCTACGATATCGGTGTCGAAGCGGTGACGCGCGAACTCGCCGCCTTGCTCGACGTCCCGGCGGTGCTCGCCAATTTCTCGCGGCTGCTGATCGATCCCAATCGCGGTGAGGACGACCCGACGCTCATCCGCCAGCTCTACGACGGCACGGTGGTGCCCGGGAACTATCCGCTCGCGCCTGAGGAGCGTGAAAGGCGGCTCGACCGCTTTTACCGGCCCTATCACGACGCGGTCGGCGCCATGATCGCTTCGGTTGCGCAAGCGTCCGGTCAGGCACCTTTCATTTTCTCCGTGCATTCCTTCACGCCGGTCATGCAGGGCAGGCAGCGTCCGTGGCATGTCGGGATCCTCTGGGATCGGGACGACCGGGTGGCGCGGCCGCTGATCGACATGCTGGCCGAGGACGAGGGTCTCGTGGTTGGCGACAATGAACCCTATGACGGCGCGCTGCGCGGCGACACCATGTTCAGGCATGCCATCGTCAATGGCTATGCCCACGCGCTGATCGAAATCCGCCAGGACCTGATATCGGATCAGAAGAGCGCCATCGCCTGGGCCGAACGCCTGGCGCCGATCGTTGACGCCATCGACCGCCGTCCCGATATACATGCGGTAAAGATGTTCGGCTCGCGCACCGGGCCGCTATGGCGGAGGTTTCGATGACCAAACTCAGCGACGAGCAGAAACGCGACTTCGAAGCCGCAGCCTTTCGCCGGCTGGTCGAGCATCTCAGGGAGCGCAGCGACGTGCAGAACATCGACCTGATGAACCTCGCCGGCTTCTGCCGCAACTGCCTGTCGAACTGGTATCGCGAGGCGGCAAACGCCGAAGGCGTCGATCTCGACAAGGACCAGTCGCGCGAGATCGTCTACGGCATGCCCTATGCGCAATGGCAGGCGCTTCACCAGACCGAAGCTTCCGAAGCCAAGAAGGCCGAATTCGAGGCAAGGCGGCCCACGGATCATTAGAGCAATCCACGTTCTTCATCGATAATGCTACGCGCCTTCGTCATCCTCGGGTCTGCGCCGCGTCGCTTCGGCCCTTGCTCCGCCCGTGGATGACGAAGAGAGAAGCGTTTTCGCTAATCTCCAACGCGGATAAGTCCGCTACGAACGATACCGACCTTATTTGCGTCTTTGGTCCAAGCACTTCCGGGCAACCGACGCTTGACTGCAAATTGAATCGATCTAATTTCCCGCGCAAAGTCCAATTCTCGACCGGATTCGCCGTATGAATGCGTCAACCGCCATGCAGACTGCCATTCGCGGACGGTGGGCCGTTGCGGCCATTTTTCTGGCCAACGGCTTCCTGACCGGCAGTTGGGCGCCGCAGATCCCGGTGTTCCTGACCCGGCTGGATATCTCGAAGTTCACGCTCGGCCTTTTGATCCTGCTGTTTGGCGCCGGTGCGGTCACGGCCATGACCTGGTGCGGCCACCTGATCTCGAAACATGGTTCGCGCACCGTGCTGCGCTGGTTCGGTCTTTGCGGCAGCCTTGGCTTGCTGGTCGTGGCGCTGGCGCCCAACGTGCCGCTGGCGGCGATCGCCATGTTCATCTTCGGCGGCTCGATCGGCGGCATGGATGTCGCCATGAACGCCAATCCCGTGGTGGTGGAGCGAAAATTGTCGCGCGCGATCATGTCGTCCTCGCATGGCTTCTGGAGCCTCGGCGGTTTCGCCGGCGGCGCCCTTGGTGGCTTCGCCATCCAGAACTATGGCCATCTCGCCCATGCCGCGGTGGTGACCGCACTCGCTTTCGCGGTGATCGCGTTGGCGGTCGGCCATCTCATTGCCGAGGGCAAGCCGGAAGCGGCCGAGCATCACAAATTCGCCCTGCCAGCGAACCCGCTGGTCTATCTGGTCGGGCTGATGGCGCTGCTGACGATGGTCTCCGAGGGCGCGGTGCTCGACTGGGCAGCGCTTTACCTCAGGCAGGAACTCGGCGCCGACCTTGCCATCGCCGGCCTCGCCTATGCCGCCTTTTCCGGCGTCATGGCCATCATGCGCTTCTTCGGCGATGGCGTGCGCAATCGTTTCGGAGCCGTGACGACCCTGCGCGGCTCAGCTGTCATTGCTGCTGCCGGCATGCTGATCGCCGGCCTGTCGCCCTCACCCTGGCTCGCCATCGCGGCCTTTGCCCTTTGCGGCTTCGGCATCGCCAATATGGTGCCGATCATCTTTTCGGCCGGCGGCAACCAGGAAGGCATGTCGTCCGGCACCGGCATGAGTGTCGTCACCACCATGGGCTATTCCGGCATCCTCGTGGCGCCATCGGCGATCGGCTTCGTCGCCGAGCATTCCAGCTTCGGCCCGATCTTCGTTGCCATGTCGGGTCTGCTGATCGTCGTGCTGCTGATGGCAGGCCTCGCTCACCGCGCCGAATTCGCGCCCGCGCCGGCCGAATAGCGTTTCAGTTCCTCATGGAGAAAATCCGCCACGCGGCGGATGCGCACGCTGGTGCGCACGTCGCGATGCATGGCCAGCCAGACCGGCAAAGCGGGTAGCGGCAGGCCGGGCAGTACCTTCTCCACCAGCGGGTCACGCTCGGCCAGCGGCTCTTGGCCGAGGCCAATGCCATTTCCCGCCCGCACCGCTTCCCACAGAACCATCTGGTTGTCGGCCCTGAAGCGGAAACTGTTCCGCGTGACGGGGATGCCGGCCTGCACAAAGCCTCGGATCATCTCGTCGCTGCGGTCGAAGCCGATCAGGGCGTGATCGACGAGGTCGCCCGGCTCCAGGGGGCGACCGCGCCTGTCGAGATAGGAAATGGCCGCGCAGGCGCAGAGGGGGATGTCGCAGACCTTGCGCGCCACCAGTTCGTTCTGCGCTGGCTTGACCATGCGGATGGCGATGTCCGCGTCCCTGCGCAACAGGTTCTCGACCTGGTTCGAGGCAACGATTTCGACCTCGATGCCGGGCTCCTCGATGTCGAGCCGTGCCATCATCTGCGGCAGCACATAGGCAGCCACCACCTCGCTGGCGGCAATGCGCACCGTGCCTTCGATGGCCTCGACCGAGCCCTGCGCCAAGAGTGAGAAGGCACTTGCCTGCTCGCTGACCGTCTTGCCACGCTCGAACAGTGTGGCCCCGGCTTCCGTCAGCGCATAGCCGCTTCGCCCGCGCCGGAACAGCGTGACACCGAGCGCCTGTTCCAATTCCGAGATGTGGCGGCCAAGCGTCGGCTGGCTTGCCGACAGCTTTCGCGCCGCGGCCGACAGGCTGCCGGTTTCCGCCACCGTGACGAAGCTCTTGATCAGGTTCCAGTCGATGTCAGCCATTCAAGAATGAATATCAGAACTGCATCCATGGTCAATTTCAATTCATCCGTGCGGCAATCATATTCGGCCTGCAAACACCGATACCGACCGCAACAACCCAAACAGGAGTAACTCAAATGACCAAGATCGCAATTCTCGGCGCCAATGGTCGGCTCGGCCGCGTCGTCGCCAAGGCATTTGTCGGTGCGGGCTTCGACGTCCGCGCCGTCACCCGCACCGGCAAGCTGCCGGCCGGACTCAAGGGTGCGACCGCAATTGCCGGCGACGCACTTGACCGCGAGGCCCTCATCCGCGCCACGCAAGGTGTCGACATCATTTTCAACGGCCTCAATCCGATCTACACCGACTGGGGCAAGTGCCTGCCGATGGCCGAGAACGTCATGGCCGCCTGCCATGCCAACGGCGCGCTGCATCTCTTCCCCGGCACCGTCTACAACTACGGCTCGCCGATGCCGGCGGTGATCACCGAGGACACGCCCTTCCACCCGACGACGGAAAAAGGCCGCATCCGCTGCGCCATGGAGGCGCTTTTTCGCAGCGAGGCCGACGCCGGTCGGGTTCGCACCATTGTTCTGCGGGCCGGCGACTTCTTCGGCGGCACCGGCAGCGGCTCGTGGTTCGACCTGATCGTCGCCGCCAAGATCGCCAAGGGCATCTACACCGCGCCCGGCCCGGCCGATCTGGTGCATGAATGGGCCTATCTGCCGGACTTCGCCGTGGGCTTCGTCGCGCTGGTCAAGAATCTCGACAAGCTCGGCTCCTACGAGGCGCTGAACTTTCCCGGCCACGCGGTCACCGACCTGGAGATCAAGGCGGCGGCCGAGAAGGCTGTTGGCCGCCCGCTCAAGACGACCTCGATGCCTTGGTGGGTGCTGCGCGCCGGCAGCCCGTTCGTGGCGATGTGGCGTGAGATTGTCTCGATGTCCTATCTGCGCTTCGAACCGCACCGGTTGGCCTCGACGCGGCTGGAAGGCATCATCGGCGAGATCCCCGCATACGCCGCTCGACCACGCTGTCGCCGAGGCCCTGGAGGACATCGGCATCGCAACGGTCGGAACTTTGGCCAAGACCGCCTGAACGCACCGCCAGGGGCTGCGCGTCATCAGATCCTGCCCATCAGCACAAGTATCAAAACCACCACCAGCACCACGCCAAGAATGCCCGACGGCCCATAACCCCAGGAGCGTGAATGCGGCCATGCCGGCACCGCGCCGATGAGGACAAGGACCAGGATGATAATGACGATGGTGGTGATCGGCATGAGACTTCCCCGCATTTGAACCCATGAGGCTGAGGGACAATGCAAAAGGCCGCCCGGTTGTTCCGGACGGCCTTTTGCACTCAAATCGGAAAGTCGTGCCTATTCGGCGGCTTTCGGGAAGGCGATCGCTGGTTCCGAACCGGCATCCGGTTTTGGCGCATCCGACGAGATCTCGCCCTTGCCGCGCCGGAACAGCCGGCTGAACAAGCTGCGCCGGGCGCCGGGCTTAACCTTGGCGCGGGTGAACACCATCAGCATCGAGGGTGTCACCACCAGTGTCAGCACCGTGGCGAAGGACAGGCCGAAGACGATCGCCGAGGACAACGAAATCCACCATTGCGTCGACGGCGCGTTGATCGTCGTCTCGTGATGGAAGATTTCCAGTCCAAGGCCAAAGGCGATCGGCAGCACGCCGAGAATGGCCGATACCGCCGTCAGCACCACCGGGCGCGCGCGCTCGCGGCAGGTCTGCAGCACGGCCTCCATCTTGTCCCAGCCCTCTTCGCGCAGCCGGTCATAGGTGTCGATCAACACGATGTTGTTGTTCACCACCACGCCGGCCAGAGCGATGACGCCGATGCCCGACATGACGATGCCGAACGTCTCGCCCGTTATCAGCAGCCCGAGGAACACGCCGATCGTCGCCATGACCACGCAGGACAGCACCAGCCAGACGCTGGTGAACTTGTTGAACTGCGCCAACAGCACCAGGAAGATCAGGAAGATCGCGGCGCCGAAGGCCTTGCTGAGGAAGGCGCTGGCTTCGGCGCTGTCCTCGTTCGAGCCGGCCAGCTTCCAGCGGATGCCGCTGCCGAGATCCATGTCGGCGACCGCCTTGGTGACCTCCTGCTGGACAGCCGCGACCTGTTGGCCGGCGGCAACGTTGGCCTGCACCACCACCGTACGCGCGCCGTCGATGCGGTTGAGGATACCGACCGTCGGCTCGGGCTTGCGGATGACGAAGTTCGAGATCGGCACCGAGCCCTGCGAGGTCTGCACACGAAGTTCGTCGAGCGTCGACAGTGTGCGCCGGTCTTCGGGCAGGCGCAGTCTGATATCGACGGCATCATCAGCGCCGGCCGGCCGGTATTCCGAGAGCTTCAGCCCGTTGGTTACCAGCTGGACGACTGTGCCGACAGCGGTCGGACTGATGCCGTATTGCGCCGCCTTGGCGCGGTCGACCTCGAGCGCCCAGTCCACACCGGGTGGCGGCAGGCCATCGGAAATATCTATGACGCCGGGCACTTTGGCCACGCGCGCCGCAACGGCCCGGGCCTTGTCGTCGAGCCCCTTGGGATCGACAGCCGAAAGCCTGATCTGGATCGGCTTGCCGGTCGGCGGTCCGGCCTCGGGCACGCGAACTTCGACGTCGACGCCTGGAATGCCGGCCATGACGCCGCGCAGATCGTTCAGGATCTGGTTCGCCGATTTGCGCTCGCGCCAGTCGATGAATTCATACTGGATGACGCCGACCACGTCTTCGGGCACATCCTGGCCGCCGCCCTGCGTCTTGCCGACGCGGGTGTAGACGGATTTGATCCCGGGCCAACCAAGCATCCGATTTTCCGCGATCTTCGTCGCGGTATCCATTTCGGCCAGCGAAAGGTTGCCACGGGCGTGCACATAGAGCAGGCCGTAGTCGGGCTCGACACTCGGGAAGAACTCGACGCCTGCGCCGTATTTCGAATAGCCGACGAAGATGCCGGCAAGCAGGACGACGGTGAGCACCATCACGGTGATGGGGAAGCGCACCGCTTGCTTGACGACGGCCATGTACCAGCCATCACGATTGTCGTCCTCGTGATGCTGCGGCGCCTTGGCGAAGATCGCGCCCAGCGTCGGCGCGAAGACCAGCGCGTAGAGCATCGACGCCGACAGCGTGACGATCAGCGTGATCGGCATGTACTTCATGAAATCGCCGATGATGCCGGGCCAGAACAGGAGCGGCGAGAAGGCGGCAATGCGCGTCATCGTCGCCGCGATGACCGGACCGGCCATGCGCTTGGCGGCCAGCGCGAAGGCATCCTGCTTCGGCATGCCCTCGCTCATGCGCCGTTCGGCGAATTCGGTGACGATGATGGCATCGTCGACCAGCATGCCGACGGCCAGGATGAGGCTGAACAGCACGATCATGTTGATCGTGTAGCCCATCATCGCCAGCAACAGGATGCCGATCAGGAAGGACGACGGGATGGCCAGGCCGATGAGCAGCGAGGCACGGCCGGACAGCGCATAGAGGATGACGATGAACACCAGGATCACCGCGATCATCACATGGTTCTGCAGGTCGCCAAGCAGCTGGTTGACGAAGACCGACTTGTCCTGGGTGTAGGTGACGTGCATGCCCTCGGGCATCGTCTTGACGAAACCGTCGGACACCTCCCTCACCTTTGTGAGCGTGTCGATCAGATTGGCGCCGATGCGCTTCTTCACCTCGATGGCGATGGCCGGCTTGCCGTTGAGGCGGGTGATCGTCTCTGCATCGGCGAAGGTCGAGCGGATCGTCGCGATATCCTTGGCCTGCACCACGGCATTGGGACCGGCGACCACCGGCAAAGCCGCAACATCCTCGGGCGTCTCGATCAGCGATGGCACCTTGACCGCGTATTTGCCTTCGGAGCCTTCGATATTGCCGGCGGCGACCAGGCTGTTGGAAGCGCTGACGGCGCCGATCAGCTGGTCGAGCTGCAAGCCATAGGAAGACAGTTTCATCGGATCGATGACGACTTCGACGAGATCGTCGCGCGAGCCCTGCAGCGAGCCTTCGAGAACGCCGGGCACTTCCTCGATACGGTCGCGCAATTCGCGCGCCGCGGCGGTCAGGACGCGTTCGGGCAAATCGCCCGACAGTGTCACGACGAGCACCGGAAATTCGGAAATGTTGACCTCGGTGACGACGGGCTCCTCAGCCGCCTGCGGCAGGTCGGCCTTGCCGTCCTGCACCTTGGAGCGCGTATCCTGCAGCGCCGTCGCAAGGTTGGTCTGCGGCTGGAACTCGACCAGCACGTAGCCGCCGCCCTGGAAGGCGGCCGAGCGCATCTCCTTGAGCCCCTTCAGGCTTTTCAGCTTGCTTTCCATCGGCCGCAGCAGAAGGCGCTCGGAATCTTCAGGCGAAATGCCTTGATAGATCAGGCTGACATACATCATCGGAATCGGAACGTCCGGTTCCGCTTCCTTCGGTGTCGACTGATAGGCGACCCAGCCTGCAATCAGCAGGAAGACCAGGACCGAGATGGTCAGGCGGGCATTGTTGATTGCGAGTCTGACGATATCCATGACATCTGCCTGCTGTTGCTTCGGGAGTGGCGAACGGACTGACGTCGCCGGGCAAGGCCCTGCGCCGGCGTCGCCGCGCTACTGCGTCCCGGCGGTGGCTTCGCCGATCAGCTTGTTGATGGTCGCCTGGTCGGCCTCGACCGGCTTGACCTCATCGCCTTCCTTCACCAATTCCTGGCCGGCGACGATGATGCGCGCATCGGCCGGGATACCGCCGAGCACGAGACCGGTCGGCGTGTCGTCGACCAGGTCGATCGGGAAGAACGCCACCTTGTTGTCCTTGCCGACGGCGCGGATGCCCAGATCGCCCTTGTCACCGAGCGTCACCACCGAACGCGGCAAAAGCACCGCGTCGGTGGGCAGCGCGCTGAGCTGGATTTCCGCCGTCATGCCGGCCGGCACCGAGCCGTCGCCATTGGGGATGGCGACCTCGACACGGAAGGTGCGGGTCGCCGACGACGCATCGCGGCTGATGTAGCGCACGGTGCCTTCGACCGTCTGGCCGCTGACCAGCCGCACATTGGCCTTGTCACCGAGCTTGAGATAGCCCAGGTCGCGCTCGCTGATCTCGCCACGGGCAATCACCGGATCGAGCTTGAGGATGGTCGCCACCTCGCCGCCCTGCATGACCGAACTGCCAAGTTCCACCGGCACCCGGTCGATGACACCGTCGAACGGCGCCTTGACTTCGTTGCGGTCGAGCTCGGCCTGTGCGGTATCCAGCTGCGATTGCGCCAGGGTCAGATTGGAGCGGGCGGTGTCGAGCTGCAGCTTGGGCAAATTGCCGGTCTTCATCAGCCGCAGCGACGCGTCCAGTTCGGCCTGGCGCTGCGCGACAAGCTGCTTGGCATTGTCGCGCATCGAGATCTTTTCCTCGGCGGCCAACATCAGCACCAGATCGCCGGTCTTGACGTGATCGCCTTGCTTGACTGGCAGCTTTTCGATGACGCCAGCGACGCGTGTCGCCAGCACCGCGCGCTTGTCGGCCTCGGTCAGCCCGGAAATGCGGATGGCGCGCGCATAGGTCTTGCGCGGCGGCGTCACCACCGCGACGGTGCGCAACGGCGCCTTCGGCTCGGCTTCAGCCTTCGGCTTGCCAGCGTCCTGCGCCTTGGCGGGCTCGCCCGCCTTCTGGTGGTCGACAGCGGCGCTGCCCACCGACGAGAATTCGCCTGTCGCCATCCAGGCCGCGAAACCAATAAGCACAACAATGGCTGCAAGCTTGTGAAACCTGATTCTCGGCATCGTCGTTTTTTCCACTGCGGGTTCGGCCAGCACCGCGCCCTCATGACGCGGGCGCGTCGCCGATATGGGTGCGCGCCTGACCGTGTTCAAATTGCCGTGATCGGCGAGCGCGCTTCTACATCAAAGTTGCACCGCAATATAGTCGGAAAGTTGCAACGGCATTGCGGAACCGGACAGAGTGTGGCAGCCGCGAAACGGTCCGTGACCTCCTGGTCAGCCCCCGAGGAGCGCCTGCTGCCGGCTCACGATCTGCCCCCACGACCAACCCGAACGACCGACTTGGCATTGCCGGTGGGCGGCGTGGCGTTCTCGAAAAATACAGCTGCCGTCGCGCGCTGGATCGTTGATCCGGACGCTGATTTTCATCGATGAACAAATCATTTCGGCCGACGGCAGGCACCGATGCCCGGCGCCGGAAAATCTAGGCAATGCATTGGAATACTGATGAAATTGCCAGGAATGTTATTCCGATTAAGATTGCCAAAGACCAGTCCGCGGGCATCGAACCTGGCGTCGAAAGTGCCTGTGCGTCCAACACCGGAGGGTGCTGGACCTGCCATTCGTGACGCATCCCCCAACGCCCTGTGCGTGCAGCAATGCCGGTCATTGTCCATGCGACGCGCAACGACGATGCCGACCATTCCGCTCGCCGGTTTCCGGCAATATCGTGCGACAGCGCAAGGCATTGCCGGAAGGTCGGTGGCAGCAGGCGTCAGCATGATGATGCGTTGTTCACACGCATTGGTTGCCGGTACGGGTTGTCGCTCTGTCCGAAATCCATAGATGCCGAAAGCCCTCGCTGATGCAGATCGGCCACTGCTCTTCGGCAACAGACGGGCTCAGGCCCGACGGCGCTCCGCCTCCGGGTTCTTGCGCGCGGCCAGGAATTCCTTCACCCGCCGGCCGGGTGCGGGACCGCGCACCGGCTTGAAACCGTCATCGAGTTCGCCGGAAAGATCGAGCGTCGCCCGTTTGCCGACGGCGTCGTAATTCTCCTCAAGCCAGTCGCTGGCGGCGGTGCGTCCGAGATCGCGCAGATAGGTCAGGAATGCCCATTCGGCATTGACCTTCGATGACGCCGACAGATCCTTGAACGCCTCGTCGGCATCGATGCGATGCATGCGGATGTCGCGATATTCGCCATGCGGCAGCCGGCCGGCGGCGATCAGTTCCTTGACGAAGGCGATCGAGCGGAATTCGCGCAGCAGCCCGGCGTTGAAGGTGATCTCGTCGATGCGGTTCTGGATCTCGTTGGCGCTCCTGGGCGTTCCCTCCCGCACCACTGGATTGATCTGAACCAGAAGCACATCCTCGGTCGCCGCCGTCTTGAAGAACGGATAGAGCGCCGGGTTGCCGCCATAGCCGCCATCCCAGTAGGGCACGCCCTTGATCTCGACGGCACGGAACAGTTGCGGCAGGCAGGCCGACGCCATCACCGTGTCGAGGTCGATCTCGCCATCGGAGAACACCCGCAGCTGCCCGGTCTCGACATTGGTGGCGGAGATGAACAGTTCCATCGACTTGCAGGCATGGACATTCTTGAAATCGATCTCCTGCTGAACCACGTCGCGCAGCGGATTGAGGCCAAGCGGGTTGGCGACATAGGGCGAGAACACCCGCGACATGGTGTCGAAGAAGACATAGCCCGGCGTGTTCTCGATCGACCAGTTGCCCCAGGCGACATCCCATGGCATGCGCTGCACCGGACTGAACCGGCCCTTCGCCGCCACCGCGTGCCAGAAATCATCGAGCTTTTGTCGCGCGCCGTCGACCCCGCCGCGCACAAATCCGTCGGCCAGTGCCACCGCGTTCATGGCCCCGGCGCTGGTGCCGGACACGGCCGAAATCTCCAACCGTCCGTCCTCCAGCAGCCGGTCGAGCACGCCCCAGGAAAAGGCGCCATGCGAGCCGCCTCCCTGAAGGGCGATGTTGATCTTCTTCTTTTCCTCCGCCTTGCCGTTCTTCGTCATGGCGTTCCTGTCACCTCGGTGCCCGACCCATCCGGTCCGGGAATCGGAGCGGCAGGGTCACGGCAGGCTATGTTGCGGTGCAGCATATAAGGGCGGACCAAGGCAAGAACACGAACACGGTCGCGTGATCACATGAAATTTCGGTCATGGGCAAAGCCTCTCCGCCTTGAGACGAAGAGGCTTTGTTCCGTCGAGGCCGGCTTGCAGTGTCAGGCGACGAGGTCCGGCACCGGCCCGACATAGCGCGATTGCGGTCGGATCAGCCGGCCGGTCGTTTGCTGCTCACGCGCATGCGCGATCCAGCCAGCGACACGCCCGGCCGCGAAGACATTGCTGAAGGCTTGGGCGGGGAAACCCGCCGCCTCCAGCACGAGCGCGGTGTAGAACTCGACATTGGTCTGCAGCGAGCGCTGCGGCTTGGCGAGCCGAAGCACATCGAGTGCCGTTTGCTCGACCTTTTCGGCGAAGGCCAGCCGGCGGCCGGTCTCGCCCTCGCCGCCAATCTGCCGCACGACGGCCTTCAGCACGTCGGCGCGCGGATCGCGCACGCGGTAGATGCGATGGCCGAACCCCATGATCCGCCTATCATGCGCGATCTCGTCGCGCAGCCAGCCGGCCGCGTCGCCATGCGCCTGGATGGCATCGAGCATCTCGATCACCGGGCCGGGCGCGCCGCCATGCAGCGGTCCCTTGAGCGCGCCGAGGCCGGCCAGCACCGATGAGGTCAGCCCAGCCAGTGTCGAGGCGACGACGCGGGTGGCGAAGGTGGAGGCATTGAGGCCGTGGTCGCAGACCGTCACCAGATAGGTATCCAGCGCCTTTGCCAATGTCGGCGGCGGGGCGGAACCTCTGAGCATCCTCAACATGTCGGCGGCATGGTCGGCCTTGCCGTCCGGCGCAACCGGCTGCTCGCCGCGCTGCAGGCGCAGCAAGGCCGGCGTCAGCACCGCTGGCGCCGCGATCAGCCGCAGGGCATCCGCCAGCGTTTCGCCGTCCGGTAATAAGGCCATTCCGGCGCGCATGGCACTGTAGACGTCGAGCGGCGCCAGCAGCACCAGCGAAGGCTGGAGCCGATCGAACACCTCGACGCGTGCCTCGCCCAGGCTCGCCGCCAGTTCGGCATCGCCGGGCAGGTCGTCGAAGAAACCGTCCAGCAGCAGGCGGACCACCTGCGGATAGGTCCATCGTCCCGCCAATTCCGGCAAGGAATGGCCGCGGATCGTCAGGCGGCCGCCCAGGCCATCCACGTCCGACAGGATTGTTTCGGCCGCCACCACGTCATCGAGCCCATTCGCCATAGCTGTCTCCTTGAAGCTTTTGCGCATGGGAGATAAGGATGGGCGACACAGGCATCAATCTTGATCAACAGAATCAATATCAGGTTCACATGTCCGAATGGTTGTCACGGGAAGAGGCGCTGGAACGGCTCAAGGTGCGGCCGCAGACGCTCTACGCCTATGTCAGCCGCGGGCGCATCGGCATGCGGCCCGACCGTGCCGATCCGCGCCGCAGCCAGTACCGCGCCGACGATGTGGCGGCGCTGGCGACGCGAAGGGCGCGCGGACGCAGCCCCTCGGCCATCGCCGAAAGCGCCATCGCCTGGGGCGAGCCGTCGATCGCAACGTCGATCTCGACCGTTTGGCACGGCAGGCTCGTCTATCGGGGACGGGACGCCGTTGCGCTCTGCGAACATGCCACGCTGGAGGAAACCGCCGCCCTGCTTTGGGCCCGGCCAGAACCGGTGAGTTTCGAAGCGCAGGCGTCGGATGCCTCCGGCCAGCTTGGCCAGGCCCCGGCCTTCGCGCACCTTGCCACGCTTGCCGGCCAGGGGCGGCCCTCGCTTGGACGCAGTGCCGCCTCGCTCTGCGCCGATGCCGCGCGCGCTATCGGCGTGCTGGCCAGCGCCATCGGTGCCTCGCCGGGATCCGACCCGGTGCATCGGCGATTGGCCCGGGGCTGGTCGGTGGATGATGGCGGTGCGGAAGCAATCCGGCGCGCCCTTGTGCTGCTCGCCGACCACGAACTCAACGCATCGACCTTTGCAGCCCGCGTCGCGGCCTCGACCGGAGCCTCGCCTGCTGCTTGCCTGCTGGCGGGCCTGGCAACGCTTTCCGGCCCCCGGCACGGTGGCGCCAGCGAAGCGGTGATGCAACTCGCCGACGATGCGGCACGGCACGGCGCCGATGCCACGATCCGGCGCTGGCTCGGCCACGACCGGCCGCTGCCGGGCTTCGGCCATCAGCTTTATCCCGAGGGCGATCCTCGCGCCACAGCACTCTTGGCGGCCATCGACGACACAGACGAGACATTGCGATCGCTGGAAACCGCCGCCATGGCCGCGACCGGCGCTCCAGCGAATATCGATTTTGCCCTGGCCGTGCTGACGCGCAGCCTTGGCTTGCCCCGCGACGCACCGTTCCATTTGTTCGCGCTCGGACGCAGCGTCGGCTGGGCCGCGCATGTGGTCGAACAGATCGTGAGCGGCAGCATCATCAGGCCGCGCGGCCGCTATGAGGGATTGCTGCCGTAGATTGCGTGAATGACAGCGCTCACGACATCGTGTCGAGCTTGCGCTGCATGGCCGCGATCTGGTCCTTGAGCTGCTGCAGGTCGTCGGGCTTCTCCGGCGCTTCCTTCCTGGCCGGCTCGGCGGGAGCCGCGGCAGGCGCCGAGCCCGCAGGCGGGAACGGCGTGAACAGCCGCATCGCGTTCTGGAACATTTCCATGTTGCGGCGCGTCTGTTCTTCCAGCGCCTTGATCGGCGTCGCCATCTTCATCACGTCGAGCGGCGACTTGCCGATGGCGCCTTTCATCTGCTCGCGGAAGCGCTCCTGCTCCTTGGAAAAGGCGATCATCGACTGTTCGAGGAAGCTCGGCACGATCATCTGCATCTGGTCGCCATAGAAGGCGATCAGCTGGCGCAGGAACGGGATCGGCAGCATATTCTGCCCGTCCTTGTTCTCCAGTTCGAAGATGATCTGGGTCAGCACCGGATGCGTGATGTCGTCGCCGGTCTTGGCGTCCTGGACGGTGAACTCCTCGCCCTTCTTGACCATCTCGGCCAGATCCTCGAGCGTCACATAGGTGCTCGTCCCCGTATTGTAGAGGCGGCGATTGGCGTATTTCTTGATAACAATCGGATCGTCTTTTGCGGCCATCTGCATCCTCCCCGGACACCGGCGCGCCTGAGTAAGCGGCCGGTAACGATTGCGCCTTTTTAAAGGATATGCGCAAAAGCCTCACAATTCCAAGCAGTTTGTGCAGTGCGGGATCATATAATGCTGCATAGCAGGCAAAATATGTTGCGCAGCAGCGCCCGCCCTGCCGGCACGGCGATGCGCGGCCTGCTTGCGGCGCATGGGCGCCATACCCATTTCCGGTTTGACTTGGGGTTGGGAAAGGGCAAGAAAAGTCCTCAACGGCAGAACAACACCCATGAAGTCTGGAGAAGAAAATGTCCGCTTCCATCGTCATTGCCAGCGCCGCGCGGACCGCGGTCGGCTCCTTCAACGGCGCCTTTGCCGCCACCCCGGCGCATGAGCTCGGCGCCGTCGTCGTCAAGGAATTGCTGGCCCGTGCCGGTGTCGAAGCGGCCGAGGTCGACGAGGTCATCCTCGGTCAGGTGCTGACCGCGGCTCAAGGCCAGAATCCCGCCCGCCAGGCCTCGATCATGGCCGGCCTGCCCAAGGAGACCACCGCTTGGGGCCTCAACCAGGTTTGCGGCTCGGGCCTGCGCGCCATCGCGCTCGGCATGCAGCAGATCGCCACCGGCGACGCCAAGGTGATCGTCGCCGGCGGCCAGGAATCGATGTCGATGTCGCCGCACGCCCAGCACCTGCGCGCCGGCGTCAAGATGGGCGACTACAAGATGATCGACACCATGATCAAGGACGGGCTGTGGGATGCCTTCAACGGCTATCACATGGGCAACACCGCCGAGAACGTCGCCCGCCAGTTCCAGATCACCCGTGAAGACCAGGACCATTTCGCGCTCGCCTCGCAGAACAAGGCCGAGGCCGCGCAGAAGGCCGGCAAATTCAAGGACGAGATCGTCGCCTTCACCATCAAGGGCAAGAAGGGCGACACCATTGTCGACCAGGATGAGTATATCCGCCACGGCGCGACGCTCGATGCCATGACCAAGCTGAGACCGGCCTTCGACAAGGACGGCACGGTGACCGCCGCCAACGCGTCCGGCATCAATGACGGAGCCGCCGGAGCGCTGCTGATGAGCGAGGCGGAAGCCGCCAGGCGCGGCATCACCCCGCTGGCGCGCATCGCGTCCTGGGCAACGGCCGGCGTCGATCCGGCGATCATGGGCACCGGACCCATTCCCGCCTCGCGCAAGGCCTTGGAAAAGGCCGGCTGGTCGGTCGGCGATCTCGACCTCGTCGAGGCCAACGAGGCATTTGCCGCGCAGGCCTGCGCCGTCAACAAGGACATGGGCTGGGATCCCTCGATCGTCAACGTCAATGGCGGCGCCATCGCCATCGGCCACCCGATCGGTGCGTCCGGCGCCCGCGTCTTCAACACGCTGGTCTTCGAGATGCGCCGCCGTGGCGCCAAGAAGGGCCTGGCCACCCTGTGCATCGGCGGCGGCATGGGCGTCGCCATGTGCGTGGAAGCGCTCTAAGAAAGAGAAGTGAATAGCGAATAGGGAGCAGCCAATAGGGAAGAATGGCGTCAGCGCGACAGGACATTTGATCCCTACTCGCTATTCGCTACTCCCTATTCGCTCTCCCGACCAAAGGGAGGGAGCGCATGACCAAGGTTGCAATCGTCACGGGGGGATCGCGCGGCATCGGCGCCGCGATTTCGATCGCTCTGAAGGCCGCAGGCTATTCCGTTGCCGCGAACTATGCCGGCAACGACGAGGCGGCGGCGAAGTTCAAGGCCGAGACCGGCATTCCGGTCTACAAATGGTCGGTCGCCGACTATGATGCCTGTGCCGTCGGCATCAGGCAGGTCGAGGCCGATCTCGGCCCGGTCTCGGTGCTGGTCAACAATGCCGGCATCACCCGCGACGCCATGTTCCACAAACTGACGCGCGAGCAGTGGAAAGAGGTCATCGACACCAATCTGTCCGGTGTTTTCAACATGACGCACCCGCTGTGGAGCGGCATGCGCGACCGCAAGTTCGGCCGCGTCATCACCATCTCCTCGATCAATGGCCAGAAGGGCCAGGCCGGTCAGGTCAATTATTCGGCAGCCAAGGCCGGCGACATCGGTTTCAGCAAGGCCCTTGCTCAGGAGGGGGCTCGCGCGGGCATCACCGTCAACGTCATCTGCCCCGGCTATATCGCCACCGAGATGGTCAAGGCGATCGACGAGAAGGTGCTCAACGAGCGCATCATCCCGCAGATCCCCGTCGGCCGCCTCGGCGAACCGGAAGAGATCGCGCGCTGCGTCGTCTTCCTCGCTTCGCAGGATGCCGGCTTCATCACTGGCTCGACGCTCACTGCGAACGGCGGTCAGTATTTCGCCTGAGGCGATGGTTTCAGCGAGACAAGCTGGGACAACGAGAAACTGGGCGGACCGGGAAACCGCTCCGTTTTTTCGTTGATATGCTGATCGCAGCAGAATGCCTCGTTCCAGCGCGATGATCCAATCCGGCACGCAAAGGTTAATGGCCGCAGCGGTATCTGTGCAAAACCGGTCGCCAGACCTGTGGATTCTCGGTGGATAAGCTGTTCACAACACAAGATATTGGGAGAACAAAAGGGGAAAATATCGTTGGCGCTGTTTTGTCGCCGATTCGTTCCGGCTTTGAGCGGAAGTTAACATTAACGGCCTGAAATCTTCTGCAATGCTTTAACGGTCAATTCAGAAAGATTAACAATTTCATAATCTTGGGCGAGGCGGATCGGGCCACCTTCCTCATTTGCCGGCAAAGATTAACGATGGGGGCCACCTAGCATAAAACGGGCCAGTTCAACGATTCAGCATGTGGTGAGACTCATCGTCACAAAATCCATATGTAGCCGTGAACAAAAGCTGAATCTGACGGAGTCAGCGATTCGTCGCTGATTCGTTCCAGACTCGTTCCAACTCTTAATCCGCCACCGATCGGGAGCTTGACAAACGCGCCTTCGAACCGACGGCGGAACATTCCGCTTTCGCTTCGCGCCCGAAATCCCTATGTGTCGCCTGTCATACGCGCCGTCCAGGGCACGCTCCCGACAATGAGAGGCCAGAAAGCCCTATTTCCGAGCCGATGAACATCCAGCCGAAACACACCGAGCCGCTGATCCTGTCGGGCCGCGACGTGACCGCCGTGCTTGGGCCGACCAACACCGGCAAGACCCATCTCGCCATCGAGCGCATGGTGGCGCACGAGACCGGCATCATCGGCCTGCCGCTCCGGCTGCTGGCGCGGGAGGTCTACACCCGCGTTTGCGAAAAGGTCGGAGCCCACAAGGTGGCGCTGATCACCGGCGAGGAGAAGATCCAGCCGAAAGGCGCGAAATATTCCGTCTGCACCGTCGAGGCCATGCCGCGCGAGACCGATGCCGCCTTCGTCGCCATAGATGAGGTGCAACTGGCCGGCGATCTCGAGCGTGGCCACATCTTCACCGATCGCATCCTGCATCTGCGCGGCCGCCAGGAGACATTGCTCTTGGGTGCGGCCACCATGCATGGCATCTTGCAGCGGCTGCTGAAGGGCGTTTCCGTTGTGACCCGGCCGCGGCTGTCGCATCTCGCCTATGCCGGCTCCAAGAAGCTGACCCGGCTGCCGCGTCGCACCGCGATCGTCGCCTTCTCCGCCGATGAGGTCTATGCCATCGCCGAGTTGATCCGCCGCCAGCAGGGTGGTGCCGCCGTCGTGCTCGG
The DNA here is from genome assembly GCF_000176035.2 of Mesorhizobium opportunistum WSM2075. NCBI lineage: Bacteria > Pseudomonadati > Pseudomonadota > Alphaproteobacteria > Hyphomicrobiales > Phyllobacteriaceae > Mesorhizobium > Mesorhizobium opportunistum. The sequence continues at coordinate 1,401,113 of NC_015675.1, read as the reverse complement.
CGCGCTGTCGCCGCGCACCCGCAACGCGCAGGTGGCGCTGTTCCAGTCGGGCGATGTCGACTATCTCGTCGCCACCGATGCCATCGGCATGGGTCTCAACCTCGATCTCGACCATGTCGCCTTTGCCCAGAACCGCAAGTTCGACGGCTACCAGTACCGCAATCTGACGGCGGCCGAGCTTGGCCAGATCGCCGGCCGCGCCGGCCGGCATCTGCGCGACGGCACCTTTGGCGTCACCGGCCAGGTCGATCCGCTCGACGAAGAGCTGGTCAAGAAGATCGAGGGCCACGACTTCGATCCGGTGAAGGTGCTGCAGTGGCGCACCGCGCGTTTCGACTTCGCCAGCCTCGACGCGCTGAAGCGCTCGATCGAGACCAACGCTCCGGTCGAGGGTTTGACGCGCGCGCTGCCGGCGGTCGACGCACAGGCGCTCGAATATCTGTCGCGCGACGGCGACATCCGCGCGCTGGCCACCGATGCCAGGCGCGTGGCGCTGCTGTGGGAAGCCTGCGCACTCCCCGACTACCGCAAGATCGCCCCGGCCCAGCATGCCGACCTCATCGCCTCGATCTACATGGACCTTGCCCGGCACGGCCATGTCGACGAGAATTACATGGCCGAGCAGGTGCGCCGCGCCGACACCACCGAGGGCGACATCGACACGCTGTCGCACCGCATTGCCCAGATCCGCACCTGGACATTCGTGTCGAACCGGCCAGGCTGGCTGGCCGATCAGGCACACTGGCAGGAAAAGACGCGCGAAATCGAAGACAGATTGTCGGATGCGCTGCATGAGCGGTTGACGAAACGCTTCGTAGACCGCAGGACTTCCGTCCTCATGCGGCGCCTTAGAGAAAATACCATGCCTGAAGCCGAAATCAGTCCTACCGGAACCGTCCTTGTCGAAGGCCATCATGTCGGCGAGCTGCAAGGGTTCCGCTTCACAGCCGACCAGACGGCCGGCGGCGAAGACGCCAAGGCCGTGCGCACGGCCGCGCAAAAGGCGCTGGCCGCCGAATTCGAGGCACGCGCCGAACGCTTCGGCGCCTGCGCCAATGGCGACCTTGCGCTTGGTTCGGACGGCACGCTGCGCTGGATCGGCGCACCGATCGGCACGCTGGTTTCAGGCGAGGACGCACTGAAGCCGCGCCTGGTGCTGCTGGCCGACGAACAGTTGACCGGCCCGGCGCGCGACAAGGTCGCCGCGCGTGCCGAACGCTTCGTCAATTTCCAGATCGAAACGCTGCTGAAGCCACTGGTCGACCTGAAGAATGCCGACCAGATTTCCGGCATCGGCCGTGGCATCGCCTTCCAGCTCGTCGAGAATTTCGGCCTCATCAACCGCCGCGACATCGCCGAGGAGATGAAGTCGCTCGACCAGGAAGGCCGTGCGGCACTGCGCCGGCTTGGCGTCCGCTTCGGCGCCTACCATGTCTTCGTGCCGGCGCTGATCAAGCCGGCACCGGCTGGACTGGTGACCTTGCTGTGGGCGCTGAAGAACGACGGCAAGGACAAGCCCGGCTTTGGCGACGTGGTCCACGCGCTGGCATCGGGCCGCACCTCGGTGGTCATCGATCCGGCCTTCGACAAGGCCTTCTACAAGCTTGCCGGCTACCGCAATCTTGGCCGCCGTGCCGTGCGCATCGATATTCTGGAGCGGCTGGCCGACCTGATCCGCCCGGCGACCAACTGGAAGCCCGGCCTTGGCCAGCGGCCGGACGGCGCCTATGACGGCCAGTCCTTCATGGTGACGCCGCCGATGATGTCGATCCTCGGCGCCACCGCCGACGACATGGAAGAGATATTGAAGGGCCTCGGCTACCGCGCCGAGCCGAAGCCGGCGGCCGAGGTCAAGGCACGGCTGGAGGCGCAGGACAATGCCGCGCGCGAAGCGGCAGCCGCCAAGCTCGCGGCGGAAGAGGCGGCACGCGCCGAACAGGCCACGGCAGCCGAAGCCGCCGCAACGGATGCTGCCGCCGAAGCCGCGGTCGAAGGTTCCGAGCCGGCTGCCGCCGAGGCGGCGGTCGAAGCTCCGGCCGAAGCCATCGCGGAAACGGCTGTTGAAGCTACAATCGGAACCTCAGCCATTGCGGAAACAGCGTCAGAGCCTGTCACGGAAGAGCAAGTCGCAACTCCCGCAGAAATCGTGGAAGAAACTCCGGCTGTTGCAGAAGTTGTCGCCAACGTCACTGCCACAGAAGGCGCCGACGCCCCCACCTCCCCCTCGATGGGGGAGGTCGCGGCGCGAAGCGACGCGGGTGATGGCGCCGACGATGCACGTCGTGCTGATGAAGCCAGTGACGCAGTTGCTGACGGTACTAACGCGGCCCCCACCCCGGCGCTGCGCGCCGACCCTCCCCACGAGGGGGAGAGTGAGGCCAGTGAGCCCGCCGCCGAAGCCGAAGCGCCCAAGCCGATCCTGCTGTGGCGCCAGGGCCGTTTCGACCAGCGCCCCCGTCACCAGGAGGGCCGCAACAATCGCCAGCGCAACGGCCAGGCGCGCGGCCGAGGCAATACACCGACCGATGCCGTCGGCGTCCAGGCAACGGGCACGCCAGGCGAGCGCCCGGCCCATGAAGGCCGCCGCGACGGCGCCGGCAAGCCGCGCTTCGACCGTTCGAAATTCAAGCCCAAGCCGCAGGGCGAAGGCGAACAGCGCCGCGACGGCCGCCCGCAAGGCGAACGTCCCGAACGCCGTGAAGGCCGGCCCGACTGGAAGGGCGGCAGGCCGGAAGGCAAGGGCGGTCGCCCCGATCAAGGGGGCGCAAAGCCCGTTTTCCAGCCGAAGCCGCGCGAGGAACGCCCGGTCCGCTTCGATCCGGACTCACCCTTCGCCAAGCTCGCCGCCTTGCGCGACCAGCTGAAGAAGTAGGCCCCTCGACCAAGAGATCGCGCTTCGATGGTTGCTGAAGGCCGCCAGCGCATTGACAAATGGCTGTTCTTCTCGCGCGCCGTGAAATCGCGCTCGCTGGCGGCGAAGCTGGTGGTCGCCGGCCGCGTGCGCATCAATCGCGACAAAGCAGCGCAGGCCTCGGATCTGGTCAAGCCGGGCGACGTGCTGACCATCACGCTCGACCGGCGCATTTTCGTCTGGAAGGTGCTCGGCGCCGGTGTGCGGCGCGGCCCGGCCGAGGAGGCCCGTACCCTCTACGAGGACATGTCGCCGCCGCCCACACCGAAGGCCGACACCCTGCCCGATGCCATCCCGGCGCTGCGCGAGGCTGGCAGCGGCCGCCCGACCAAACGGGAGCGCCGCCAGACCGACCGCTTGCTCGGCGAAGATTGAGGCTTGTCGCCCAAGAGGATCGGCCAAGAGGTTTGTGGCCAAAGACGCGGTTGGCGATTTGGGACAGCGACAGACGCCAGACGGAAACCGACCCCGGCAAACAGGACACCAAATGCCCCTGTCGCACCCGCGTGCTGGAATTTCATTCCGGAAACGCCGATGCCGCTGGGCATGGCTGCCCTTGCAAGCGACGGACAAAGGCGTTACCTCACGGAAAAAGCCCAACAAAACTGGCCCAATAGAGCTGGGACGTCCCGGAGCCGACCGATGACCTATGTCGTGACCGACAACTGTATCAAATGCAAATATATGGATTGCATCGAGGTCTGTCCGGTCGACTGTTTCTACGAAGGCGAGAACATGCTCGTCATTCATCCCGACGAGTGCATCGACTGCGGCGTCTGCGAGCCGGAATGCCCTGCCGACGCGATCAAGCCCGACACCGAGTCGGGCCTCGACAAATGGCTGCAGATCAATACCGAATACGCCGAGAAATGGCCCAACATCACCGCCAAGAAGGAGCCACCGGCCGACGCCAAAACCTTCGACGGCGAGGCTGGCAAATTCGAGAAATACTTCTCCGCCGAGCCTGGCGAAGGCGATTGACAACCCGGTCGCGAAGGCCGGTATTACGCAAGGTAAGAGCCATGCTGCATTGAGCGTCTTGACAGGCGGCACGGACCTGTGGCCTTCGCTGACGCAGCAAAACCTTGATTCTTCCGACTTTTTGTGTTACATCAGCCAAACATGCCGGTGACACAACGTCGATTTATGGCGCAGACGCCCCAAATCACTGAAAGGTGAAAATCCCATTCCGGACCAGAGCGATCTGGGCCAGGCGGTCGCAATCTGTGCGGTTTGCCGGTCCGGCTTTTCCGATGGGTTCATCTGTTGTGCGGCTAAGGATCGGGTCCCCCGATCGCACGAGTTCGGGCCGGCAGGACGCCGGCACCACAACAAGGAGTTCACGGCGTAATGGCTACGATCACCCCGCAGAAGAAGTCCACCGGCGCGCGTCATGGTTTCAAGACCGGTGAGTACATTGTCTATCCGGCGCACGGCGTCGGCCAGATCGTGTCGATCGACGAGCAGGAAGTGGCCGGTCACAAGCTGGAACTGTTCGTCATCGACTTCCAGAAGGACAAGATGCGCCTGAAGGTGCCGGTCGCCAAGGCGACCTCCATCGGCATGCGCAAGCTGTCCGAAGAGGATTATGTCGAGCGCGCACTGAAGGTCGTCCAGGGCCGTGCCCGCGTCAAGCGCACCATGTGGTCGCGCCGCGCCCAGGAATATGATGCCAAGATCAATTCGGGCGACCTGATCTCGATCTCCGAAGTCGTGCGCGACCTCTACCGTGCCGACAATCAGCCGGAGCAGTCCTATTCCGAACGCCAGCTCTATGAGGCGGCGCTCGACCGCATGGCCCGCGAGATCGCGGCCGTCAACCGCATGTCGGAAACCGAAGCCGTCCGTCTGATCGAGGTCAACCTCAACAAGGGCCCTAAGCGTGGCGCCAAGGCCGACAACGAGGAAGCCGAGCAGGAAGAAGCTGCCTGAGCCTTTGAACCTTCGAGTTCTGAAAAACCCGGCCTCGCGCCGGGTTTTTTGTTTACCCTCCCCCTTGTGGGGAGGGTCGCTGCAAAGCAGCGGGGTGGGGGGCAGCGCCTACCCTCCGGACCTTCGGTCCGACCTCCCACAAGGGGGTCCGACCTCCCACAAGGGGGGAAGTAGAAGACTCACCCCTTGCCCTCCTTCTCCGCCTCCTGCTTCAGCGTCGCGATGAACCGCTTGGTCCGTTCGCGCTCCGGATTGCCGAACAGCACGGCGGATGGCCCCTTTTCGACGACGACGCCGGCATCGAGGAAGACCACTTCCTGGGCGATCTTGGAGGCGAGGCGCAGGTCGTGCGTCGCCATCACCATGGTCGTGCCTTCGCTGGCGAGCTTGCCGAGCACGTCGACCACCTCCTGTGCCAATTCCGGATCGAGCGCCGAGGTCGGCTCATCACAGAGCAGCACTTTCGGCGACGGCGCCAGTGCCCGGGCAATAGCCACGCGCTGCTGCTGGCCGCCCGACAGCGTCGCCGGCCATGCATCGGCCTTGTGCACCATGCCGACCTTCTCCAGCAGCGCCAGCGCCCGCTCGCGCGCCCTCTGCGGCGACCATTTCAGCACCGTCACCAGGCCTTCCATGACATTCTCGATCGCGGTGCGGTGCGGGAACAGCTGGAAATTCTGGAACACCATGCCGGTCTGGAGGCGCAGGCGCCTGATGTCGGCGGTCGCCACCTTGACGCCCGGGCGGAATTCCAGCGTTTCGTCGCCGATGCGCACCGTGCCCGATGTCGGGATCTCCAGAAGGTTGATACAGCGCAGCAGCGTGCTTTTTCCCCCGCCCGAAGGGCCGACAAGCGCGGTGACGCTGCCTTCGTCGATGGCGACGGTCACACCCTTCAGCACCAGATTGTCGCCGAAGCGCTTTTCGATGTCGGTAAGGCCGATCATGAGCGTGCCTCCAGGAAGCCGCCATAGCGGTTGAGCCGTTCCTCCAGCCGCGTCTGCAGGGCCGACAGCACCGAGCTCATCGCCAGATAGAGGATCGCCGCCTCGACATAGAGGATCAGCGGCTCATAGGTGGTGGCGACGATGCGCTGCGCCGCCTGGAACATCTCCGGCACGGTGATGGCGGCTGCCAGCGAGGTGTCCTTGACCAGCGAGATGAACGTGTTGGACAGCGGCGGCACCGCGACCCGGCCGGCCTGTGGCAGGATGGTGCGCCGCATCGCCTGGCTCCAGGTCATGCCGATCGAATAGGCGGCCTCCCACTGGCCTTTCGGCACCGAGCCGATGGCGGCGCGGATGATCTCCGACGTGTAGGCGCCGATGTTGAGCGTGAAGCCGATCAGCGCCGCGGTGAAGGCGTCGAGCAATATGCCGACCGACGGCAGGCCATAGAAGATCAGGAACAACTGCACCAGGAGCGGCGTGCCGCGAAATATCCAGACATAGAAGCGCACGAGCGCGACCAGCGGCTTGGGTCCGAACAGCCGGCCGAGCGCCGCGCCCAGGCCGACCGTCAGGCCCAGCACGAAGGACAGCAGCGTCAACGGCACGGTGAAGATCAGCGCGGCCCAGAGCAGCGAAGGCAGCGACTCCAGCATCAGTTGCAGCCAGTGCGGCACGAAAGACCCTCCAGAGTGCTAGACGTCAGCCATATCACGACAAAAGCGGCAAACCGTCAAAGACGGCTCGCCGCTGGATGCATCGCACGGGCCGGCAACCGGCCCATCCCACGAAAACTTACTTCGAAACGTCCTGGCCGAAATAGGTGTCGGCGATCTTCTGATAGGTGCCATCCGCCTTGATGTCGGCCAGCGCCTTGTTGATCGCGGCGACCAGCTCGGGATCGCCCTTGCGCACGATCACGCCTGAATAGTCGGCGTTTTCCTCTTGCGCGGCGATCTTCACATTGGCGTCGGGCTTGTGCTTCTTGAAGTCGAGGAACGACAGGCTGTCGTTGATGGTGGCGTCGGCACGGCCGGTCAAAAGCAGCTGGATCGACTGGTCGAAACCATCGGTGCCGACCAGTTCGGCGCCGTTCGTCTCGGCCAGCTTGCCGAAATTCGAGGTCAGCGACTGCGCCGACTTCTTGCCCTTGAGATCGGCGAAGGTCTTGATGTCGGTGTTGTCGCCGCGCACGATCAGCACCGCCTTGGAGGCGATGTAGGGATCGGAGAAATCATACTTGGCCTTGCGGGCGTCGGTGATGCCGACTTCGTTGATGACGGCGTCGTAGCGGTTGACGTCGAGGCCGGCGATCAGCCCGTCCCACTTGCCCTCGAGGAACTCGACCTTCACCCCGAGCTTGTCGCCGATCGCCTTGGCGATTTCGACGTCGAAGCCGACCAGCGCGCCGGAAGCGTCATGATAGGTGAAGGGTGCGTAGGTGCCTTCCGTGCCGACCTTGATGACCCCGGCCTGCTTGATCTGGTCGAGATTGGCGCCGGCATGGCCCGATGCGACAGCCAGGGCTTGCAGCGTTCCGGCAATGATGAGCGACTTGAGCCATTTCATTTTTCTGTGATCCCGTCCTTGGCCGGCAACCCGGCATGTTGTGAGGGTTGGAAAATGACAGATGCAGGTCGAAAAAATAAGGAACGAGATTTCAAAAACAATGGATTTCTGAAACCGCATTCTCCGCAGGGGCCTTATTCGCAGCATCCTGATGGTCCAGGCAACCGCTGCGAAATCGCCCGGATGATACCGCTCGCCTGCCCGCGCGGGCGGAACTTTTCTCGCGCATGGCAGTTTTGGCTGTTCTAGGGCACGACGCGGCGATTTCAACCCGACGCCCTGCCAGTTCGTTATTCGCATCGCCTGAGCCAGGGAGTGCCTCATGATGGAAGACACGGCAGGACGGACCATGGTCCGCGCGGCCATGAAGGCCCCCTACCTGGAGCGTGACGAGGAGCATCGGCTGGCCCTGCTCTGGAAAGAAGACAACGACCAGAACGCTTTGCACAGCATCACCGTCGCTCATATGCGGCTGGTCATCTCCATGGCTTCCAAATTCCGCCATTACGGCCTGCCGCTTGGCGATCTGATCCAGGAAGGCCATGTCGGCCTGCTCGAGGCCGCCGCGCGCTTCGAGCCCGAACGCGACGTGCGGTTCTCGACCTATGCGACATGGTGGATCCGAGCCTCGATGCAGGACTACATCCTGCGCAATTGGTCGATCGTGCGCGGCGGCACGAGTTCCGCGCAAAAGGCGCTGTTCTTCAATCTCAGGCGCTTGCGTGCCCGCTTGGCAAATGGCGCCGAGCCGCTCTCCAACGAAACCCTGTATCGCGAAGTGTCGGTTGCGCTTGGTGTTTCCGAAGCTGATGTGGCGATGATGGATTCGCGGCTGTCGGCTCCGGATTCCTCGCTCAACGTGCCGCTGGCCGACGATGCGGGCGCCACCGAGCGGATGGATTTCCTGGTCTCGGACGATCCCCTGCCCGATGAGGTCGTCAGCGACCGCATCGATGTCGCGCGCCGCTCCGTCTGGCTGAAAGCGGCTCTCGCCGCCCTCAACGCCCGTGAACTGCGCATCATCGAGGAACGCCGGCTCAGCGACGAGGGTGCGACGCTTGAGGCACTCGGCGAAACGCTCGGCATTTCCAAGGAGCGCGTACGCCAGATCGAGGCCCGCGCCATGGAAAAGCTCAAGGTCGCGCTGGTGAAGCAGAATCCGGAGTTCCTGGCGACAGCCGCCTGATCCCCAAAAGTGTGTGTCAGAGCCCGGAGTGCGTTTGCAACGCGCTCCTACTTGTCGGTGACGATCTTGACCTTGTCGCCGGCCGAAACCGCGGCACCCGGCGACAGCGCATTGAGCACGCGGAACAGGTCGAGCTTGCGGTCGACGCCCACCATCTGCGCGGCGAGCGAGCCCATGGTCTGTCCCGGCTGCACGGTGAGCACGCGGATGTGCAGCGGCTTCAGGGCCGCTTTTTCAGCAGGGCTCAGGATACGAAACGACCCGCTGACCGAGCGTGCCACCGTGTCGAGCGAGGTGCTGGCCGAGGGTGCAGCGGTCAGCAGCCGGTAGACCTGGCCGCCGGCGCGGATCACCGCGATGTCGAACTGCCAGCCTTCGGCGCCGGCATGCGCGGTCGCCGCCTCGTTGCCGTTGATCGTTTCCTGCTTGACAGTGCTGTCGTCGAGACCGGCGACCCAGCCGCTCCGGATGTAGTCGGTCAAGGCGCGGTTCTTGTCGATCGAAACCCCGTCGAAGCGGATGGCTATGTCGCCCGGCCCGGTCGCCGTCACCGCTGCCGCGGAATTGTCGATGATGAAGCCGTCCGGCACCGTGAATGACACACCGAGGCCCGGATGCAGGAAGGTCTCGCCGCGCACGTAGCCTTCCTCCGGCGTATCTCCGTAGAGCAGGCCGTCTATGCCGGCGAGGAAGGAATCGCGGTCGCGCGTGCCGACGCCGGGGGCGCCGAACTGGCGGGCATGGCGCTGCGCCAGGTCGATGCGCTGCGGCGTGTTGGGATGCGTCGCCAGGAAGTCGAGGCTGGCGTCGGTGGCACCGCTGATCGAGCGGAAATCGGTATAGGCCGACATCGATTGCAGGAACCGGCCGGCGGCGTATGGATCATAGCCGGCTTCGCCGATCGACTTGATGCCGATGGCATCCGCTTCCAGCTCCTGGTTGCGCGAGAACTGCGCCAGCCTGAGCTTGCCGCGGATCAGTGCGGCCTTGGCGGTCGGGCTGTCGCCGAGCACGTCCGAGACCACCTTGGTCGCCAGGCCTTCCTCGGCCTCCAGCTGCTGGCGTTGCAGGCCGTGGTTGGCGGTGACGTGGCCCATCTCGTGCGCGATGACCGCGGCGAGTTCGGACGAATCGTTTGCCAGCGCCAGCAGGCCGCGCGTGATGTAGAGATAACCGCCCGGCAGCGCGAAGGCGTTGACGTTGGGCGAATTCAAAATGGTGATGCGGTAGGTCTGGGTCGGATTGGCGGACACCACGGTCAGGCTGCCGACCACCTTGGCGACCATGCGCTCGAGCTTGGGATCGGAATATTCCCCGCCATAAGTCGCCAGGATGCGCGGGTGCTGCGCCTTGGCCAGTTCGGCGAGTTTGTTGTTGGCGCCGACATTGTCGACCGTGATCGGCTTGTCGGACGGCTGGAACCCGGATTCCTGGACTGCCGGAGGTGTGAACATCTGGCAGCTTGCGAGCGCCACGGCAAAACCGGCCAGCGCCAGAAAGCGCGCCAGCGGGTTCCATCTTGGTCTGTCAACGCCGATCGCCAGAACGGCTTCCTTTCGGGTCCCGGCGCATGACCACGAAAATCGGGGGCGATCTTCGGAATTATCATGCGCAAACAAACTACTACAGCATCCGTCACACGTCCCTCGGGGCGTGCGGCGGATGCTGTAGGCAAATCACGGCCTGTGCCGGACCAATAGGGCGGACCTAGCCACACTACGTCTGCCATGGCAAGCAAGCGCCACTTCGCCCGAAGACGGTTTGGCCGTAAATTATGTCCGCTTCCGGGCAATATCTCGTGATACGGCATCCCCAGCACCGGTACCGATATAGTGCCGGAACGCCTCGGGACCAGCCCCGGCAAAGAAATCCTCGGCGGAGCCGGTGGCCGCCACGGCGCCATTGTCCAGAAACACCACATTGCGGCCGATGCGGCGCGCATCCTGCGGCTGGTGCGTGACGAACAGCACCGTCATGCCATGGTCGGCATGGACGCCGGCAACCAGGTCGAGCATGTCGTCGCGCAAAGCGGGCCCGAGCGAAGCGAAGGGTTCGTCGAGCAGCAGCACCGGGCGATCGCGCACCAGCACGCGGGCCAGGGCGACGCGCTGGCGCTCACCGCCCGAGAGTTCGCGCGGCAAGCGTTTTTCCTTGCCGGCAAGGCCGGTGCGCGCAAGCGCGTCGGCGATATCAGCGCGGTCGGCCTCGGTCAGCCGCAGCGACGGCGAGCGGCCGAGCCCGACATTCTGCTCGACGCTGAGATGGGCGAAAAGATTGTTTTCCTGGAACACCATCGACACCGGCCGCGCCGCCGGAGGCGCGCCGCCGACATCGGCCCCGCCGATCAGCACACGGCCGGACCGTGGCGTCTCGAACCCGGCGACCAGGTTGAGCAGCGTCGACTTCCCCGAGCCGCTCGGCCCCATGATGGCGGTGATTTCCGCCGCGGCGAACGCGACATCGAAGGTGAGCGGCGCCTCGCCATAGCTGAACGAAACCTTGTCCAGCCGCACCGGAACACCTTTCCTGCCAATCGCCCCATCAGACATCGCGGGCCATTCCTTTTCCCAGCCGGTCCGCTGCCAGGACCAGCGCCAGGCAAACCAGGCCGAGCAACAGTGCCAGGCCGGCGGCGTCCGCGGTGCGGTAGCTGCCCATGCGCGCCAGCAGAAGGTAGGGCAATGTCTGCACGGAATCACTGCCGAACAGCGCGATGACACCGAGATCGCCAAGCGACAGCGCCATGGCGAAGGCGAAGGCGGTGGCGAGCGGCCGCCGCAGCGACGGCCAGTCGACCAGCCGCAGCCTGGCCCAGCCCGCTATGCCGAGCTGCGCGCAGAGCCGTTCGTGACGCTCGCTGCCCGCATCATAGGCGGGACGGACCGCGCGCAACGCGAAAGGCATCGCCATCACCGCATTGACGGTCACGACCATGACCGGGGCGATGGCGAAGACATCGCCGGCATGGCGCAGCAGCAGGAACCAGCCGGCGCCGATGACGATGGGCGGCACGACCAGGACGAACCCCGCGCCGGTATCGGTGGCGTGTTCGAGCAGCGTCCTTGGCCCGGAGCGGCGGTTCAGCGCCAGCGCCCTGCGCGCCATGGTCAAGGCCAGCGACAGCATCACCGAAAGCAGCGCCGACAGGAAGGCCAGCACCGCACTCGTCAGCGTCGCCTGCCGGACCGCGGCCTCGCCGGCGAGCCGGCCGAGATCGGCGCCAAGCCCGGAGATCACCGTGGCCGCCATCGGTCCGGCAACGAACAGCAGCGCCAGCACGATGAGCGCCGCGTTCAGCCAGGTCTCGGTCCGGTTTACGGAGAGATAACGGCGCGGTGCAACCGGCAGGTTGGTGTCGCCGACGACATTGGCGCCAAGCCGCGTCAGCGCCAGCACCACGATGAAGGTCAAGGCGATCTGCAGCAGCGTCAGCGCGACCGCCCGCGCCGGATCGAAATCGAAGCGCAGCGCCTGATAGATGCCGACTTCCAGCGTCGTCGCGCCTGGTCCGCCGCCGAGCGTCAGCACGATGGTGAAGGAGGTAATGCAGAGCATGAAGACGAGCCCGGCGACGCCGGGCAAGGCGGCGCGCAGCGTCGGCCATTCGATCAGCCGGAACGCCGGCCGCGCGCCCATGCCAAGCTGGCTCGCCAGCCGCCACTGGTCGGCAGGAATGGTCTGCAGCGCCTCGAGGAACAGCCGCGTGCTGAGCGGCAGGTTGAAGAAGACATGGGCGACGAGGATGCCGGACAGGCCGTAAATGCCTGGCCAGCCCTGCCCGCCGACCGCGCCGAACAGACCGGCGAAATAACCGGCGCGGCCGTAGAGCGCCAGGATCCCGAGCGCCGCGACGATGGCCGGCAACGCCAGCGGCACGGCAAAGAGCTGCAGCATGAAGGCGCGGCCCGGGAAGCGCGGGTGCCGCGACAGGGCGCGCGCCACGAACAGCGCCGGGGTGACGGACAACAGGGTCGAGAGCGCGGCCTGCCAGAGCGTGAAGCGCACGACGCGCAGCAGATAGGGATCGAAGGCCGCCCAAGCGCCCGTGAGATCGTGGGCGCCCTCGACAAGCAGCCCGGCAAACGCGCCACCGATCAGCAGCGCGATCGCGGAAAGCGCGATGATGCCGGCGCTGACGCGGGGGTCAGACGCGCGTTGCACGCTGGACCGCCTGTCTGCGCGTCGCGGCACTTACAAAGGATTGTGCTCTACGGCGCCCCCCTCTGTCCTGCCGGACATCTCCCCCACGAGGGGGGAGATTGGCAGTTTCCGCGCTTAGCTTATATCTGCAGCGTCGGCGATTTGCGAAATCACCGATGACGTTCGATCTCCCCCCTTGTGGGGGAGATGTCCGGCAGGACAGAGGGGGGCGCCGTAGAGCAATCATCTTCGGTCGGTTTGCCTCAAAACTACCTGCTCATCACCGCCAGCCACTCATCCACCCAGGCCTTGCGATTAGCGGCGACCTCCTCGGGGCTGAACAGCAAGGTCTTGGTCGGCTTGACCAGTTTGCCGAAGGCCGGGTTGAGCGGCTTGTCGGTCTTGCCGGCGGGGAACATCCAGTTGGTCTCGGGGATGGCGTCCTGGAACTTCGGGCTGGTCATGAAGGCCATGAACTTTGCAGCCAGCGGGTTCTTGGCGCCCGTGGTGGTGATGCCGGCAACCTCGATCTGCAGGTATTCGCCCTCCTCGAAGGACGCCGCCTGGTAGCGCTCGGTGTTCTCGGCGATCATGTGATAGGCCGGCGACGTGGTGTAGGACAGCACCATCGGCGCCTCGCCCTTGGTGAACAGGCCGTAGGCCTCACTCCAGCCCGGCGTCACCGTCAGCACCTTCGCCTTGAGCTTGGCCCAGGCCTCCGGCGCCTTGTCGCCATAGACCGATTTGACCCACAAAAGCAGGCCGAGACCCGGCGTGGAAGTGCGCGGATCCTGGATGACGATCTTGTCGTCGGCACTGCCCTCGACCAGTTCCTTGAGGCTCTTGGGCGGTGTCTTGAGCTTCTGCGTGTCATAGACGACGGCGAAGTAGCCATAGTCGAAGGGGACGAAAGTATCGTCGCTCCAGCCACCCGGCACATCGACGTCGGACACCGCGCCATGCGGCGCGAACAGGCCTGTCGCCTTGGCATCGGCGGTGAGATTGGTGTCGAGGCCGAGCACGATGTCGGCCTTGGTCGAGGCCCCTTCGAGCTTGACGCGGTTGAGCAGCGCCACGCCGTCGGCGACCGAGACGAACTCGACATCGCAGCCGCATTCGGCCTCGAATTCCTTCTTCACCACGGGGCCTGGACCCCAATCGGCGGTGAAGCTTTCATAAGTGTAGACGGTGAGCTTGTCCTTGGCCAAGGCCGGCCCGGACAGCGCCAGAACCGCTGCCGAGACAAGAGAGTATAAAAGCGTGCGCATCGGCGCCTCCTTCGTTCGAGTTGAAAGGAATTGAGGCGTCGGACTGTCCGAAACGTCTAATCCCTCCGCCGGTACAAACCGGATCAGGTTCAGCGGGTTGGCGAGACTGCCTCTCAGCCGGTCCGCGAAGATCGCGTCCGGCACCCCGTTAGAGCGTTTCGACACATAGGCCGGGCCAATGAACCGCGCAAGTGGGAGTTTGCCGCCTTCCGTTTCGCGTGTCGGGCTGGTAAGGGCCACACGATATGAGCACATTCACCATCCTGCTTGGCGGCGATCTCATCCGCACGCCGCGGCTCGACCGCCAGATCGAAGGCTGCCGCGTGATCGCCGCCGACGCCGGCATCGGCCATGCGCGGCTGCTCGGCCTTGTCCCGGAACTCTGGGTGGGTGATTTCGATTCGGTGCCGGCTAATCTGCCTGACGATCTGGCCGCCGTGCCCCGCCAGACCTTTCCGGCGGAGAAGGACAAGACCGATGGCGAACTGGCGATCGCCGCCGCACTCGAACGAGGCGCGACCCGCCTGGTGCTGGCAGGCGCTTTCGGCGGCAAACGGGCCGACCACGCTTTCCTGCATCTGTCGCTCGCGCTGCGGCTGGCCGAGACCGGCACCGGAGTGGTGCTGACCAGCGGCGCCCAGGAAGGCGTGCCCTTGCTGTTGGGAAAGACGGGTTTCGACTATACCGACGGCACGCTGTTTTCGATCCTCGGCTTTTCAGACCTCGCCGGCCTGACCGTCACCGGCGCCAAATGGCCGCTGAACCAGGTCGAGGTGGCCTTCGGTTCGTCGCTGACCATCTCCAACGAGGTCCGGGGGGGCCTCGAAATCGCGCTCGGCCATGGCCGCGCGCTGCTGCTCGCTCATCCCTATCCCTTGCCCGAAAGCTGACATGGCCCCGCCTCTTCTCAATCTCGACGGGATAAAACTGACCTTCGGCGGCACACCGCTGCTCGATGGCGCCGCCTTGACCGCTTCGGCCGGCGATAAGATCGCGCTGGTCGGCCGCAACGGCTCGGGCAAGTCGACGCTGCTCAAGATCGCCGCCGGCCTGATCGAACCCCAGGACGGCGAGGTGTTCCGCCAGCCGTCGGCGACCGTGCGTTATCTGCCGCAGATGCCCGACATGGAGGGTTTTGCCACCGTGCGCGCCTATGTCGAGGCGGGGCTCGGGCCCGCCGACGATCCCTACCGCGCCAGCTATCTGATGGAGCATCTCGGCCTGTCGGGCGAGGAACGGCCGAACGATTTGTCCGGCGGCGAAGCCAGGCGCGCCGCCCTTGCCCGCGTCATGGCGCCGGAACCCGACATCCTGCTGCTTGATGAGCCGACCAACCATCTCGATCTGTCGGTCATCGAGTGGCTGGAAGAAGAGCTTGTCCGCACCTCATCGGCACTTATCGTCATCTCGCACGACCGCCGTTTCCTCGAACGCGTCTCGCGCGCCACCATCTGGCTCGACCGCGGCCAGACCCGCAGGCTCGACAAGGGTTTTGGTCATTTCGAGGAATGGCGCGATCAGGTGCTGGAAGAGGAAGAGCGCGAGCAACACAAGCTCGGCCGACAGATCGTGCGCGAGGAGCACTGGCTGCGCTATGGCGTGACGGCGCGGCGCAAGCGCAACATGCGCCGCCTCGGCGAGTTGCAGACCATGCGCAAGAGTTTTCGCGGCCATCGCGGCGCCGAGGGTTCGGCGACCATGGTGGCCAGCGACGCCGCCGAATCCGGCAAGCTGGTGATCGAAGCCAAGAACATCGAGAAGAGTTTTGGCGATCTCACCGTGGTCAAGGGATTCTCGACCCGCATCCAGCGCGGCGACCGCGTCGGCCTCGTCGGACCGAACGGCGCCGGCAAGACGACGCTTTTGAAGATGCTGACCGGTGAATTGGCGCCGGATGCAGGCTCGGTGCGGCTCGGCACCAATCTGGAGATCGCCACGCTCGACCAGAAGCGCGAGGCCGTCGACCCGCAGGAGACACTGGCGCAGTATCTCACCGACGGGCGCGGCGAAAACCTCGTCATCAATGGCGAGCAGCGCCATGTCGTCTCCTACATGAAGGATTTCCTGTTCAAGCCGGAGCAGGCGCGCACGCCGGTGCGCGAATTGTCCGGCGGCGAGCGGGCGCGACTGATCCTGGCGCGCGTGCTGGCGCGGCCGGCGAACCTCCTGGTGCTCGACGAGCCGACCAACGATCTCGACATGGAGACGCTGGAACTCCTGCAGGAACTCGTCGCCGGTTTTGCCGGCACCGTCATCCTAGTCAGCCACGACCGCGATTTCCTCGACCGCACCGTGACCAGCATCATCGCGCCGGACGGCGGCGGCCGCTGGGTCGAATATGCCGGGGGCTATTCCGACATGCTGGTCCAACGCGGCGGCACCAGGCTCGACGACCGCAAGGCGCGCGCCAAGACTGAAGCCGCCGATACGCCGGCTCAGGCCAGGAGCGAGCCGGCAGCGCCAAAAGGGCCGGCGAAGAAACTGTCGTTCAAGCAGAAATTCGCGCTGGAATCGCTCCCCAAGAAGATCGAGGCGGTGACCGCGTCGATCTCGCGGCTGGAAAACAACATCGCCGACCCGGCCTATTACGAGCGCGATCCAGCCTCGTTCCAAAAGACCATCGCCGCCCTCGACAAGGAACGCGCTACGCTGGCGGCGCTTGAGGAAGAGTGGCTGGAACTGGAGATGTTGCGGGAAGAGATGGAAGGGTGAACGATTGCATGCGGTCTTTTATGCGCGTATATTATGCGCATGGAAGAAGGGCATCCCCATGCTTCAATCGAGGCCAAAACCTCAGAGGACGTCCGTCAACACGTCCATTGACTCTCAGTTGATCAAAGACGCCAAGGCGTTGGGCATCAACATCTCCCGCGCTGCCGAGGCAGGTATCGCGAAAGCGATAGCGGCGGAGAAAACGCGTCGATGGCAGGAAGAAAACAACGAAGCCATCGAAAGCTCCAACGAGTATATTAGGCGCAACGGACTGCCATTGGCCAAACATCGGCCGTTCTGATGGCACGTTACGATTTTTATCGGAATGCCGACGGTAACGGTTATCTTCTCGATGTGCAGTCCGACCTTCTTGAAGGGCTGAACACGAGGGTCGTCATTCCCCTGATGCCGCCCCAAATAGCTCCGGTTCCTGGCCGCCGACTAAACCCGACCTTCGCTATAGACGGCAAAGATCATGTGATGGTCACGCAGTTTATATCAGCCTTCACCGCATCTGAACTATCGGACGCGGAGGGAAACCTCTCAAAGCATCACGACGACATCGTCGCAGCGCTCGACATGCTGTTCCAGGGTTTCTGAACGAAGGCGACGTTAGGCCGCCCTCTCAGCCCGCCGTCTTCGCCTGCCAGGCCTTGATCGCCTCGTCGAACACCTTCTCGCCGGGGATGCCTTTTTCCATGGTCAGCAGCGCCCGCCTTCCGGTCTTGTAGACGACCGGCACGTCGATCCAGTCCTGGCCGCGCAGCAAGGTCATGTTGGCGTCCTCGTCGGCCTTGGTGTCGTTGAGCGCGACGAGGAAGAAGCCGTCGGCGATCTTGGCCGGAATGCCGATCAGCGGGCTGCCGGCGTCCTGCTCCGAACTCTTCATGGCGACGCGCAGGATGTTGTCGACACCGCCGCCTTCGAAGCCGTCGGGCGTCAGGAAGATCATCTCGATAATGTGGCTCGCCGGCAGCGTCTGATCGGTGTTGCGGCGGATGGTCATGCGCAGTTGGATGTCCTTGCCGGGGATGGTCGCCTCGGCGCGGATCGCCGGCTCGGGCGGCAGGTCGCCGCCGGGCGATTCCTGGACCAGCGACCAGACGATGCTGCCGGGCTCGGCCGAACCCTGCGCTGTGCTGGTGCGCTCCTCATAGAAGATCGCCTTCTGGCCAACCGGCACCGCGGCTTGCGTCGCCGGAGCGGCGGCGGCGGGCGGTGTGGCGGCCGCGGGAGCCGGCGGCGTAGCGGCGGCATCGGCCGGTGCCGCGGGTGCGGTGCCGTTGGCGGGCGGCGTTGCCGGCGCAGCACCAGCCGCAGGCGGGGTCGCGGCGGGGGCAGGCGTGGCGGCGGGCGTAGGCGCATTGGCCGGCGCGCTCGTTGCCGTTGGCGGCGTCGTCAACGCGGCGACGGATTCGCCCTCGCCTATGCCGCTTTGCCCACCGGCCGGGCCGGGATCGGTTTCGCCGCCTTCAGGTGTCAGCCGCTGCGTGAATTTCGTCGCTTCGGCGCCTGCCGCCGGCGGCGTCGCCGCGTCGGTCGCCGGCTTGGCCGGCGCCGGTTTCACCGGTTCGGTCTTGGCAACCTTGCTGCCGTCCAGACCCAGCATCTTGCCGAAGGCATCCTTGTTCAGCCAGATTCCATAGCCGCCGCCGGCAACGACCAACAGGGCGACGACGGCGGTAATCAGCCCGCCATAGCTGCGCTTGCGCTCGGCGGGACGCAGACGCTGGAAGGTGTCGGCCGTGGCCGGCTCGTCATCATTGGGAAAGACATCCGGCTGGTCGTCTTCCTGGTCCGCGTCCATGCCCGGCAGGTTCTTGTCAGCCAGATTGAAGGATGCCGGCTGCACCGACGCGGGCTTCGGCCAGCTTGGCTCGGCCTTGGCGGCGGGTGGCGGCGCGGGCCGGTAAGGTTCCGGCTTTGCGGTGGGCGCCGCTGCGGGCGCTGGCCACGACGGCTCCACATTCGCCGGCTGGCGTGTGTGGTTCGACTGGTTCTTGTTGCGATCGATGGAGGAAAAGATGTTTTCCAGCTCGGCGAGCGGATCCGTCTCCGGCACGCTCTTGGTGTAGTCGCGCTCGACGCTGGAGATAGCATCTTCCAGACCGCGCTTCTGCTTGGCGGCATCCGACGGCGACAGCGGCGGATCGCGCAGGGCAATCTTGGCTGCGATCGTCGAGCGGGCCTTGTCATAGACCCTCGCCCGCATCTCCGGCGACTGATCGCTGAGGTTGTCTATCGTTTTCTTCAGAACAGCAACGAAATCTGCCATGCTTCAGTCGACCTGTATTTTTGCTTCCGCGCCGGCCCCCGCAAATCAGCCGCAATGCCCGGAAAGGCTTCAGAAACTAGTCTTGAAACGGATCGGTCACAAGTATCGTATCGTCCCGTTCCGGACTGGTGGAGAGGAGTGCTACCGGCGCACCGATGAGCTCCTCGATGTATCGGACATATTTGACGGCCTGGGCCGGAAGATCGTTCCAGCTGCGCGCCCCGGCGGTGGTGCCTTTCCACCCCTCCAGCGTCTCGTAGACCGGTTCGACACGGGCCTGCGCGCCCTGGCTCGCCGGCAGATAGTCGATCGCCTCGCCGTCGAGGCTGTAGCCGGTGCAGACCTTGATCTCATCCAGCCCGTCGAGCACGTCGAGCTTGGTCAGCGCGATGCCCTTGATGCCGTTGACGGCGACGGCCTGGCGCACCAGCACCGCGTCGAACCAGCCGCAGCGGCGCTTGCGCCCGGTGACGACGCCGAATTCGTGGCCGCGCGTGCCGAGGAACTCGCCGACCTCGTTCTTCTGTTCGGTCGGGAACGGTCCCTCACCGACACGCGTCGTGTAGGCCTTGGTGATGCCGAGCACATAGCCGATGGCGCCTGGACCGACGCCCGCGCCGGCGGCGGCCTGCCCGGCGACCGTGTTCGACGAGGTGACGAACGGATAGGTGCCATGGTCTATGTCGAGCAGCGTGCCTTGCGCGCCCTCGAACAGGATGCGCTCGCCGGCGCGGCGCTTGTCGTCGAGTATCTTCCAGACCCGGTCCATATAGGGCAGGATCTCGTCGGCGACCGAGGTCAATTCCGTCATGATCGCATCATGCGTGACTTCGGCATGGCCAAGCCCGCGACGCAGCGCATTGTGATGCGTCAGCAGCCTGTCGACTTTCAGGGGAAGCGTTTCCAAATCCGCCAGATCCATCACCCGAACCGCGCGCCGCCCCACCTTGTCCTCGTAGGCGGGGCCGATGCCACGGCGGGTCGTGCCAATTTTCGTTCCGGAATTGGTGGCGGCATCCTCGCGGAATCCGTCCAGCTCCCGGTGCAGTGACAGGATAAGCGCCGTGTTTTCGGCTATTTTCAGGCGGTCAGGCGTCACTTCGACGCCCTGCGCCTTGAGCTTCGCCACTTCGGCCACGAAAGCATGCGGATCGAAGACCACGCCATTGCCGATGATGGACAGCTTGCCTTGCCGCACGACGCCGGACGGCAACAGCGACAGCTTGTAGACCTTGCCGTCGACGACCAGCGTGTGGCCGGCATTGTGGCCGCCCTGGAAACGCACCACGACATCGGCGCGCTCCGACAGCCAGTCGACGATCTTGCCCTTGCCTTCGTCGCCCCACTGCGAGCCGACGACCACCACATTGGCCATGTTTCTTTTCCCTTGAGACGCCGCCGAGCGGCTTGGATTTGGTTCGAAACGACAGGCCTCTATAGCGTCAAGACCTCGCGAGTGCGACCTTTCTTTGCCGCCGAAAATGCCCTGAGGCACAACAATTTTCGGCTTTGACATCATTTACTTGGGCTGACGGGGGCAATAGGCCGGCAAACACCGTGGTCATCCCCACGGCCGGAATCCCGCGATGCATCGAAGCGCTTACATATTCCTGCTGCTCACCACGCTGCTGTGGGGTGGCAATTCGGTGGCCGGCAAGCTGGCGGTCGATCACGTCTCGCCGATGACGCTGGTCTTCCTGCGCTGGGTGCTGGCGGTGGCGATCCTGCTGCCGATCGGCTGGCGCACGATCCAGGAAGACTGGCCTGTCGTGCGCCGGCACTGGTTCGTGCTGGCCGCACTTGGGGCCAGCGGCTTCACCCTGTTCAACACCATCTTCTACACCGCGCTCAACTACACGACGGCGATCAATGTCTCGATCGAACAGGCGGCGATGCCGGTCTTGATCATCGTCGCTAATTTCATCTTCTTCCACTTGCGTGTGAGCTGGGCGCAGATTGCCGGCGTGGTGCTGACCATCTTCGGCGTAGTCCTGACTGCCTGCCATGGCGATCCGCGCCGGCTGCTCGCATTGGAACTCAATTTCGGCGACGCCATCATGCTGGTGGCGGTCGTCCTCTACAGCGGCTATTCGGTCGGGCTGCGGATGAAGCCGGTGATGCGTTGGCAGAGCCTGATGCTGTCCCTTGCGGTCGCCGCGCTCATCACCTCGCTGCCCTTCTTCCTGTGGGAGGTCGCCGCCGGCAAGGTCATCGTGCCCGACGCGCGCGGCTGGACGGTGATCGTCTACACCGCGATCGGCGCCTCGGTCATCTCGCAGATAACCTACATCAGGGGCAACGAACTGATCGGCGCCAACCGCGCCGGCCTGTTCATCAATCTGGTGCCGATCTTCGGCACGCTGCTCTCGGTGCTGATCGTCGGCGAGACGTTCCAACTCTATCAGGCGCTGGCACTCGTGCTCGTGCTTGGCGGCATCGCGCTCGCCGAATACAGCGGGCGAAAGACGGCAAATTTGCCGCCAGTCTGAACGAAAGGCACGACCACGCCGCACCTTTCGAGGCTGAGTGCAAGGTCGCGGTGTCTACACCCCGCTCACGTCGAACTGCAGCCGCTTGGCCGAATCGATCGACTTGTGCGCCCGCACCTGTTCCAGCACCTTTTCCGGGAACGGCGCGTCGAGGTAGAGCAGCGCGATGGCGTCGCCGCCCGGCCGGTTACGGCCAAGCTGGAAATTGGCGATGTTGACGCCGTTCTCGCCGCACACCGTGCCAAGCAGGCCGATGATGCCGGGCGCGTCGGCATTGGTCGTGTAGAGCATGTGCTGGCCGACTTCGGCGTCGAGGTTGATGCCCTTGATCTGGATGAAGCGCGGCTTGCCGTCGGAGAAGCAGGTGCCGGCGATCGAGCGCGTCCTGTGCTCGGTCGTGACGGTCAGCTTGATATAGCCGTCGAACACGCCCGATTTGTCGCGCTTGACTTCCGCGACGATGATGCCGCGCTCCTTCACCATGATCGGCGCCGACACCATGTTGACGTCGGAGACCTGCGGCCGGATCAGGCCGGCAAGTGCGGCACTGATCAGCGCGCGCGTGTTCATCGTCGCGGTCGAGCCGTCGAACAGGATCTCGACCTCCTTGATCGGATCCTCGGTGACCTGGCCGACAAAGGCGCCGAGCACTTCCGCCAGCTTGACGAAAGGCTTCAGCCGCGGCGCTTCCTCCGCCGTGATCGACGGCATGTTGATGGCGTTGGAGACGGCGCCCTTGATCAGATAGTCCGACATCTGTTCGGCGACCTGCAGCGCGACATTCTCCTGCGCTTCCGCCGTCGAGGCGCCGAGATGCGGCGTCGCCACCACGTTCTCCAGGCCGAACAGGGCGTTCTGCTCGGCCGGTTCGACCTCGAACACGTCGATGCCCGCACCCGCGACCTTGCCGCTTTTCAGCGCCGCGATCAGGTCGGCCTCGACGACCAGCCCGCCGCGGGCGCAGTTGATGATGCGCACGCCGTTCTTCATCTTGGCTATTGCCGCGGCGTCGATGATGTTGCGCGTCTTGTCGGTCAGCGGCGTGTGCAGCGTGATGAAGTCCGCGCGGGCGAAAAGCTCGTCCAGTTCCACCTTGTCGACGCCAAGTTCCTCGGCGCGCTTGTCCGACAGGAACGGGTCGAAGGCGATGACATGCATCTTCAGGCCGACGCCGCGCGTCGCGACGATCGAACCGATATTGCCGCAGCCGATGACGCCCAGCGTCTTGCCGGTGATCTCGACGCCCATGAAGCGGTTCTTCTCCCATTTGCCGGCATGGGTCGAGGCATTGGCTTCCGGGATCTGGCGCGCCAGCGCGAAGATCATCGCGACGGCATGTTCGGCCGTCGTGATCGAATTGCCGAAGGGCGTGTTCATCACGATGATGCCCTTGCGGCTGGCCGCCGGGATATCGACATTGTCGACGCCGATGCCGGCGCGGCCGACGACCTTGAGTTTGGTGGCGGCGTTGATCAGCTTTTCGGTGACCTTGGTCGCCGAACGGATGGCGAGGCCATCATACTGGCTGATCACCTCGAGCAGCTTTTCCTTGTCCTTGCCGAGGTCCGGCAGATAGTCGACCTCGATGCCGCGATCCTTGAAGATCTGGACTGCGGTGGTGGAGAGTTTATCCGAAACGAGAACGCGGGGCGCCATGGCGGCCTCCTTGAAATGGATTGTCGGGAAATGGCGGCCCGCGGGCCGCCACGAAATCTCAGGCCGCCGCTTTCAGCGACGCCTTCTGCGCGGCGAAGGCCCAATCGAGCCAAGGCAGCAGCGCTTCGAGGTCCGAAGCCTCGACCGTTGCGCCACACCAGATGCGCAGGCCGGGGGGCGCGTCGCGATAGGAGCCGATGTCGTAGGCGACGCCCTCCTTGTCGAGCGCCGAGACCAGTCCCTTGGCGAAAGCCGCCTGCGCGTCGGCATCGAGTGCCGCGACTTGCGGATCGGTGAAGGACAGGCAGACGGAGGTGTTCGACCGCGTCGCCGGCAGGGCGGCAAGATGGCCAAGCCATGCGGACTTGTCGACGAAGCGATCGAGCACCGCGGCATTGGCGTCGGCCCTGGCGACCAGGGCATCGAGGCCGCCGATCGACTTCGCCCAGTTGAGCGCGTCGAGGTAATCCTCGACGCACAGCATCGACGGCGTGTTGATGGTCTCGCCCTTGAAGATACCTTCGATCAGTTTGCCGCCCGAGGTCAGGCGGAAGATTTTCGGCAGCGGCCATGAAGGCTTGTAGCTCTCCAGCCGCGCGACGGCGCGCGGCGACAGGATCAGCATGCCGTGCGCGCCCTCGCCGCCCAGCACTTTCTGCCAGGAGAAGGTGACGACATCGAGTTTCTCGAAATCGAGCTTTTGCGCGAAAGCGGCTGAAGTCGCGTCGCAGATGGTCAGGCCTTGGCGGTTGGCCGGAATGAAATCGCCGTTCGGCACGCGCACGCCCGACGTGGTGCCGTTCCAGGTGAAGACCACGTCGCGGTCGAAATCGATCTTGGTGAGATCAGGCAGTTCGCCGTAGCCGGCCTCGATCTTGCGCACGTCGGCGAGCTTCAGCTGCTTGACCACGTCGGTGACCCAGCCGGAGCCAAAGCTCTCCCAGGCGACCATGTCGACGCCGCGCTCGCCGAGCAGCGACCAAAGCGCCATCTCGACGGCGCCGGTGTCCGACGCCGGCACGATGCCGATGCGGTAGTCAGCCGGGACCTTGAGGATTTCGCGCGTCAGCTCGATTGCTTGTTCGAGCTTGGTCTTGCCGATCTTGGCGCGATGGGAACGGCCGAGCGCGGCATGCTTCAGCGCCTCGACCGACCAGCCGGGGCGTTTTGCGCAGGGACCTGAGGAGAAATTGGGATTTGCCGGACGGAGTCCGGGCTTCGTAGGCGTGGTCATCGTGGTCTATCCTTCCAGATAGTGGCCCCTCGTTGGGGAGGGGTGGCCCACGGACGGCGATATGCGTTCAGGTCCCAGGCGTCAAGGGAAAAGTTTTTGTCGCTGGCAGGATACTGGCGATCCTTGATCAGGATCTCGTGATTTCAAACGCAAACGGCGGACCCCAGGGATCCGCCGCCGAAATCCTCGTCTGCCCAAGGCCTACCAGAGATCGTATCTCAGGCCGAGCTTGACCTGGTGATTGCTGATCCCCTTTTTGACTGGAAAGGAGGTCAGGCTTTCGGCTGTCACATATTCGGCGTCCGGGGCGGAGAAGTACTGATAGCCCAGATCGACGGAAACATTCTTCGTCACCTGGTAAGCCAAACCGGCATTCAGTGTGTAGGCCAGCGAGTACTGGTTCTTGTTGTCCTGCTGGGTGAGATTGTTTGCCGGGTCATTGTTATCGATGTAGGTCGCCGAAAGCTTGCGCGTACTGCGGACGACACCGACGCCAGCGCCGACATAAGGCGTGATCCCGACGTAGGTGCCAAGATCGACATAGCCGTTGAGCATGCCCGAGAAGGCATAGTTCTTCAGCGATGCCGATCCCACGGTCGGCAATGTCGGCGACGTTACGACCGCTGAATCATTGTAGCTGGCGTTGGCGCTGTTGCCGGGCAGATAGCCGAAGTTGAGATCGGCGCGGAGGTAATCGTTGAAATGATATCCGAAGCCTACGCTCCCGAAAAATGCGTCTTCGCTCTGACTGAAGCTTTCGTTGTTGATCGTTGACGGGAAGGTGAAATCCCCATTCTTGAAGTTCTTCTCCGCCAGGTAGGAGACATCGCCGCGCAGATACCAGCCGGAGCCAACCTCGACAGGCACGTAATCGGGCGCCTGGTCGACATAGATCGGAGGATCGTAGTCGGCGGCCAGGGCTGGTGTCAGCGGCAACAGGCTGAGCGCGGCAAGCGCCTGCGCCATACGCGATGTGAGTGTCATGTCCCCGGCTCCCGCATTCGGCCCCGTCCGCGATCGTGACGGCTGCCATCGTTTCAAGGAGCATTGTTAACCATAGTGGTTAAGTCGGGGTTAAGGCTAACAGAGCGTTAGCGGATTGATTTCGCACGCGAACTCATCCGGGCCGCCCGGCGCGAGACCGCCAAACGAAAACCGCCCGGCTGAGCCGGGCGGTTCGCGATTGTTCCGATGTCGGAGGTGTTACTTGGTGTAGATCGGCTCGGGTTCGGGCTGGTAGGCCACCACCGGTGCGGCGCATCCATTGTTGCCGCCGAACTGGTAGCGCAGGCCGCCGCGCACTTCGTGGGTGTTGATGCCACGGTCGAAGCCAGGACCGGCGCTGCTCACATCCCATTCGAACATGCGGCCGCCCTGGATATGGGAGAAGCGGTAGCCTGCATCGAGGATAATCTTGTCGGTCAGGCAGTAGGAGGCACCGGCCATCAGGGCATAGGCAAAGCGCCAGTTGGACGAGCCGGGATTGGTCTCGGTGGTGTTCGGGTCGTAGACGGTGTCCCATTTGACATGCGCGCCACCGATACCGGCGCCGACATAGGGCGTGATGCCGTGGTAGGTGCCGATATCGACATAGGCGTTGGCGAGCAGCAGCAAGGCGCTCATCTTCGACACTTCGACGGAGGTCGTGGGGTTGCCACCCGAGTCAAAGCCGGAGGTGCTGCCGTTGAAGTTCGACTTGAACCAGTAGTCGGCGGTCAGATCGGTGCGGAAGTGATCGTTGATCTTGTAACCGACGCCGCCGCCGAGCGAGAAACCGCCCTTGAGCTTGCCGGAATCGAAACTGTTGCTGCCCGGCGTGACCACGTTACAGGGACAGATGGTGTAGGTCGTGTAGTCGATGCCGCGCACGTCGGACTTGTGATAGTCGATGTCGCCACGGATATACCAGCCGCCGACATCGGCAACCGGCTGTTCGTAAACCGGCGGCGGTGCCTCTTCGACCTGCGGCTCCGGCAGGTCGGCCGCGAACACTGGCCAGGCCAGACCCGCGAACAGCAACGCGAACAGGGCCTTTCTTGCTGTATTGAACATGCTTGTCACCCCTAGAACCCTCGGAACGGCGATCGTGTCCGAATAAGATTTGGCTTTCAGGCGTGGATAATGAATTGCAAAAGTTAAAAGGCATTTAACCCTGTCGATTAACCACGAATCTCTAGAATCCGAAGCATTCGAGGGTAATTATCGAGAGCGGGATCGGTCCTGCCGCCAACGAAAAAAGCCCGCCGGAGGGGCGGGCCTTCGATGTAACCAGGGCGAAGCCGCGGCGCGCGCCGGAGATCAGGCGGCGCTGCGGTTTTCGGAGATGACCTCGACGATGTCGTTGACGACGGCCTCGACCAGTTGCGGATCGTCGCCCTCGGCCATGACACGGATCAGCGGTTCGGTGCCCGATGGCCGGATGACCAGCCGCCCGGCCTTGCCGAGGCGATGACGGGCATCCTCGATGGCGGCCTTAACCGGGGCTTCCTCGAGCGGCTTGCCGCCGGCGATGCGGACATTCTTCAGCAGCTGCGGCACCGGCTCGAACTTCTTCGACAGTTCGCTGACCGGCCTGCCCTGCCGCTTGATGCAGGCCAGCACCTGCAGGGCCGAGACGAGACCGTCGCCGGTGGTCGAGAAATCCGACAGCACGATGTGGCCCGACTGTTCGCCGCCGACATTGAGCCCGTGCGCGCGCATATGCTCCACGACGTAGCGGTCGCCGACCTTGGTGCGGTGCAATTGCAGCTTCATGTCGCCGAGGAAGCGTTCGAGCCCGAGATTGGACATGACCGTCGAAACGACGCCGCCGCCGGCGAGCCGCCCGCTCTGGTGCCAGGACTCGGCGATCAGCGCCATGATCTGGTCGCCATCGACGATGGCGCCATTTTCATCGACTATGACGACGCGGTCGGCGTCGCCGTCGAGCGCGATGCCGATGTCGGCGCGCACTTCGTGCACTTTCTTCTGCAGCCCCACCGGATGGGTCGAGCCGCATTCCTTGTTGATGTTGAAGCCGTTGGGTTCGACATTGATGGCCACGACTTCGGCGCCGAGTTCCCACAATGCCTCGGGCGCCACCTTGTAGGCCGCGCCATTGGCGCAATCGACGACGATCCTGAGGCCTGAAAGCGACATCGAGCGGGGTAAGGTGCGCTTGGCGAATTCGATGTAGCGGTCATGCACGCCGTCGACGCGCTTGGCCCGGCCAAGCCCGTCGGAATCGGCGAGCGCCAGTTCGATATCCTTGTCGAGCATGCTCTCGATGCGCTCTTCGATCTCGTCGGAGAGCTTGTAGCCATCTGGCCCGAACAGCTTGATGCCGTTGTCGTAATAGGGGTTGTGCGAAGCCGAGATCATGACGCCGATGTCGGCCCGCAGCGAACGCACCAGCATGGCCACCGCCGGCGTCGGGATGGGGCCGAGCAGGAACACATCCATGCCGGCGGCGCAAAGACCGGCCACCATGGCGTTCTCGATCATGTAGCCGGAAAGCCTGGTATCCTTGCCCAGAACGACACGATGGCGATGGTTGCCGCGCTGGAACGAAAGGCCGGCGGCCATGCCGACCCGCATGGCGATTTCCGCGGTCATTGGAAACTTGTTGGCGCGCCCGCGAATGCCGTCCGTGCCGAAGTAATTTTCCGCCATGCTAACCAGCATCCCTGATTGTTCTTAGCCGGCACGTCATGCCACAATTGGCCCGCGCCCTTTGATCACATTGTGTGATTATATGTTACCATTCCTTAGAAAATCATTGTTGTGCACTGCACACACCCTGACCTGCTGAGACTGCCACGTCGCAATATACCAGTCACGTTAGCCTTTCAGCGTAGATGCACCTGGAAAAACTTGTCCTCAAGTCCAACAGTCCGAACAATTTCATCACCTTGCCGCGAGGCTCCGGCTTTCGGCGACATATACGCTACTTAGCATCTGGCGCAACCGACCGTTGAGCGTTATTGATTCGCAGGGACGTATCATGGGCTGCTGCAACGGAGAAACGCTATGCTCATCCACCGACTTGCCACTTTGACCGGCCTCGCCGTCGTGACGTTGTTCCTGGCCGCGCCAGCCAACGCACTGACGATGGCCGAATGCAGCACGAAGTATAACGCGGCCAAGGACGCGGGGACCCTTTCCGGACAGACCTGGAACCAGTTCCGCAAGGCGCAGTGCGGCACCGACGCCGCCGCCACCACCGACACCAAGCCGGCCGCCACCACCAAGGCCGAAACCAAGGCTGCCGAAACCAAGCCCGCCAAGGCAGCAAAGGCTGCCGCCGCCGACAGCACGGCCAAGGGCCTGACGGCCAAGGAATGCAGCGCCAAGTACCAGGCGGCGAAGTCCGCCGGCACGCTGAACGGCATGAAGTGGAACGACTTCCGCAAGGCCGAGTGCGCCGCCGGCGCATCCGCTGCCACCGACACGACCAAGCCGGCCACCACAAAGGCAGCCGCGGCTCCCGCAGACGGCGGCAAGGGCCTGAGCATGGCCGAGTGCAGCACCAAGTACCAGGCTGCCAAGACGGCGAACACGCTGAAGGGCATGAAGTGGAACGACTTCCGCAAGGCCGAATGCGGTGCCGGTGCCTCCGATGACGACACCGTGCCTGCCCCCAGCGAGGCGAGCTATACCAAGGAGCCGGCAAAGCCGACGACGGTCGCGCCCAAGGGCGTTACCTTCCCGTCCGCGATCTCGCCGAAATATGCCAGCGAGACCCCCGGAAAGGGCCGCATGCATACTTGCCTCGACCAGTATTACACCCTCAAGGACGCCAACGCGCTTGGCGGCCTGAAATGGATCCAGAAGGGCGGCGGTTTCTACAGCCTGTGCAATGCCAAGCTGAAGAGCTGATCTCCAGCAGCATTCTGAAAAAATATAAGCCCGCGAGCCGCGAGGTTCGCGGGCTTTTTGTTGCGTATGACAGCGCCCCGGCTTGCTCGCTTCGTACATGACGGAGTTGTCGGTCTCATCAGTTCGTGTGCTCTTGGCGAAAGATTCCTATTGAACATAACAAGAACAAAAAGTATACAAAAAGACGTCAAACTTGTTATCAACCAGGAGGGTCTTATGTCCAGTTTGAAATTGGCGGTATGGGCCGCGACGGCATTGGTTTCTTGGAGCGTCGCCCCTGCAAGCGCACTGACGATGAAGGAATGCGGCGAAACCTATCGAACCGCCAAGGAGGGCGGCACACTGAACGGCATGGACTGGGCCGCTTTCCGTAAGGAGAAATGCGCGACGTCCCTCGCGGAGGGTGTCAGCGCAGATACGGCCAAAACCGCGCAGCAGCCGAAGGACGAAGCCAGTCCGGCGTCCGCCCCCACCGTGGCGCCAGCGGGCGTCACATTCCCGACTACCCTCGCCGCCGAGTTCAAGACCGAAAAGCCCGCCAAGGCACGGATGAAAACCTGCCTGCAGGGTTACCACGGCAACAAGGAAGCGGGTACGTTGGACGGCCTTCGCTGGATCCAGAAGGGCGGCGGCTATTACAGCCTGTGCAATGCGCGGCTGAAAGCTGAATCATGAGGAACCATGCGGCAAACCCCGAAGCGCCAAGCGCCTGAGCGAATGCAGGCGGGGTGCTTGAAAAGCGAATGATTTCAGGTCGATCGACCTGAAATCATTCCGCCTCCATCGCAAAGATGCAGCGCATTCAGCTTGACGGCTGCGGCTCCATGCCGCCTTCGGGCTCGGGGCCCTTCTTGCGGCGACCACCGGACTTCGGCACGGCCGAGCCGCGGCTTGGTGGGGTATCATCCCCCAAATCTCGCGCGGGCTTGTTGCCCGCGATCAGTTGCTTGATCTCGTCGCCCGACAGCGTCTCGTATTCGAGCAGGCCCTGCGCCAGTGCGATCCATTCCTTCTTCTTCTTGGTCAGGATGGACTTCGCCGTCGAATAGGCCTCGTCGATCAGGCGGCGCACTT
Source organism: Mesorhizobium opportunistum WSM2075 (assembly GCF_000176035.2). Lineage (NCBI taxonomy): Bacteria > Pseudomonadati > Pseudomonadota > Alphaproteobacteria > Hyphomicrobiales > Phyllobacteriaceae > Mesorhizobium > Mesorhizobium opportunistum. The sequence goes on along the minus strand of NC_015675.1, from coordinate 1,370,863 downwards.
CGGCGTCGATGATCTGCGCGGTCTCTTCCGAGATGTTCTGCGTGCGCGCCACCGAATGGCCGAGGAACACTTCCTCCTGGTTGTCGCCATAGGCGACATGGCCGAGCTTGTCGGAGAAGCCCCAGCGCGTGACCATGGCGCGTGCCAGCTTGGTCGCCTGTTCGATGTCCGAGGACGCGCCCGAGGTGATGTTCTCCTTGCCGAACTTGAACTCCTCGGCGACGCGGCCACCCATCATGATGGCGAGGCGCGAGATCATGTATTTGTAGCTCATCGAATAGCGATCGCCTTCCGGCAACTGCATGACCATTCCGAGCGCGCGGCCGCGCGGGATGATAGTGGCCTTGTGCAGCGGATCGGCCGACGGCACGTTGAGCGCCAGGATGGCGTGACCGGCCTCGTGATAGGCGGTCAGCTCCTTCTCGGCCTGGGTCATGGCCGACGAGCGGCGCTCCGCGCCCATCATGATCTTGTCCTTGGCGTCCTCGAACTCGGCCATGGTGACGAGGCGCTTGTTGCGCCGCGCCGCCATCAGCGCCGATTCGTTGACGAGGTTCATCAGGTCGGCGCCGGAAAAGCCCGGCGTGCCGCGGGCCACGACCTTGAGATCGACATTAGGCGCCAGCGGCACGTTGCGCACATGCACCTTGAGGATTTTCTCGCGGCCGACGATGTCGGGGTTCGGGACCACCACCTGGCGGTCGAAACGGCCCGGACGCAACAGCGCCGGATCAAGCACGTCGGGACGGTTGGTGGCGGCGATCAGAATGATGCTTTCGTTGGACTCGAAACCGTCCATCTCGACCAGCAGCTGGTTCAGCGTCTGCTCGCGCTCGTCATTGCCACCGCCGAGGCCGGCGCCGCGATGGCGGCCGACAGCGTCGATTTCGTCGATGAAGATGATGCAGGGCGCATTCTTCTTGGCCTGGTCGAACATGTCGCGCACGCGGCTGGCGCCGACGCCGACGAACATTTCGACGAAGTCCGAGCCGGAAATGGTGAAGAACGGCACGTTGGCTTCGCCGGCGACCGAGCGGGCAAGCAGCGTCTTGCCGGTGCCGGGAGGGCCGACCAGCAGCACGCCGCGCGGAATCTTGCCGCCGAGGCGCTGGAACTTCTGCGGATCGCGCAGGAATTCGACGATCTCTTCCAAATCTTCCTTGGCTTCGTCTACGCCGGCGACGTCTTGGAAGGTGACGCGGCCATGCGCCTCGGTTAGAAGCTTGGCCTTCGACTTGCCAAAACCCATGGCGCGCCCGGATCCGGACTGCATCTGGCGCATGAAGAATATCCAGACACCGAGAATAAGGATCATCGGCAGCCAGGAGATCAGGTAACCGAACAGCGAGTTGGAGCCGTCGGTCTCTGGCCGCGCGTTGATTGTGACGTTCTTGTCCTGCAGCCGCGAAACCAGCTGGGGATCGCCGGGTGAATAGGTCTGGAAGCCGCTGGAATTGTCGGTGTAGGTGCCGGTGATACGGGCACCCGCGATGGTCACCGTCTTGACCCGGCCGGCCCCGACATCCTGGAGGAACTGCGAATAAGGCACATCGCTCGAAGCCCCGCGCGTCTGCGGCGTCTGGAACAGATTGAACAGGGCGATGAGCAGGACCGCTATGATCGCCCAGAGCGCGAGGTTGCGATAGTTCGGATTCATCAATTGTCCCGTTGGCGTCCGCTTGCGGACAGCATCATGAGAGGAAACTTGGGCCTAACATAGGGAGAGCGTCCCCCCTTGCCAAGCAGAACAGCATGTCTGGGTTAAGCTTTCGACCACCGTCAACCGGCACTGTGGCCGCCGAAAGGCAAGGCGGGCAGCGATGGCGCGCCAATCAGGCCGGCGATGGCCCGCGCCGGCGCCAGGTCGAAGGATGGCAGGAAGCGGGCAAAAGGCGCAACGACCGGCCGCGCGTCGAACCCTGGCGATGCCGGTTCGCCCTGTGGCACATCAGGGTTTTCAAAGGCTTGCCGCGATGTCGGTTCCGCAGCCAACGCAGCGCGCATCAGGCTTGCCGGGGTTTCTCCCGCGTCGATCGGCAGCCGCTTCGCTGCTGCCGCACCCAGCGGCGCGATCAACAATCCGGCGGAGCTGTCGTTCAATGTGATGTGGCGGCGGCCATCCCAGATGGTGTTGTCGATGGCCGCGGCGGCGGGCGGCAAGCCACGTGCCTCGCGGCGCAGGAAGATACCGGCACGCCGGAAATCGACCACCGTCCGCGACAATGTGGCACAAAGAAATCCGGCCTTCAGCCGGCCGAACAGCACCTCGCCGCGGGCCTGGTCCGGCAGGAAGGCAAGCCCTCCGACGGTCGCCAGCAGGATACGCAACGCATAGATGGCCGCGCGCTCGTCGCCGGTCGAGCGCAGTTGCGGGTCGAGGCGCACAAGGCCCGTGGCTGGCTGGCTGGCAAAACGCCGGATCAGGTCGGCGGCATCAAGACCAAGCTGTCCGCGCTCGATGGCAGCCTGGCTGGCCAGGACCAAAGCCTCGTCCATGCGGCGGACATTGTCGCCGGCAAGTGCCGCTCTCACGCGCGGTCGCTCGAAGCTCTCGTCGCTGTTGGTCGGATCCTCTGCCCAGCCGACATGTTTGCTTTGCAGGAAATCGCGCAGTGCCGCGCGCCGCGTGCCCAGCAGCGGCCGCACGATCCATTCGCGCCAGTCGTAGAGCGTGGCTGGCGCCATGCCGGCCAGCCCCCGACCCTGTACATGGCCCAGGCTCCCGTCGCGGGCGTGGCGCATCAGCACCGTCTCGGCCTGGTCGTCGGCGGTGTGGCCGGTCACGATCAGGCCGATGCCTTCCGCGCGGGCAGCGCTTGCCAGCAACCGGTAGCGCGCCTCCCGTGCCGCCGCCGGCAGACCGGTCGAAGGCTTGCGCCCGGACCAGATCATGGTGCGGTGGGCGATGCCCCGCTCCGCGCACAGCTTCGCCACGGCTTGCGCCTCCGCCGCCGAGTCCTGCCGCAGGCCATGGTCGATGGTCACCGCCAACAGCTTGGCGGACGGCGCGGATCGATCGAGATGATGTTTGAGAAGCAGAAGCAGGGCGGTCGAATCGCTGCCGCCGGATACGGCCGCAACAGCGCCGTTGGTGAAATCGATATGCGAAAAAAGTCTGGTCGAAAGATCAGGCCCGGAATCGAGCATCAACATCCCGGTTCTTGGGCTGGGACATGCAGACGAAAAATCAGCACGCAGCCAGTGCCTTCTCCTGCTTGACGCGTTCCTTGAGGGCGCTGGAAATGTCGGGATAACGCTTGCCGATCTCGCCGAAAGTAGCGCAGGCGACGTCATGCTGCTTGAGGCCGACCAGCGACACGCCGAGCTTCAAGAGCATGTCCGGCGCCTTCTTGGCCTTGGGATAGTCCTTGCTGGCAGCGAGGAAAACCTCGGCCGCGTCGCGGAATTTCTGCTGGCCCAGCAGCGACTCGCCCAGCCAGTAATGCGCGTCGGCCGTCTTGGCATCCCTGGGGAAGCGCGAGATATGATCGCGGAACCCCTGCTCGGCCGTGCCGTAGTCGCCCGACAGGATGAACTGATAGGAATTGCGGTAAAGCTCCTCCGGATCGTTGGTGGCGGGCAGCGCCGCGACCACAGTGCCGTCGGACTTGCCCGCCTTGGCCGGCGCACCGGTGGCCGGAGCGGCATCCTGTGCCGGCGCGGTCGCCTGGGTGTTGCCGCCGGCGTCGATCACATTGCCGTTCTTGTCGACGGTGATGGAACCAAAGGTCTTTTCCGGCGCTCCCTTTCCAGGGATCACCTTGCCCGGGTCGCCATCGGGCGATTCGACGATGACGTCCTCGACCGTCTTGCCGCCGGCGGACTGATCGCTGCCGGCCGCGGCGCCGGCATCGGCCGGCGCCTGGGTCGCGGGGGCCGAGGCCACGTCGTTGTTGGTGCCGGCATCCGACTTCTTCTGTGCCGGTGCTTGTCCGCCTTGCGCCCCGCCCTCGAGCTGCTGGAAGCGGAACTCGTTGTCTTCCTGCTGCTTGCGGATCTGTTCCTGCATCTGCAGGATCTGGAAATTGAGTTCCTCGATCTTGCCGTTCATCTGCCGCAGCTGATCCTCGAGCGCGGTTGCGCCGGCGCCATTCGACTGCTGCGCAAGCTGGACCTGATCCGGTTTCTTCTTGTCGCCGAACAGGCTGGGCAACTCGATCGACGGCAGGTGGAAGGAAAAGCCGCTGCCGGTTGATTGCCCCGGGCCACCAGCCCCCAAGCCGCTAGCCGAGGCTGTGACGCCTGATAGGAGCAGCAGCGCAAGCGTGCCGCTCAGAACCGATCTCAAATGCATGTGCCTCTCGCGTGTGTCGTTAGTTGTCCGCGCCTTCCAATCACCATGAGACCAGCCAAGCGCCCTCGGCTCATAGCAGGGCGCGAGACTTCGGCCAAATTTTGTTTCGGGCAGCCGGATATGAAAAAGGCGGCCGCAGGGGCCGCCTTTCGCAAAGCTGTGTTGCATTTCTGCCGCTACCGCCGCGCCTTCTCCTGGCGCAGCCTGGACGGCTCTGCGCCGATCAGGAACCGGCGCCGCTGAGCGTGGTGACCGCACGGCGGTTCTGCGACCAGCACGAGATGTCGTCGCACACCGCGACAGGGCGTTCCTTGCCGTAGGAAATCGTCTTCAGCCGGCTGGAAGCGACACCCTTGGAAACGAGGAAGTCGCGGGCGGCGGCGGCGCGGCGGGCGCCGAGTGCCAGATTGTATTCGCGCGTGCCGCGTTCGTCGGCATGGCCTTCGACGACGATGGCATACTGCTTGTACTGGTTCAGCCACTGCGCCTGCCGGGCGAGCGTCGTCTGCGCATCGGCGCGGATCGAGGACGAGTCCGTGTCGAAGAAGATGCGGTCGCCGATGTTGACGGTGAAGTCCTGCGCCGAGCCGGGCGTTGCGGCACCCGCGCCGTTGAGGCCGAGATCAGCGGCGCTGTTCGGCGTCTTCTTCGAGGCGCAACCGGCGATGGCGAGCATCGCCACCAGCGCGATCATGACCGGGTTTCTGGTAAGTGCTGCGATACGGCCCATGCCGCCTCTCCTTCGTATTTCGAGTGATCGTATTCGAGTGATTTCGTTGATCACCCAGTAACCACGTTTGGGTTAACCGGCATTCAAGAAACACGGTTAATATTAGGTTTAGCTACCCGTCCGCAGCTGTCATCCCCGGGGTCACAATTGGCGCGGACCCTAGGCGGAAATACGGCCAAAACGCGACGAAGGCGTGGAAAAAGGGGAATTGAAGAACTGGAGAATTGAAGAGTTGGAGAAAGAGGTCACTTCAGCGCTGCTCTGAGATTCACCAGCATCCCGTAGATATGGCTATAGAACTGCTGCCACCTGTCGAGTTGTGTCTTCGAGATGTACTCAAGGTCGGATGCGTAGGAAATCCACGTCTCCACCTCGCTGCATGATCCCATCGCCATTGAAATGAACCGCGCGAATTCAGCTTTGGAGTGAGGTTGTTTGGCAAACCCCTCAGCCAGATTGGCGCAGATCGCCTTGCTCGAACGGCGCAATTGATCGGCGCAATTGATCGGCGAGCGCATATTGCTCGATCTTTGGAAAGGCAAGGGTGGCTTTGTGAATCTCGAGAGAAACAGCATAGGCCCGCTTGTAGACCTCGAGGTCCTTGGCGCGCCCAACGTAGCCTCCCTGCTTCTCCATTCCCCAGTTCTTCAATTCCTCAGTTCTTCAATTCCTCGGTTCTTCAATTCCCCTACTCAAGCAGCGGCGACCAGGCCGGATCGGACGCAAAATTCGAAGTCGGGATCGGCTGCTCGTTGCGGCCGGTGAGATCGACCGAAATGAGTTTCGGACCGCCATTGGCGTCGCGGAAGAACATCAGGACGCGGCCGTTCGGCGCCCAAGTCGGCCCTTCCTGCTGGAAGCCCGACGACAGGATGCGCTCGCCCGAACCGTCGGTCTTCATGACGCCGATCTGGAATTCGCCGCCGGTCTGCTTGGTGAAGGCGATGAGGTCACCGCGCGGCGACCACACCGGCGTCGAATAGACGCCGTCGCCGAAGGAGATGCGGGTCTGGCCGGAGCCGTCCGCGCCCATCACGTAGATCTGCGCGCGGCCGCCGCGGTCGGATGTGAACACGACCTTGCTGCCGTCCGGCGAATAGGAAGGCGAGGTGTCGATGGCGGTCGAGTTGGTCAGCCGCGTCGTCGAGCGGCTGCGCAGATCCATGGCGAAGATGTTGGAATTGCCGTCGTCGCGCAGCAGGCTCATGATCACCTTCTGGCCGTCGGGCGAGAAGCGCGGCGCGAACGTCATGCCGGGGAAGTTGCCGACGAGTTCGCGCTGCCCGGTCTCGATCTGCAGGAGATAGACCCGCGGCTGGCCGCTTTCATAGGACATGTAGGTGATCTCTTGCCGGTTCGGCGAGAAGCGCGGCGTCAGCACGATCGACCGGCCGTCCGAGAGGTAACGGACGTTGGCGCCGTCCTGGTCCATGATGGCAAGGCGCTTCTTGCGCGCGTTCTTGGCGCCGGACTCGTCGATGAAGACGACGCGCGTGTCGAAATAGCCCTTCTCGCCGGTCAGCCGCTCGTAGATGGCGTCGGCAATGATGTGGGCGACACGACGCTGGTTGGCGTCGTTGGCGAAGAACTGCTCGCCCGACATCTGCTGGCCGGCAAAAGTATCCCACAACCGGTACTGAGCGCGGATGCGCCCATCGGCCTCCTTGCTGACGCTGCCGGTGACCAGCGCCTGCGCGTTGATCACCTTCCAGTCGTCGAAGCGGGGTGCGGCATCCGGGTTCGAGATCTTCTCGATGAAGGCACTCTTGTCGATCGGCGCGAACAAGCCGGAGCGCTTGAGATCGGCGGTGATGATTTGCGAGATCTGGGCACCAAGCGCATCGCCGCCCTGGAAATCCGTGATGGCGATCGGCAACGGCTCGACATTGCCCTTGTTGACGTTGAGCTCGACCAGCGCCAGCGCCGGCAGCGTGCTGGCGGCGGTCATTCCCATCGCCATCGCTGCGACCATCAGGAGCGGCTTGAGGATTGATTTCATGTCTTCTCGCTTCTCATACTGATTTTCGGATAACCGGGCCTAGAGGCCGAGCATTTCCCTTGGATCGAAGGTGACCCGGATGTCATTCCAGATGTCTTGCTTGCCGGCGGGAACCTGCAGCCCGGCCACGTCGCATTTCTGCACCGCACGGACCGCGCTCTCATCGAACTGCCGGTTGCCGCTCGATTTTTCTACGGACGGACGACCATCGAGCTTGCCGGAGTTGTCCAGGTTGAAGCGCACCACCACGACGAAACTCTCCGAGCCTTCCAGCCCGGCCGGCAGCGTCCAGCAGCCACCCAGCTGGCTTTCCAGAGCCCCCTGTTCGGACTTCGAGAGCTTCTGGCCCTGATCCTTGTCACCGCCGAGCGAGGCTTGCTGGGTCGAACGCTTGGCACCGCCGCCGGACGGCTTCTGCTTGTCGAGGAGAGCAGAGATTTCGTCGGCGTTGAACTGCTTGTCGTCGGACTTAGGCTTGGACGACGCTTCCTTGACCGGCTTGTCGGCATCCTTGCGGTCCGGCGCCTTGGCGCTCTCCGCCTGCGCCGGCTGCGGCTTCGGCCGCGCTTCCGGCGCCGGCGCCGAACTCGGCAATTGGGTCTCTTCGGTCGGCGGGTCCTTCGCTATGGCCTCGGCGACCGCATCAGGCTTGACCTCGGGCGTCGGATCGATAGCGGCGGTCTTGTCCTGCGGCGGCGGGGTCGGCGCCGGCTTGGCCGGCGTCGGCTTGGGCTCCACCTGCTTGACCGGCTCGGGCTTGACCTCTTCCTTGGGCTGCGGCGCCGGCGCCACTTCCGTCGCCGGAATGGGCTTGGGCTTTTCCTGTGGCTTCGGCACGTCCTCGGTCTTCGGCGCTTCCTTGGGAGTCGGCGCAGGCGGCGGAGCCGAGGTCGTATCGACCGGCTTGGGCTTGGCTTCCGGCGTTATCGGCTTGTCGGTGTCGACGCTGTTCTCGCCGACCTTCTGCGCATCCGGCACGATATCGGGACGCTGCGTCGGCAACGGCGCCGGCTTTTCATGCATCACGGCCTTCTTGTCGCCCTGCAATGTCTGCGCGATGGCTTCCATCGGCACGATATCGACCGCGACCGACTCGACATCGGCCGACGGCAGCGCGGCCGGAGCCGACAGGGTGAACAGGCCGAAGGCCAGCACCGCCGTGTGCAGGATCACCGATGTGGTGAGGCCGGTCTTCATCGTCTTGTCTACTGATCCTGTTCCTGCAGTGAAACCAGGCCGATGTTCTTGTAGCCGGCGGCCGAAATGCGGGCCATCACCTTCATCGCCGTGCCGTAGTCGGTGGATTTGTCGCCACGAATAAAGATGCGCTCCTCATAGCCGGTCTTCGAGATCGCCTGCAGCTTGGCCACCAACTCCTCGATCGGAATCTCGGTCTCCTGCAGATAGATCTTACCCGCGGCATCGATCGAGACGGTGATCGGCTGCGTGTCGGCATTCATCGCCTTGGCCTGCGTATCCGGCAGGTCGATCGGCACGCCGACCGTCAGCATCGGTGCGGCGACCATGAAGATGATCAACAGCACCAGCATGACGTCGACCATCGGCGTGACGTTGATTTCCGACATCAGCCCATGGTGACGGCCGCGCCGCCGGTGGCCGCGCCCGCCGCGCCCTGCCATGCCTACGGACATACCCATCTTTTGTGCTCCTCAGGCCTTCGGCGCGACTTTTTCATCGATTTGGCGCGAGAGTATGGCGGAGAACTCGTCGGAGAACCCTTCCATGCGCACCGCTATCTTGCTCGCGTCGGACGACAGTTTGTTGTAGGCGATGACGGCGGGAATGGCGGCGAGCAGGCCGATGGCCGTCGCCAGCAGTGCCTCGGCGATACCGGGCGCGACCACCGCAAGGCTGGTGTTCTTGGAGTCGGCGATGGCCTGGAACGAGGTCATGATGCCGATGACGGTGCCGAACAGGCCGATAAAGGGGGCGGCCGAGCCGGTGGTGGCGAGGAAGCCGAGGCGCCCCTCGAGCTTCTCCATCTCGCGGGTCAGCGCCAGGTCCATGGCCTTGTCGATGCGGGTTTGCAGCCCGAGCGGCGTTTTTGCACCTTTCTCGAAGCTCTTCTTCCACTCGCGCATGGCGGCGACGAAAATGGCGCCCATACCCGACGTCTTGCGGTCGGCAAGCGTGCGGTAGAGTTCCTCCAGCGACTGTCCCGACCAGAAGACCTGCTCGAAGCGGTTGAGCGCCAGCCGCATGCGGCCATAGGCAACCAGCTTGTCTATGATGATCGCCCAGGTCCAGACCGAGGCACAAAGCAGCCCGATCATGACCAACTTGACCACCCAGCTGGCCTGCATGAACAGCGCCCAAATCGACAATTGCGCGCCCGGTTCGGCGAGTGCGATATTTTCCATCGTTACGTCCTTAAGATTTCCGGGCGAAGCTGGCGGCTGGCCCCTGGCATCCCTTGTGGTCGGTTCGCACGAAGCTACCGGGCACCCCAAGTCGAGCCTTTCGCGGCCTTTTCGGGGCAAATATTGGTGAAAGGAAGGCGCTGGATAACGCCAATCTTCACCAATCTCTTCATGAACCGTTATGGTTAAGGATGGGTTAGTCCGTAAGGCGCGGCGCATTGCCGCGCCCGGCAAGGTCGAGAAGTACAATCTCCTGCCGTGCAATCCGCCTAGTTGGCCGTCGGCGGTGCCTTGGGCATGAACGCCGCGATCCATTCCTTGGGAAAGCGTCTCGGCCGGCCATTCTCGCCTATGATCGCCGCCTCGACCTTGGCTTCGACCAGCACCTCCTCGCCGCGTTTGAGCTGCTGCGCCATGAAGATGCGAGCCCCGGAAATGGCCTCGGTGCGGGTGTCGACGGTCAGGATGTCGTCGATGCGGGCTGGGATACGAAAGTCGATCTCCATGCGCCGCACCACCCAGACTATTCTTTCGCCATGCTTGCCACCGGCAAGTTCGGTGTGATGCACGCCGGTGAGCCTGAGATAGTCGGAGCGGCCGCGCTCGAGAAATTCGAGATAACGCGCGTGGTAGACAACACCCGAAAAATCGGTGTCGGCATAGTAGACCCGCGCCATCAGCCGATGCCCGGACGCCGTCAGCGCACCGGAAAGCCCGGCCAGCAGCGTCGCCGATTCACCATGATCGTCCATTGCGCTTCCTTTTTCAGCCGCAGCGAGGCACCAGTCCTCCACGCGACAAAGCATCGGATGGCACTGTTGACGGCGATGATCAAGAGTTTGATGGCGGCGCTGCTGGTGCTCGTGGCCCTGGCGTGGCCCGGCCAGGCGGCCACTTTTACGATGAAGCGTGGCCTCAACCTCGATCAGTGGGTCACCTGGCCTGGCGAGGATCAGTGGGGCGACGCCAAGGCCATCCTGCCCTTTCCTGAGTGGCGCAAATTCCTCAACGGAGACGATCTCGAGGCACTGAAGCAGGCCGGCTTCGATTTCCTGCGCATGCCGGTCGACCCTTCGCCCTTGCTGTCCGATCAGACAACGGCTCTGCGCGATGACCTCTACGCCAGCGTGCTGGACTCGGTGCGCATGATCAATCGCGCCGGCCTGAAGGTGATCGTCGACATGCATCTGATCCCGGCTGGCGGCAGCCGCAAGATCGGCATGGCTGAGGTGATGGAGGACCCGCGGACCTTCGAGCTTTATGTCGACATGGTGCGCAAGATGGCCCGCACCCTGGCCGGTGAGGATCCCAAGAAGGTCGCCTTCGAATTGATGAACGAACCGATCGTCGATTGCGACAGCGACGGCACCAGCCTGTGGCCCGACCGCCAGCAGAAATTGTTCGCCGCCGCCCGATCCTCGGCGACGAAACTCACCCTGGTGCTGACCGGCGCCTGCTATTCCGCCGCGTCGTCGCTGGAGAAGATCGATCCGAAGGCCATTCCCGATGACAATGTCATCTGGACCTTCCATTCCTACGATCCGTTCCTGCTCACCCATCAGGGCGCGACCTGGGCCGGCGACTTCATCCCCTATGTGACTGGCCTTCCCTATCCGCTGACCGCCTTGCCGAAGGCGCAGCTCGACATGACGCTGGACACCATCCGCGCCCGGATCAAGGCCGAGGCGCCATGGACACGGCAGAGCGGCCTGCTTGCCTATCTCGACGAACAGGTCGCCAGCATGGACAGCCCCGACAAGCTCGACGGCCTGATGGATGCCCCGTTCAACAAGGTCGAGGCGTGGGCGAAGGCCAACCACATCAAGCCGGAAAACATCACGCTGGGCGAGTTCGGCATGATCCGCCAGGAATACGGCAATTCATACGTGATGCCGGCACAGTACCGCGCGACCTATGTCAGCGACATGGTCGCCCGCGCCGAGGCGCACGGTTTCTCATGGTCTGTGTGGAGCTATGGCGGCGCGTTCGGCATCGTCGACGCCTTCAACGGCGACAAGGCCGAGCCGGACGTGATGAAGGCAATCCGCAACCTGCGCTGAACCACGCATCAGCCAAGGTCGATCGACAGGATTTCCGGACGCATTCCGAAACGGATGGGCAAATTGCTGAAGCCAAGTCCGCCTGAGACGATCAGGTTGCGGTCGCTTTCCACGACATGGCCGTAGGCGTAGCGATTGCCGTAACGCGACGGCACGATCGGCGAATAACCGAACAGCCGCACCTGCCCGCCATGGGTGTGTCCCGACAGCGTCAAAGAAACCCGCCACGGCACTTTCGGGAAGATATCCGGCTCGTGCGCCAGCAAGATGACAGGCGAGCTATCGCGGACCTTGGCCAGCGTGCCGTCGAGATCGTCCAGCCCCTTGGGCCTGTCGCCCTTTTTGGTCGGCAGCAGGGCCAGCTGATCGGCGAGCCCCGCGATCCAGACACCATGCCCATCCTTTTCCAGGCGCACGGCGTCGTTCTCGAGCACCGGAATGCCGACCTTCTCCAATGCCTTGCGCGCGATCGTCGGACCAACCCCTGCCCGCTGCGCGAAGCCGTCGTTCCACCAGTCGTGGTTGCCAAGGATCGACAGCACGCCAAGCGGCGCCTTGAGCCCTGACAGGGCGCCCGCCCATTGCGGTGGCGTCACCCTTTGCGAAACCAGGCGCATGCCGGCGATGTAGTCGCCAAGCAGCACGATCAGGTCCGGCTGCAGGGCATTCGCCTCTTCGACAAGCGATGCGATGCGCTCCTGCGTCATCCACGGCCGGCAGGCATGGATGTCGGCCAGGGCGACGACACGCAGCTTCAACCCCGCCGGCCAGTGCGGCGGCGTCAGCGCATAGCGCTTCACATGCGTCAGGAGCATCGGCTCGATGCCGACCGCGTAGGCGCTGAAAGCGGCAACCGACAGGAACGACCCGCCCATGAAGCGCAGGAACCCGCGTCTGGTTATCATTCCATGGCTCCGGCACTTCGACCACGGCGGCGTGCCGCGAGGCAGCGCCGATAAAGTCCACGATTGCGCCGGCAAATCGGCAAAGACGAGTAGATTTTGCGCAGAACGTTCACAGATGCTTGATCACTGGGTCTGGGAACCCGCGCCTGATCGCCTGGCCGTTACTCTTCCTGGAACAGGTTGATCTGCTGCTGCGCGAGATCCTTCGGCGCGTCGAGGCCGAGGTGTCGCCAGGCATTGCCCGTCAGCATGCGCCCGCGCGGCGTGCGCTGGATGAAGCCCTGCTGGATCAGATAGGGCTCGATGATGTCTTCGATGGCGTCGCGCGGCTCGGACAGGCCCGCCGCGATCGTCTCGATGCCGACCGGCCCGCCACCGAAATTGCGGGCGATCATCGACAGATACCGGCGGTCGAGCGCGTCCAGGCCGAGCGCGTCGACCTCCAGCCGGGTCAGCGCCTCGTCGGCGATCAGGCGGTCGACATGGCCGTCGCCGGCCACCGAAGCGAAATCGCGCACCCGGCGCAGCAGCCGGCCGGCGATGCGTGGCGTGCCGCGCGCGCGCCGCGCGATCTCGAGCGCGCCATCGTCGCCGAGCGGCATTTGCAGGATGCGCGCACCGCGCCGCACGATCTGTTCCAATTCCTCGACCGTATAGAAATTAAGCCGCACCGGAATGCCGAAACGGTCGCGCAGCGGATTGGTGAGCAGGCCAAGCCGCGTCGTGGCGGCGACCAGCGTGAACCGGGCAAGGTCGATCTTGACCGAACGCGCCGCCGGCCCCTCGCCGATGATCAGGTCGAGCTGGAAATCCTCCATCGCCGGGTAGAGGATCTCCTCCACCGCCGGGTTCAGCCGGTGGATCTCGTCGATGAACAGCACGTCGCCTTCTTCGAGATTGGTGAGCAGTGCCGCGAGATCGCCGGCCTTGGCGATGACCGGGCCGGAGGTCGAGCGGAAATTGACGCCGAGCTCGCGCGCCATGATCTGCGCCAGCGTGGTCTTGCCGAGCCCCGGCGGGCCGACGAACAGCACATGGTCGAGCGCCTCGTTGCGGCCCTTGGCGGCCTCGATGAACACTTTGAGGTTGGCCCGCACCGCCGCCTGGCCGACGAAATCGTCAAGCGTCTGCGGCCGCAAGGTCTGCTCGGCATCCTCGCCGCGTTTTTCGGGAGCAATCAGGCGGGGCGCTAGGCTCATGCCGTCTTCCTCGCATATGGCCGGGAAACGGACAAGCGAGCCCTCACCGCGCCAGTTCCTTCAGCCCGAAGCGGATCAGCTTCGAGGCGTCCGCGTCCTCGCCCGCCGTCTTCAGCGCCGCCGATACCGCATTGGCGGCGGTGTCGCGCGAATAGCCGAGGTTGACCAGCGCCGAGACGGCATCGGTGATCGGCGCGGGCGCCACGCCATCGCCGAGTTCCTGTTTCAGGCCGATGGTTCCGGAGGCGGCGCCGGCATAGGCCGGCGCCTTGTTCTTCAATTCGGTGACGATGCGCTCGGCCACTTTCTTGCCGACACCCGGCGCACGGCTGACCATGGCGATGTCGCGCAGCGCGATCGCATTGGCGAGGTCGGCCGGCGTCAGCGTCGACAGGATGGCCAGCGCCACCTTGGCGCCGACGCCCGGCACATTGTTCATCAGCAGCCGAAACCACTCGCGCTCGAGCTGCGACTGGAAGCCATAAAGGCGCAGCATATCCTCGCGCACATAGGTCTCGATGAACAGCACCACCGCTTCGCCGGGAGAAGGCAATGCTGCCAACGTGCGCGCCGAGCAATAAGCGACATAGCCGACGCCATGGATGTCGACGAGGCAATGATCCTCGTCGATCTCGTCCAACGTGCCCTTGAGCTTGCCGATCATTCCGCAAAGCCTCTCATGATGCCAATGCCGCCATCCGGTAAGCAACGCTTTGCCGGTGATGCGCGTGGCAAATCGCGATCGCCAGCGCGTCCGCGGCATGTTCGGTGTCGAAGGTCGCTTTCGGCAGCAGCACCTTCACCATCATGTGGATTTGCTTCTTGTCGCCATGGCCGACGCCAATCACCGCCTTTTTGACGGCGTTGGGCGCATATTCGGCGACGACGAGGCCGGCGCGCGCCGGCACCAGCATGGCGATGCCGCGCGCCTGGCCGAGCTTCAGCGTCGCCACCGCGTCCTTGTTGACGAAGGTCTGTTCGACGGCCGCTTCGTGCGGCATGGCCGCATGCAGAACCTCGGCGAGCCCGTCATGCAACTGGCAAAGCCGCGTTGCCAGCGCCGCCTTGTCCTCGGAGCGCACGGTGCCGGAAGCGACGAAGCGCAAGGAATTACCGAGGCTCTCCACGATGCCCCAGCCGGTGCGCCTGAGCCCCGGATCAATCCCGATAATGCGAATCGCGTCCCCCATCCCGCCAGTTTACCTCCGGCGGACAGCGATGCCAGCAAAATGTGAACAAACCAGAAACGGAGCTAATTGCGGGCGAAAGCCGTGTTGAGCAGGCTGATCTGGTCCGAAACCGGATTGGCCCGGCGGACCACGGGCTGCATGTCTACCATGGCGCTGGCGCCGTAGATCTCCTCATCCATGCGGCGCACCAGCGCCTGCAGGCGTAGCGAGCGGGTGACGAGGTCGAGGAAATCGTCGGGCAGTTCGGCCCAGCCGGCCGCCTCGTTATGGGCGGAAGCCGTGTCGAGGCGCACCTTGGATTTTTCCGAAGCGACCTGGTCGCGGGTCATCTCGCCGGAATTGGCCGCGCGCTGCAAAAGCAGCCACGAGGCAACCTGCATCAGCCTGGTGGTCAGCCGCATCGATTCGGCCGCATAGAGCGTCGCGGCCAGCCGCGACAGCTTCTTGGCCTCGGCCCGGCCCTTGCCGTCGAGATATTCCGCTGCCTGTTCGACCAGGCCCATGCCTTCCTGGTAGAGCGGTTTGAAGGAGTGCGAAAAAACCCGGCGCTCCGCCAGTTTGACGGTTTTCGCACTGCCCTTCGAAGCCTCGTTCATGGATACGCCCCTGCACTTGCAACCGGCCGATTCGGCTCACTGCCGATACACCCGGGACCCTATAAGACTGAAGCTTGAAAATGCGCTTCGCCAGGGGTGAAGGCAAGCACATGTTTAACAGAAGGTTAACAGCGATCCCGTGCGCGCAATGTCGCTGGAATGCGGACAAAAAAAGAGCCGCGGATAAGGCGGCTCTCAGGAGTTTAACAGGGAGGCGTCAAACAAAGTGGCTCCAACCACTCGGTAAGAATCCAGATCACTGGATGGACATAGTAAACGCCTGTAAAGCTTAATGGACCCTTAACGGCGCCGATGTTTTTTGACCGAACGCCCCGCTCCTGTGCCGTAACAGCACACGGACCAAACCTCGCTTCAGGCTCGGAGCCTGTTTCGAAATTCGCTCTGGCGAAACCGCGCACCGGGCTGTTGCCGGGAGCCGCGCCGATCGAACCGCCGAAACACAGGCGGTTTTTCGCGACATCGTTCCGAAACAGGCGCTGCGCTAAACGCCCGCTCCTCTGACGGCTGGCGCATGTCCGCTCCGCCGCGGCAACCCGAAAATATTCCAGGAGCAACCGATGGACTGGTATTCGATCGTCAAATTTCTCCACATCGTCTCAGCCACCTTGTGGGTCGGCGGCGGCTTCGTACTGTTTCTGCTCGGTATGCTTGCCGAGCGCGCCGGCAACATCGAGGACAAGCTTCAGGCGATGCGTGCCAGTGGGCAGTTGGGCGGGCGTTTCTTCGCACCGATGTCGATGCTTACCTTGCTCTTCGGCCTTGTCATGTGCGGCTTCTGGGTCGGCTTCTCCGATCTTTGGATCATCATCGGCCTGGTCGGCTACGCCACCACCTTCTCGATCGGCATGTTCATTTTCAAGCCGACCGGCGAGCGCATGGCTGCGATGATCGCCACGGAAGGCGTCACGTCTTCCGTGCTTGCCATTGGCCAGCGCATGATGAGCGCGGCACGCTTCGACTATGCGGTGATGCTGGTGATCGTCGCCGACATGGTGCTCAAGCCGACCGCGGATGACATCGGCATTCTCGCCGGCATGGTGCTTGTCCTGGTGGCGGGCGCCATGCTGGCCTTCGGCGGAAGCCGTCGCCTTGTGCCCAGCGCCGCCTGATTCGGCAGATGGTGAGAGCGGCTGAACAGCCGCCTCGCCTGCTAAATGAGGCCGGCGACACCGTCCCACAGCAGCTTCAGCGCCACCACCGCCACTGTGGCGTAGGTGAAGGGGTAGAAAATCTCCGGCCGCATGCGCCGCACCAGCCAGGCGCCGGCGATGGTCGACAGCGGCGCCAGCGGCATCAGTACGGCGGACGCCGTCAGGTTGGCGGTGTCGAACTGGCCGAGCGCGAAATAGGGCACGAGCTTCAACGCATTGGTGGCGGCGAAGAAGATCGCCGCCGTGCCCGACAGCACCTTGGGGTCGAGCCGGATCGGCAAGGCATAGACCTGGAAGGGCGGCCCGCCGACATGCGCGACGAAGCTGGTGAAGCCGGCGACGGTTCCCCATAGGGCGGCAGCCACGCGGTTGGGTTCGGCGGCATGGCTCGAGCCATGGCGAAACTGCAGATAGAGCCAGCGCAGCACGAAGATGATGGCGACGGCGCCGACGATGAGCCGCACCGCCTCCTCGGTGACCAGGGCTGCTGTCAGCCAGCCGAGGCCGATGCCGATGACGGCGCCCGGCATCATGTCGACCAGCATCTTGCGGTCGTAAACGCCCCACCAGGTCCACACCGAGACGATGTCCATCAGGCACAGGATGGGCAGCAGGATGGCAGCCGCCTGCACCGGCGGCATGGTCAATGCCATCAGCGGCACGCCGACGAAGCCGACGGCGCCGCCGAACCCGCCCTTGGACAGGCCGACCAGAATGACCGCCGGAATGGCGGCCGCGTAGAACCATGGATCGAGAAGCAGGCCTGACATGGGGAGGGACTGGTCTGGAGGGAAAGCGAGTCAACGGCCTGAATAGCCTAGAATTGCGCGTCGGGCGACTGCAAATCTGGGGCCGCCGCCGCGCGCCCGGCCGATGGCTGGCGCCGGCGCTATCGCCGCGCCGAAACCAGCAGGAACATCGGCCGCTCTAGTTCTTCCGCCAGTTCCGGCCTGGCCGCGATCTGCTCGGCAGTCGGACAGAAATCCTCGACATGCTCTATGGTGAAGCCGGACCGGATCAGGCTGTTCAGCGTGGTGCCGATCGTGCGGTGATATTTGACCACGCCCTTGGCAAGCCAGTCGGTCTTGCGAGGGCCTTCCACCAGATACCGGTCGACGGGCCACGTCTTGCGGCCTTCGGCATCGATCAGCCAGCCGGGTTTGGTCGGCGCCATGTAGATCGGATGTTCCGTCGAGAAGACGAAATGGCCGCCGGGCGAAAGGGCTCGATGCACAGTCTCGAACAGCCGCGCGACGTCCTCGACATAATGGAGCGCAAGCGAGCTGTAGGCGAGATCGAAGGCGCCTGGCGGCAGGCTGAGTTGGTCGAGATCGGCCCGCTCATAGGTGATGCCGGTGTCCGGGCTGGCGGCTCTCGCCCGGGCGAGCATCTTCTCCGACAGGTCCAGGCCAAGGATCTCTCGCGCCCCTTTCTCATGCGCCCAGCGGCAGAACCAGCCGAAGCCGCAGCCGAGGTCGACGATTCTTGTGCCGGCGACTTCAGGCAGCATCGCACGCAACGCCGGCCATTCGGCGGCACCCTCCAGGCCTTCGACCGAACGGCCAAGCTGGCTGTAGCCGGCGAAGAAATCCGGCTGGTCGTAGATATTCTGCGCCATGTCTTTCTCGTTGTTCAGGCAATCACCGTTCCCGGACAATCATCTGGTGGATGACTGACATTTGGTGGGCTGGCCGCGCATTTCCACCTCGGCCACGCGGAGTCAAGGCAATCAGGCCGACGGTGCCCCGAGCGGTGGTGGCCGCCGGCGGATCGGCTGCGCCTTGATGATGGCAGTGCTGGTCTCGGCCTTGTCGGCGATGCGGTCGAGAATGCCGTCGAGATCACCGATCGAGCGCACGAACAGCCGTGCGACGAAGCAGTCATCGCCCGTCACCTTGTCGCATTCGCCAAACTCGGCAATCTCCTCGATCAGCTTCTGGACAATGTGCAGCTTGCCCGGCAAAGGCTTGATGCGCACGATCGCCTGCAGCGTGTAGCCGAGCGCCAGCGGATCGATCTCGACGGTGAAGGCCCGGATGACGCCGCGCTCCTCGAGCCGCCGAAGCCGCTCCGAAACACTCGGCGACGACAGCCCGACCTGGGCCGCCAGATCCTTCAGCGAGGTCCGCGCATCCCTCACCAGTATTTCGAGGAGATTTCGGTCGAGATCGTCAAGCATTTCAGATTTCTCACAGATTCGAAGCAGATGCCTAATATAATTAGGTCATCTATCCATATTCCCTTTTTCAGAAGATGGAAAGCACCCGCATCGCATGAGATTATGCAGCCTCAAACGGGTTTGAGAGGTCCATCATGAACGATACGGTACGCGGCACGATCGAAATGTCCGCCGCCATGGCGATCCTGGGAACGATCGGCTGGTTCGTGATCATGTCCGGCCAGCCGATCATGGATGTGGTGTTCTGGCGCTGCGCATTCGGCGCGCTGACGCTGCTCGTCATCTGCGCCGGGCTGGGGCTGCTGCGCAACGGACTGACGCTGCGCATCATCGGCCTCGCCGCGCTTGGCGGTGCCGCCATCGTCATCAACTGGGTTCTGCTCTTCAGTGCTTTCTCCCGCGCGTCGATCTCCATCGCCACCGCCGTCTACAACACCCAGCCCTTCATGCTGGTCGGCTTCGGCGCGCTCTTCTTCGCCGAGCGGCTGACGCTGACCAAACTGACCTGGCTGACAATAGCCTTCGCCGGCATGGTGCTGATCGTCTGCGCCGCCCCTGACGCCGGCGATGTCGGCACCAACTATTTCGCCGGCATCCTGATGGCGCTGGCCGCGGCCTTCTTCTGGGCAGTCGCTGCCATCGTCACCAAGAAGCTCAAGGGCACGCCGCCGCATTTGATCGCGCTTATCCAGGTCTGTGTCGGCGTCGTCATGCTGGCGCCCTTCGCCAATCTCTCGCATCTCCCCGCCGACCCATGGAGCTGGACCATGCTGGCGACGCTGGGCGTCGTCCACACCGGCCTGATGTACATCCTGATGTATGGCGCCATCCAGAAACTGCCGACACACCTGCAGGGATCGCTGTCCTTCATCTATCCGGTCGTCGCCATCCTGGTCGATGTCACCGCCTTCGGCCATCGCTTGCATCTCAGCCAGGTCGTCGGCGCCGCCGCCATTTTGGTTGCCGCCGCCGGGATGAATCTCGGCTGGACGCTGTGGAGGTCGCGGGTCCCGGCCTGACGACCGCAACCGCTCACGAGATACCTGGACGCGTTTCGACCAGCGATCCCGCCCGTCCGCCTGTTCAAAGCGGGCAGTTTGCTCTATGCCGCAATCCAACCATCTTCGCCCGGCATAGGCGAAACCCGGGATCAAGAACCATGAACGACGCCACGCCTCCCAACCGCTGCCGCATTGTGCTGATCGCGCCGCCAGGCGTGCCGGCGGACCGTATCGCGGCCGCATTCGACGGCGGCGACGTCGCCTCGCTGATCCTGCCGGAGAACGGCATGGACGAAGCCTCCTTCCAGGCCTTTGCCGAACAAATCGTGCCGGCGGCGCAGGCCGCGGGCGTGGCCGTCATCATCGCCGGCGACACCCGCATCGCGGGCCGTGTCCAGGCCGACGGCATCCATGTCGAGGTTTCCAAGACCGAGCTCGCCGAAACGATTGGGCATTTCCAGGCCAAGATGATGGTCGGCACCGGCGGCGCCAAGACGCGTGACGATGCGCTTGAGCTTGGCGAGACGCGGCCCGACTACATCTTCTTCGGCCGCTTCGGCTACGACAACAAGCCCGAGCCGCACCCACGCAACCTGTCGCTGGGGCGATGGTGGGCCGACATGATCCAGATCCCCTGCATCGTCATGGCTGGATCCGACCTCGCATCCGTCGAGACGGTGGCCGCCACCGGTGCCGAATTCGTCGCCCTGTCGAGTGCGGTGTTCGCCGACGGCGTCGATCCGCAGGCGGCGATCGCCCAGGCCAACGCGTCGCTCGACGAAACCGCGCCGCGCTTCGAGGATTGACGTGGCACTGGCAAGGCTTCCCCTTCAGGCCCTGCTTGCGGCGGTCATGATCCAGTCCGCTGCCGCCGCCGAAACGGTACCCTTGCCGCAGCCCAAGCCGGATATCGGCGCGCATACCGACAAGCCGATCGAAAACCAGCTGCCGCAGCCCGCCACCACGGCAGAGCCCGCGCCCTTGCCCTCGGCCGACAACATCAACCCCGACCGCTTCGGGGCCAAGCCGGCGGACGCGGCCTATGGCGCCTTCCAGCGCGGGCTCTACAAGACCGCCTACAACCTCGCGCTTGTCCGCGCACAAAACGGCGACTCGGCGGCGCAGACGCTGGTGGCCGAGATCCTGTCGCGCGGGCTCGGCGTGCCGCTCAATGCGGCCGAAGCAGCGAAATGGTATGCGCTCGCCGCCGAACAGGGGGTGCCGGAATCACAGTTCCAGTACGCGCTGATGCTGCTCGACGGGCGCTACGTCAAGAAGGACGAGAAGGAGGCCTATGCGCTGATGCAGGCCGCCGCCGAAGCCGGCAACCGGCTGGCGCAATTCAATTTCGCGCAGATGCTGGTCCAGCAGGATCCCGGTGACGCAGGCTTGAGCAAGGCGGTCTCCTACTATGAGCGCGCCGCCGCGACCGGCCTCGCCGACGCGCAGTACGCCATGTCCCAGATCTATGCCAACGGCGTCGGCGGCAAGCCGCGCGACGATGCGCACGCAAGGCGCCTGCTGGCGCAGGCCGCGCGGCAGAACTACGACACCGCGCAGATCGACCTCGCCGCCTGGATGATCGAGGGCCGCGGCGGCGCGCGCGACCTGAAATCCGCCTTCGGCTGGACGAAGCAGGCAGCCGAAGGCGGCAATGTCGCCGCCGAGAACCGCCTGGCGAAACTCTATATGGAAGGCATCGGCGTCGACCCCGACCTGGTGCTCGCCGCCGCCTGGTACATCGTCGCGCGCCGCGCCGGCCTCATCGATCCTCAGATGGACGATTTCCTGCAAGGGCTGAGCGACGACCAGACCAAGCAGGCCTTGCAGAAGGCGAACCGCCTGCCTTGACGGCGGTCCGCGAGATCGCCCGGCAGTCAGCCCGTCGCGCGGCGCCAGCCGCCCGCTCCCTTGCCTCTTGCGGTTATTTGTGGTCTTGGAAGCCCGAAATCGCTTTCCCAGCGACAATCCCATACCAACGGCTGGCCGTTGGCAGCATCCCGGATCACCTCATCATGGCCAAGATCAACGGCAACGAAATCCGTCCCGGCTACGTCATCGAGCACGATGGCGGCCTCTGGGTGGCGGTCAGGACCAACACCGTCAAGCCTGGCAAGGGCGGCGCCTACAACCAGGTCGAGCTGAAGAACCTCATCAACGGCACCAAGCTCAACGAGCGCTTCCGATCGGCCGAGACGGTCGAGCAGATCCGCCTCGACCTGAAGGATTTTTCCTTCCTCTACGAACAGGACGACGCGCTGGTGTTCATGGACACCCAAAGCTACGAGCAGCTCGAACTGAACAAGGACTTCGTCGGCGACCGCGCCGCCTTCCTGCAGGACGGCATGATGGTGACGGTGCAGCTCTACGAGGAAAGGCCGATCGGGATCTCGCTGCCCGATTACGTGACCCTGGCCATCACCGAGGCGGACCCGGTGGTGAAGGGCCAGACGGCGGCATCCTCATACAAGCCGGCGGTGCTGGAGAATGGCATCCGTGTTCTGGTGCCGCCCTTCATCGGTGCCGGCGAACGCATCATCGTCGACACCAACGAAATCACATACGTGCGCCGCGCCGACTGATGCATGTCGCCCAAAAGTGGCCCCGGTTTTGGGTCACCGACATGCATCAAGACAGAGTTTAATGCGGGCACAGGAAGACATACGATGGCACGCTCAGCCCTTCTCAACGTCATGGTCCAGGCCGCAATGAAGGCCGGCCGCTCGCTGTCGCGCGACTTCGGCGAGGTCCAGAACCTGCAGGTCTCGATGAAGGGGCCGGGCGACTATGTCAGCCAGGCCGACCGCAAGGCCGAGGATATCGTCTTTGCCGAACTGTCGAAGGCACGCCCGGGCTACGGCTTCCTGATGGAAGAGCGCGGCATCGTCGCCGGCGACGACAGCCAGCACCGCTGGATCGTCGATCCGCTCGACGGCACCACCAATTTCCTGCATGGCATTCCGCTGTTCGCCGTCTCGATCGCGCTTGAGCGCCAAGGTCAGATCGTCGCCGGCGTCATCTACAATCCGGCAATGGACGAGCTCTACACGACCGAGCGTGGCGGCGGCGCCTTCCTGAACGACCGCCGTCTGCGCGTCGCTGGCCGCACCAAGCTCGTCGACGCCGTCATCGGCTGCGGCGTGCCGCATCTGGGACGCGGCCAGCACGGCAATTTCCTGATCGAGCTGCGCCACGTCATGGCCGAGGTCTCCGGCGTCAGGCGCCTTGGCTCGGCTTCGCTCGATCTGGCCTATGTCGCCGCCGGCCGCATGGACGGGTTTTGGGAAATCGGCCTGTCGGCCTGGGACATCGCCGCTGGCCTGCTCCTCATCCGCGAGGCGGGCGGCTTCGTCTCCGACATGGATGGCGGACAGGACA
The DNA here is from genome assembly GCF_000176035.2 of Mesorhizobium opportunistum WSM2075. Lineage (NCBI taxonomy): Bacteria > Pseudomonadati > Pseudomonadota > Alphaproteobacteria > Hyphomicrobiales > Phyllobacteriaceae > Mesorhizobium > Mesorhizobium opportunistum. The sequence continues at coordinate 1,347,779 of NC_015675.1, read as the reverse complement.
TGCTGGACCATGGTTCGGTCGTCGCCGGCAACGAGATCATCCAGCGCGCGCTGCTGAAGACGGTGAAAAAGCCCCTCGCGCCCCGCTGAAGCAATTCCGGGAAAGGCGCGTAGCGCTTTCCCTGGGGAATTGCGTAAGGCACAAATGCCGCCGCGCTGAACCGCCGCAGTCGCAAAACCGCAACCAAAGCTTGAAATACTGTCCGGCGGCTGCCCAGATAGGGTGACGCAGGATCATCGATGACGAACACACCGCCGCAACTCGAAATCCCCGCCGCACTCGAAATCCCCTTTGTCGGGCGCTGGCACTACTCCCGCGCGGAGATGATCGCCGACGGCATCGTCCATGCGGTCGGCATCGTGCTGGCGATCGCGGCCGGCTCGGCGTTGCTGGCGCTGGCGGCGTCTCGGGTCGGGCCTGGCGAATACATTGCCGCCGCCTTCTATGTCGTCTCGCTGCTCACCGTTCTGTCGGTATCGCTGACCTACAATCTGTGGCCGGTGACCTCGCCGGCGAAATGGATCCTGCGGCGTTTCGATCACGCCGCGATCTATCTGCTGATCGCGGCCACCTACACGCCGTTTCTGGCCCAGCTCGACGGCTCGCCGCTGGCCAGATGGATGATCGTGCTGGTCTGGGTCGCGGCGGCAACGGGCATCGCCATCAAGGTGTTCTTCCCCGGCCGCTTCGACCGCCTGGCGATCGTCTTCTATCTCGCCATCGGCTGGAGCGGGGTCGTACTGGTCAAGCCGCTCGTCGAGACGCTGCCGACGACATCGATCGTACTCATTGTCGCCGGTGGCGTCGTCTATTCCTGCGGCGTCGTTTTCTTCGCCTGGAAGGGACTGCGCTTCCACAACGCGCTGTGGCATGGCTTCGTCGTCACCGGCGCCGGCTTGCATCTGGCGGCCATGGTCGACTGTCTGGTGATAAACCGCCTCTGATCCTGGAAGCCGATTTCGGTTTGCATGTCGGATGGACGCGCTGCACATTAGCCCCACGGCAATATTGCCAAGCGCCATTCAATTTGGTCACAATTCCGTTTAGAGTCGCCAACGACGTGATCGGCGGCAGCGGCATCGGAAACGGGGCACGAATGGCTTTTCTCAGATCCTTCGGCATGGGCAGGCGCTCCGACGTCCTGATCTACGATCCACATAAACTGTCGAGCCCGCAGGTCTTCCTGCTCACCATGGTCATCTTCCTGGCCATCGTGGCGTTTATCGCCGCGATATTGACCCGCCAGATCTCGACCGCCTTCGTCACCAATCCCGGCCTCAACGGCCTGATCGTCGGCGTGCTCGCCGTCGGCATCCTGCTGGCCTTCGTCCAGGTCGGGCGGCTGTTTCGCGAGGTGCGCTGGGTCAACTCTTTCCGGGCCGGCTCGGAAACCACCGAACCGGTGCTGCTGGCGCCGATGAAGGCGATGATCGGCCGGTCGTCGTCGATGGCCTTCTCGACCTCCTCGATGCGCACCATGCTCGATTCCATCGCCACGCGCCTCGATGAAAGCCGCGACACCTCGCGCTACCTTGTCGGCCTGCTGGTTTTCCTCGGCCTGCTCGGCACCTTCTGGGGCCTGTTGAACACGATCGGCTCTATCCGCGAGACCATCGAATCGCTCGATCCCGGCACGGGTGACGCGGCCGCGGTGCTCGATTCACTGAAACAAGGCCTGTCGGCGCCGCTGGCCGGCATGGGCACCGCCTTCTCGTCCTCGCTGTTCGGCCTGTCCGGCTCGCTCGTACTCGGCTTCCTCGATCTGCAGGCCGGCCGCGCCCAGACGCGCTTCTACACCGAACTTGAGAACTGGCTGTCTTCGGTCACGGACCTCTCGTCCGACATTGTGGTTTCCGACCCCGCCAAGACCGAATCCTCCGACGAGATCCGCGTGCTGTCCGAAAAGCTGCGCAGCATGCAGGAGAACGGCGGCGGCTCCAACCCGCGCGTTGCCACCGCCATGGCCAATCTTGCCGATGGCATTTCCGGCCTGGTCAAGAACATGCGCTCCGAGCAGCAGATCATGCGCGACTGGGTCGAGGCTCAATCCGACGAGCAGAAGGCGATGCGCAACACGCTGGAAAAGATCGCCGACGCCCTGAAGAAGCAGGGAGTACACTAGCGTGGCCCTGGCACGGGCGCGGCGCGCCGATCGCCGCATCGACTATTGGCCAGGCTTCGTCGATGCACTGTCGACGCTGCTGCTGGCCATCATGTTCCTGCTCACCGTCTTTGTGCTGGCGCAGTTCCTGCTCGGCCGCGAAATCTCCGGCAAGGATACGGCGCTGTCACGCCTCAACTCGCAGATCAACGAACTGACCCAGCTTCTGGCGCTGGAGCGCTCGACAGCACAGGACAAGGATGATTCGCTCGCCAATCTGCAGGCATCGCTGTCGGCGGCGGAGGCCGAGAAGAGCCGGCTCGAACAATTGCTGGCGCAAGGCGCCGGCGCCGGCGATGCCGCCAACCAACGTGCGGCGGCGCTCGGCGGAGAACTCGACAACCAGCGCCAGATCAGCCAGCAGGCGCTGAGCCAGGTCGAAATCCTCAACCAGCAGATCGCCGCACTGCGCAAGCAGATCGGCGCGCTCGAGGACGCGCTCAACGTGTCCGAAACGCGCGACCGCGATTCCAACACCAAGATCGCCGATCTCGGCCGCCGCCTCAACGTCGCGCTGGCCCAGCGCGTGCAGGAACTGAACCGCTACCGCTCCGACTTCTTCGGCCGCCTGCGCGAAATCCTCGCCGATCGCGAGAACATCCGTATCGTCGGCGACCGCTTCGTCTTCCAGTCGGAAGTGCTGTTCCCGACCGGCTCCGAGGTGATCAACGATGCAGGCAAGGTCGAGATGAAGAAACTCGCCGATGCCATCATCGAGCTGCAGAAGGAAATTCCGCCGGAGATCAACTGGGTGCTGCGCGTCGATGGCCACACCGACAACAAGCCGCTGTCCGGCACCGGCCGTTATCGCGACAATTGGGAACTGTCGACGGCGCGCTCGACCTCGGTGGTCAAGTTCCTGATCGAGAACGGCGTGCCGGCCAACCGGCTGGTCGCCGCCGGCTTTGGTGAGTTCCAGCCGCTCGATCCCGCCGACACCGAAGAGGCGCGCAACAAGAACCGCCGCATTGAACTCAAGCTCACCGAACGTTGATCCATCATCACGCGATGTCACGCGAATTTGTTCGCCGGCTCAACTCTAGGGCGCAAAGTGCGGCCGGCAAGGCCTGAAAAGATTATCTTTTTTTAATTACACTTCGCGCCGGAGCGCTCCTAGCTTGCTGCGCAGGGCCGAGAACCGCCGGCGATGCCTCCCATCGCGACGCGACGGAACCGGACGGCCCGCGTCCGGAACGCGGGGCGGCAAGGCCGCTCCCTTTTCCCCAGCAAAAGGAGGCGCCCTCATGCGCTCTTCAGCATCTCTCAAGACTGCAACCCTTGCCGCAATACTGATTGCCGCCCCTCTTGCCGGCGCCTATGCCGCGGGCCATCACAAGGGCGCGCTCGACGCCGCCCCGCCGACCGAGATGAAGGGCCCGCGTGTCGAGGCTCTCATCGAACAGGCGCAGGGCGTCCGTCAGGGCATCGTGGATGCAAGACAGGCTAACAACATCACCCCAGCGGTCGCCGAACACCTGGAAATGCGCACCAACCAGATCAGCCAGGCCGCCGAGAAGATTGCTGCGTCTGATCACGGCAGGATCCCGTCCGCGCAGTATCGTGACCTGCTGCGTCATCTCGACAATGTCGACCAGCGGCTGAGGGGCGACACCGGCAGCGGTTTCATGATGGGCGACGGCTCCGACGGCGGAAACTATCCGAACGGCTGAGGCTATCCCGCCTGGAAAGGTCCCAGAGGAAGGGACCACCTGGCGCCTTCGGGACCCCAAATCCCGCAGGCGTCCTTTTTCCCCATCGGCCGAGCTTGCCTACCAACCGAGCCAGACCGCGATCAGGGCGAGCACAGCCGGAACGGTCTGGATGAACAGGATCTTGCGGCCGACCGTTGCCGCGCCGTAGAGGCCCGCAATGGCCACGCACAAAAGGAAGAAGACCTTGACCTGGAAACCGGCCGCGCCGAGGGTGAGCCCCCAGATCAGGCCGGCAGCGAGAAATCCGTTGTAAAGACCCTGATTGGCAGCGAGCACCTTCGAGGCGCTGGCGAATTCCGGCGTCAGGCGAAACGTCTTGTGCCCGCGCGGCGTGTCCCAAAGCACCATCTCGAGATAGACGATGTAGACATGGATCAAGGCCACCAGCCCGACCAGGATGTTGCCGATCATTTGCTCCCCCTTCATTTGGCCCGTCAGCATTTCATGCGCGACGGCGTCGGCGCAAGGCGCATCTGCCGGACGATCTCCGAGGGTTGCCAACGCTTTTGCGTTGGTGTCTTTTCGCGCCGTCCTCAATCACGGAAGCCGCCATGTCCTTTCAGAAACTCGACGATCTCGGCCACAAGCTCGAAGCGCTCGAGCATGCGCTGGCCATCCTCGGTGCCGATGAAGCGACCCACATGGCCGTGGGCGGTGGCGAAAAGCGTGCCGAAGCGATGGCAGCCCTTGCCGGCATGTACCACACCAGGGCGACCGCACCGGAGATATCCGACTGGATCGCCGCCGCCGAAGGTGAGGCGCTCGACGACGAGCAGCGCGCGGCACTCGCCGAACTGCGGCGCCAATACACCAACCTGACCTGCCTGCCGGTCGAATTCGTCGAACGCCAGACGACGGCGCGCATGCGTTGCGAGCAGCTGTGGCGCGACCTGCGCGCCAAGAATGATTGGGCGGGCTTTCAGCCGGCGCTGGAGGGCGTGGTGGCGCTGGTGCGCGAAGAGGCCGCCCTGCGCTCCGACGTGCTCGGCCTCGCCCCTTATGATGCGCTGATGGAGCAATACGACCCCGGCAACCGCGTCGCCGACATCACCCCTGTCTTCACCGAGTTGAAGGCCTTCCTCAAGGGGTTCGTGCCGGAGGCGCTGGCAGTGCAGGAAGCGCGGCTGCGCAAGCATCCGCTGAAGCCACTTTCGGGCACTTACGCGATCGACCGCCAGCGCGAACTCGGCCTTGCCATGATGGCGGCGGTCGGCTTCGACCTGACACACGGCTCGCTGTCGGTGTCGCACCATCCCTTCTGCGGCGGCGTGCCGAGCGACGTGCGCATCACCACCCGCTACAAGACCTCCGATTTCCTGTCGGCGCTGATGGGCGTGCTGCACGAGACCGGGCACGCGCTCTACGAACAGAACCTGCCCAAGGCATGGTCGCACTGGCCGCTCGGCAAGGCCCGCGGCATGGCCGTGCATGAAAGCCAGAGCCTGTTCGTCGAAAAGCAGATCGGCCGCAATCCCGCTTTCTGGCGCTGGGCTCTGCCGGTGGTGGAAAAGCATCTCGGCGAAGCCTGGTCGCTCGACGATATCCTGCCGCATGTGCACCATGTCGAGCGCGGCCTGATCCGGGTCGACGCCGACGAGGTGACCTATCCGTTGCACGTCATCCTGCGCTACGAGCTGGAGCAGGAACTTGTCACGGGCCGGCTGGAGGTGGCTGATCTGCCCGAAGCCTGGGACGCTAGGATGCGCGACTATCTCGGCCTCTCCACCATCGACAATCCGGCCGACGGGCCGATGCAGGACGTGCATTGGCCAAGTGCCGCCTTCGGCTACTTCCCCTCCTACACGCTGGGCGCGATGATGGCGGCGCAGCAATGGGCCGCGCTGACGCGGGAGCATCCGTCAGCCGATGGCGATCTGGCGAAAGGGAATTTCGCTGATATCAACGACTGGCGCCGCAAGAAGATATGGTCGCAAGGATCGCGCTGGTCGACCCCGGAGCTGCTCGAGCGCGCCACCGGCGAAAAGCTCAATGCCGCGTATTTTGTCAACCACTTGAAGCAGCGCTACGGCGGCTGAAATCGGCCATCGCGCCATTCCGGTTTTCGGCGACCGGCGGCAACAGCCCGCCGGATCGGAAAACGCCTACTCCGCCGCGCCCCGGAAGGCGCTGGCGCCGGTCTCGAACTGCAGCTTGGCCAACCGTGCATAGATGCCGCCCTTGGCGACGAGACTATGGTGCGTGCCTTCCTCGACGATCGAGCCGCCATCCATGACCAGTATCCTGTCGGCCTTCAGCACGGTCGCCAGCCGGTGGGCGATGACGATGGTGGTGCGGCCCTGCATCAGCCGTTCGAGTGCCGTCTGCACCAGCGTCTCGCTTTCGGCGTCGAGTGCCGACGTGGCTTCGTCGAGCAGCAGGATCGGCGCGTCGCGCAGGATAGCGCGGGCGATCGCCACCCGCTGACGCTGGCCGCCGGACAGCGTCACGCCGCGCTCGCCGACCTGGCTGTCATAGCCTTTGTCGAGCTTGAGGATGAATTCGTCGGCCAGCGCGTCCTTCGCCGCCGCCTCGATCTCGGCTTTGCCGGCGCCCGGCCGGCCAAAGCCGATATTGTCGCGCGCGGTGGCCGCGAAGATGGTGACGTCCTGCGGCACGATCGCGATGCGTCCGCGCACCGAGGCGGGATCGGCCTCGCGCACGTCGACGCCGTCGATCAGCACCTTGCCGGTTTCGGGATCGTAGAAGCGCAAGATCAGCGAGAAAACCGTGCTTTTGCCTGCACCCGAAGGACCGACGATGGCCACCGTCTCGCCGGGCATGACCTGAAAGCTCAGCCCGTGGACAGCAGCGCGGTCGGGTCTGGCCGGATAGGAGAAAGAAACGTCGTCGAAGACGATCGCCCCCCTGGCGACCGCCGGCAGCGGCTTCGGATCGGCCGGCGCCTGGATCGCCGGCTTCTCGGCCAGGATCTCGGTTAGCCGTTCTGCCGCACCCGCGGCTTGCGCAAGTTCGCCCCAGACTTCCGACAGCGCGCCGAGCGCACCGGCGGCGAACACCGAATAGAGCAGGAACTGGCCGAGGGTGCCCGGCGATATCGTGCCTTCCAGCACGTCGCGCGAGCCGAACCACAGCACCGCGACGACGGAAGAGAAGATGGTGAAGATGGCGAAGAAGGTGAGGAAGGAGCGCGCGAAGATCGAGGCACGGGCCGCCTCGAAAGCAGCCTCCACGGCGCTGGAGAAATGGCCGGTGACCAGCTTTTCATTGGTGAAGGCCTGCAAGGTGCGCACCGCGCCGATCTGCTCGCTGGCATAGGCGGTCGCCTCGGCCAGCGTGTCCTGCGCCTGCCTTGACTTGCGCCGCACCGACCGCCCGAAGGCGACCAGCGGCAGCACGATGACGGGAATGGCCGCAATGACCAGGCCCGACAGCTTCGGGCTGGTGACGACCATCATTCCCACCGCGCCCAGGCCAAGGATGACGTTGCGCAGCGCGACCGAGGCGGTGGCGCCGACTGCCGACTTGACCTGCGTGGTGTCGGCGGCGAGCCGCGACACGATCTCGCCCGACTGGGCGGTGTCGAAGAAGGCAGGCGACAGCGTCGTCACATGGGCAAAGACATCGCGCCTGATATCGGCGACGACGCGCTCGCCCAGCGTGATGACGAAATAGTAGCGGCCGGCCGAAGCCGCCGCCAGTATGGCAGCCATTGCCACAAGGGCGGCGAAATATTCGGCGATGAAGATGGTGCTCGATGAGGAGAACCCATGGTCGATCATGCGCCGCACGGCCAGCGGCAGCGCCAATGTCGTTGCCGCCGCGATGGTCAGCGAGATGAGGGCACCGACAACCAGCGTGCGGTAATGCGTTATATAGGGGAACAGGCGGCTGAGCGGCTTGAGCGAGCGTCGACGCTCGTCTGCGCTGCTGGGTTGCGCCATCTCGGTGTTTCCTCTAGCCGCCTCGGTGTGTGCGCCTCAATATGCGCTCGCCGCGGCCTTGTGATTCAATTCCGGCTGATGTATAGGCACGCCGACCGTTTTAGAAGCCGTGGCTCCTCAATAGCTGCGGCTTCGAGTTTTAAAAAGGGGCGCATCGACGCAGGCCATTGGCCCGTGAGCCGCGCCGACAAGCCAGGAACCGAACCATGAAGAGCGCTATTCATCCCGACTACCACACCATCAAGGTCGTCATGACCGACGGCACCGAATACACGACCCGTTCGACCTGGGGCAAGGAAGGCGATACGATGAACCTCGATATCGACCCGACCACCCACCCGGCCTGGACCGGCGGCCAGCAGACCCTGCTCGACCGCGGTGGCCGTCTGTCGAAGTTCAAGAAGCGTTTTGAGGGTTTCGGCCTCTAGACGCACTTCGGCATTGTCGCAGATCAAAAACCCGCCCTCGAGGCGGGTTTTTTTTGTTGTCGCAAGGTAGATCGCGTCACGCTGGCGCCTCTACCTCCCCCTTGTGGGGAGGTCGGACCGAAGGTCCGGGTGGGGTCCGGCGCCGCCCCCACCCCGCTGCTTCGCAGCGACCCTCCCCACGAGGGGGCGGGTGAGAGCATCTTACTCGGCGAGCAATTCCCTCAGCGCCATGCGCTTGTAGGCATCCACCAGTCTGTCGCCCTCCTGCCGCTCGACCGAGATCGCCAGCCGCATCGCGGCTTCGCCCATCTGCCAGACAAGAAACGCCGTGGTCTCCAGCGTCTCTGGATCGGCGCCGGGACGCAATCGCTTCAGCACCGCCACAAGGAATTCAGCGTTGGCTCGGCTGTCGGCGAGTTCCAGCTGGCGCAGCGCCTTGTCGGCCTGCGTGCCCGACCAGATGTCGCGCATCACCGGCTCGGCCAGGAACAGCCGGTAATAGATATCGACCAACTCGGAGAAAGCCCGCCGCAGGCCTTCTGCATCACTGACATCCTTGAGCGCAGCTGAAATGCAGGCCTGGCTCTCGGCGGTGTAGCGCTCGGCCAGCGCCCGGATGATCGCCCGCTTGTCGGGAAAGAACTGGTAGAGCGAGCCGATCGACACGCCTGCCCGTTCCGCCACCTCGCCCATGCGCACAGCATCGCTGCCTTGTTCGGCGATCAGCGCCGAGGCGGCGGCCAGCATGCGCTCGACCCGCTCGCGGCTGCGCTGCTGGCTTGGCGCGCGCCGTGGCGGCGCAAGCTGTTCCTGCGGCGAAACAGGCGCTGCGGTGTCCTCCATGATGGCTCCGATTTCAACAACATGGCCAGGCAATGGCTTGACTCGAAAAATACGAGGGTTTATCACGTTTTGCAAATGTGAGGATTATTCATATTTCTGGAGCAACCGACATGATCGCGAAATCTCTCCCCATCTTGATCTTCTTCGCCGCAATCGGCTCGGGCGTCGTCGGCGGCGTCTTCTTCGCCTTTTCCAACTTCGTCATGCCGGCGCTCGCCCGGCTGCCCGCGGCGGACGGCATCGCCGCGATGAACTCGATCAACGTCACCGTCATCACCCCGGCTTTCATGACCGCACTTTTCGGCACCGGACTGATCTGCCTTGTGCTTATCGCCGGCGCCATCATCGGCTGGAGCCAGCCGAGCTCGTTCTGGCTTCTCGCTGGCGCGCTGATCTATCTCGTCGGCAACCCGATCGTGACCATGGTCTTCAACGTGCCGCTCAACGATGCATTGGCGGCCGTCGACCCGGCCAACAGCGAAGGCGCAATGCTGTGGTCCCGCTACCTTGATGAATGGGTGATGTGGAACCATGTCCGCGCTATCACGGCAATAGCCGCAATGGCATCCTTCTGGTTCGCCGCGCGTTGACGGCAGGAGTCATTTCCAGCGCCTGAAAAGTTCAGGACGATCGTCGGGAGACGCGTTTTGAAGGATCAATATTCGAATATGGCCTTTGGCATGGCAATCGGAGTTGGTGTCGGCGCCGCGATCGGCACCGCCTTGGACGACCTTCCGGTGGGCATTGCCATGGGCATCGCGATTGGCGCCGCCGTCGGTGCATGGCGAGGAAAGTGATGGCAGCGCCGGCGACCCTTACGCCTTCGTCTTCCGGTCGGCATGACCGAGGTCGCGATCCGGGTCGATGACGTCGCGCACCAGTTGCTTCAGTTTGGCCGCATCCGGAAAGCCGCCGTCGCGCTTGCGATCCCAGACCATCACCTCGTTGCAGGAGATGGTGAAGATGCCGCCGGTGCCGGGCACCAGCGTCACTTCGCCGAGATCCGTGCCGAAGGTGGAGAGCAGTTCCTGCGCCATCCAGCCGGCGCGCAGCAGCCATTGGCACTGCGTGCAATAGGTGATGCGGATGCCGGGCAGCCGCTTTTCGTCCACGCCGGGTTGAGCTGCGCTCATGCCGCGCTGAGCTTGGCCAGGGTCGCCTCATCGACTTCGAAGTTGGCGTAAACGCTCTGGACGTCGTCGTCATCCTCGAGCGTGGCGACCAGCTTCATCAGCGACTGTGCGCGCTCCTCGTCGACCGGAACGGTGTTCTGCGGCTTCCAGATCAGCTTGACCGATTCCGCTTCGCCGAGCGAGGCTTCCAGTGCCTTCGACACCTCGCCGAGGTTCTCGAAGGCACAATAGATCGTGTGGCCTTCCTCGTCCGACTCCACGTCGTCGGCGCCGGCTTCGATCGCCGCGTCCATGACCTTGTCGGCGCTGCCGGCCGACGCCGGATAATAGATCTCGCCGGCACGATCCCACATGAAGGACACCGAGCCGGTTTCACCCATTGCCCCGCCGGCCTTGGTGAAGGCGGCGCGCACGTTCGAGGCCGAGCGGTTGCGGTTGTCGGTCAGGGCCTCGACGATGACGGCGACGCCACCGGGACCATAGCCCTCGTAGCGTACGGCTTCATAGTTTTCGGCATCGCCCATCGAGGCCTTGTTGATGGCGCGCTGGATGTTGTCCTTCGGCATCGACACCGCCTTGGCGTTCTGGATCGCCAGGCGCAGGCGCGGGTTCATCGAAGGATCGGGCGTTCCGCTCTTGGCGGCAACGGTGATTTCGCGCGCCAGCTTGGAAAACATTTTCGACCGCACCGCGTCCTGACGGCCCTTGCGGTGCATGATGTTCTTGAACTGTGAATGGCCAGCCATGGCACCCCTGTCGTGTTCGGCTAGAGCACACTGCGACGAGGTGGCTCACCTCGCTTTTGCAAAATGCTCGAATTCAAAATTTCAGAGCGTCCCGGGTGCAACTCGCGGAAGCACGGCGTTCTCTGTCGGAATGGCCGGCTTATAGATAAATCGGCTCAATTCGTCCAGCCGCGCCGCGTTCGCGGCGCGAGAGACAGCGCGGCTCACGCCTCGAGATCGGATTTCAGCCGGTCGATGATGCTGAGCGCATGGCCGGCATACTGGCTGATCCAGCGATCGTGGATCTGCTTGATCGGCAGCGCATTGAGATGGTTCCAGCGCTCGCGTCCCTCGCGGCGCGCCACGATCAGCTCGGCCTCCTCCAGCACCTTGAGATGCAGCATGACGGTGCAGCGGTCGATGTCGGGAAAGGCATCGCACAGCATCCCCGTGGTCTTCGGCTCGTCCTTCAGCAGGTCCAGCATTTCGCGCCGGCGAGGATGCGCCAGCGCCTTGAAAACATTGTCGTCTTGCGATCGGCTTGACATGTTATGTTTCTATAACATATTCTCGGATCAATCAAGGAAGGAGCTGTGGATATGTCTCTTGGATTCAAGGTTTCCGCACGCATCGGCAAGCCGGTCGCCGAAGTCTTCGACGCCGTCGTCAATCCGAAGAAGCTGAGCGGCTATTTCACCACCATCGGCGGCGCCAGCGCGCCGCTTGAAGCCGGCGCGGGCGTCGTCTGGTGGGGCAAGGTGCCGGTCGAGGTCGACGAAGTGGTCAGGGACAGCCGCATCGTGCTGCGCTGGGACGCCACCGGCGCCGACGGCAAGCCCGCCTACAAGACCCGTATCGAGATGAATTTCGAGCCGCTGGACGATGGCGGCACCTTCGTCACCATCGCCGAGAGCGGCTGGCGGGAGGGCTCGGTCGGGCTGAAGAAATCCTACCTCAACTGCGAGGGCTGGTCGCAGATGCTGGCCTGCATGAAGGCCTATGTCGAATATGGCATTAATTTGCGCGACGGCTACTACCGCAGCGAGATGAAGGGCGAACCCGCCAACGAGACCAATGTCTGATCTTGATCAGGACGGAGCCCCGCGATGACGAAAGTAACGCCATTCCTGATGTTCGAGGGCAAGGCCGAAGAGGCCATGACCCTTTATTGCGAGACCATTCCCGACAGCAAGATTCTTGACGTCACGCGCTACGGCGCCGGCGAGGATGGCCCGGAAGGCGTGGTCAAGCTGGCGCGTGTCTCCATGGCCGGCCTGGAGGTCATGGCCTTCAACAGCCCGGTGCATCACGCCTTCACCTTCACACCCTCGGTCTCGCTCTACGTGGACTGTTCCTCCGAAGAGGAGCTGAACCGCATTGTCGAGACCCTGGTAAAGGACGGCGCCTTCCTGATGCCGCCTGACAACTATGGCTTCAGCCGCCGCTTCGCCTGGCTGAACGACAGGTTCGGCGTCTCCTGGCAGATCAATCTGGCCTGAGGCAACTTGGGGGTGAGGCAACTTGGGGATGAGGCAACTCCGGGATGGCGTTTGGCGTTTGCTGTCTGGAACCGCGCAAAACGGCGGTCACGGTGCGATGTACCATCTTTCGTGCGATGTACGACCTTTTCGATCGAAGGAGGACACCATGGAAATCCGCGAAACTCCAACCGCCGAGGCAGGCATGCTGATCCGAAGGCCCGTCGCCGAGGTGTTCGAGGCCATCGTCGATCCGGCCATCACCGCCAAATTCTGGTTCACGGACGGCAACGCCCGGCTGGACAGCGGCAAGGAGGTTCACTGGGAATGGCCCATGTATGGCGTCTCGACGACGGTCAATGTCAGCGAGATCGTCAAGAACGAGAAGATCGTCATGCGATGGAGCGATCCGCCGACCACGGTGGTCTGGACCTTCACCGAAATGCCTGATGATGCGACCTTTCTCAAGGTTCGCAATTTCGGCTTTGCCGGCAATGGCGACGAGCAGGTCAAAACGGCTATCGGTTCGACCGACGGTTTCGCTCTGGTGCTGGCCGGCGCCAAGGCCTGGCTGGAGCAAGGCCTGACATTGGGCCTGATCGGCGACCGTCACCCAAAGGGCGTGCCGGGGAGTGAACCAACTTAGGTTCTACGCCGTTCCTGTTCGATCACATGATGGCGGAGCACGCGATTGATTTCGGTTTGATAACCGCCGCTCCCGACATGTTCCTTGAACCAGGATAGCACGTCAGCATCGAGTCTGATGGTCACCGGCTGTTTGAGTGGTCGGTAAAGATGTCCGCGGCGAGCATGAACCCAATTCTCCGCCGGAACCTCCGGGATATCGGAAGTATCAATCTCGCTGTCAGCCAAGTCAGCCAGCTTGGCGAGTTGATCGCGTTGATCCCGACTAAGGTTCTTCTTGCTCATAGCGCCTCCTTTCATGCGGTGTCGCTTTCCGGGCGCCAACAATCCTAATCCGTTCTTCATCTTCGCGATCAGGATAGGTGTGGACAACCAGCAAGACCACTACGGCTCCGATCGCCCCGATCGCATGCCACCGTTGTTCGCCATCTTCAAAGCGGTCAGGCACTATGAGATGAAGCGGATCAGCGAACACCTTTTGGGCCAGATCGAACGCGATGCCGTGCTTGGCAAGGTTGCGCCTGGCTTTTTCAAAGTCCCATTCGAACTGCAAAACAGCACCGTCGATTTACAGTAATGTACGTACAATTTCGTAAGAGTCAATCCAGTTCGGCATCCGGCAAGCGCCGCCTCAGTGCCGTTCGCCGGATTTCGCCTTCTTGCGGCGCCGCGCCAGCATGTTGAGCCCCTCGACCAGCGCCGAAAAACCCATCGCCGCGTAGATATAGCCCTTGGGCACGTGATAGCCCATGCCGTCGGCGATCAGCGTCATGCCGATCATCAACAGGAAGCCCAGTGCCAGCATGACGATGCTCGGGTTCTTGGCGATGAAATCCGCCAGCGGCCCGGCCGCAAGCATCATGACGCTGACGGCGACGATCACCGCGATGTACATGATGGCGATCTCGTCGGTCATGCCGACGGCGGTGATGATCGAATCGATCGAGAAGACGAGGTCGAGCAGCAGGATCTGGAAGATCGCGCCGGCAAGGCTGATCTGCAGCGTCTCGCCCACCATCGAGTCCTTGTGGTCGTCGGGATCGACCGTGTGGTGGATTTCCTTGGTTGCCTTCCACACGAGGAACAGGCCGCCGGCGATCAGGATCAGGTCGCGCCAGGAAAAGCCGTGGCCAAACGCCGTGAACACCGGCGTCGTCAACTGGACAATGATCGAGATGGTGGCGAGCAGCACCAGCCGCATGATCAGCGCCGCCGAGATGCCGAGCCGGCGGGCGCGGGCGCGTTGGGCTTCCGGCAGCTTATTGGTCAGGATCGAGATAAAGATCAGATTGTCGATGCCGAGCACGATCTCGAGCACAACCAGCGTCAACAACGCGACCCAGGCAGTTGGATCGGAAACAAATTGAAAATGCGGCGCAAGGAATTCGATAAGCTGCATGGAGGTCGTCCCCTCTACGATCTAGAGCAGTGTCGCCGGCAGTTAGGTATTGCGACCCCCTATATCAATGTCACGACCAGAAGGACGGAGCCGTTTCTTCCAGGCGCGGCCCGCGACGAAACGGCGCGATCTTCTCGGTCAGTCCCGTGCGGTCGGAAATGGTGACGCCGACGCCGCACAATGTCGCCGGTCCGTTCGCCGCCTCGAACCGCCCTTTCGGCACTTTCGACAGGAACCGGTTGAGCGGCTCCTCCTTGTCCATGCCGAGCGAGGAATCATAGTCGCCGCACATGCCGGCGTCGGACAAATAACCGGTACCGCCGTTGAGGATCTGGTGGTCGGCGGTCGGCTGGTGGGTGTGGGTACCGACGACGAGGCTGGCGCGGCCATCGACGAAATGCGCGAAGCACATCTTCTCCGAGGTCGCCTCGGCGTGGAAGTCGATCACCACGGCATCCGCCTGCTCGCCGAGCGGACAGGCGGCAAGCTCGCGTTCACCGGCCTGGAACGGATCGTCGAGCTCGGGATGCATGAACACCCGGCCCATGATGTTGGCGACCAGCACGCGCGCGCCGCTCCTGGCGATGTAGACGCCGGAGCCGCGCCCGGGCGTGCCCTTCGGGAAGTTGGATGGCCGCAGGAAGCGCTCCTCGCGCGGCGCGAAGGCCAGCGCATCGCGTTGGTCCCAGACATGGTTGCCGGTGGTGACAACATCGGCGCCGGCGGCGATGGTCTCGCGGAAGATCTCCTCGGTGATGCCGAAGCCGCCGGCGGCGTTCTCGCCATTGACGATGACGAAGTCGAGTTTGAAGTCCGAGATCAGGCCGGGCAGTTGTTCCCAAACCGCCGTGCGTCCCGTCTTGCCTACCATGTCACCGAGGAAGAGAAGTCTCATATGATCCCGCACCGAAAGTCAGCGAAGCAAAAAGCTGCATGACGCCAGCGAAAGATCATGCGTCCATTTATCTACAATTTTGGCGCGAAGCGGCGCAACCCGGTTTCGGTGAGTATTTCCGGGATGATGATGTCGTGGGGTTCGTCCGGAACCTGCGGAACTTCCTGGCAGTCGAAGGCGATACCTATCAGCCGGGGCGCATGGCCCTTGTCGACCAGTCTAGCTATGGCGCGATCGTAATAGCCGGCGCCATAGCCGATGCGATGGCCGCGCGCGTCGAAAGCGGCGAGCGGCACCAGCATCACCGAGGGGTCGAGCACCTCGGCCTCGTGGTGCGGGCCGACCGTGCCAAAACCCATCTCGACCATCGGCGCGCCGCGCACCAGTTCGCGAAAGACGATGGTGGTCTTGTCGAGAATGGCAGGCAGGCAGAGCCTTGCCCCTTTTTCGCGCAAGGCGAACATCAGCGGCCGCACGTCGACCTCCGAGCGCATCGGCCAGAAGCCCGACACGATCTGGCCGGGTTCAATGGCGAGCTGGTCGCGCGCCGTCTCGGCCATTTCGAGCGCTGCCTCCACACGCCAGAATTCATCAAGCGCATCGCGGCGGCCGAGAGCCTCGAGCCGAAGCTGTTTCTTCAGATCTTTGAGAGATGTCATGCCGCGACGATAGAAAAGGTCAAATCTGGAGGGCGTTTTAGGAGCGACGTTTTCTACCGCATCATCAAACGGAATGCGCGGAGATGGGCAAGAAGTGACGATCCACACAACCGGTGGAGAGAGCGATCCCGGGAACCTACAAAGTAGGTGGGCGCCGTGTGAGAAAACCCACGGGTCTTCCCAGGGACAGCTCCCTAAGGATCGTTAAGGCCCCGGGGAAAATGTTCTCCTGCCGGGAAGCGCAGACCGTCCCGCCTAATATAGGCCGCCGGTCGGCTAAGCGCCAGAGAATTGGCGTTCTTTCCCCGCGGGTCTCGCACAGTCGTCACGGACACCCACCTTGCGCGGGCCGAGCCGCCTCCTTACGGTCGCCCGGAATGAACCAAGGAGCAGAAATGCGTTTCGAAGGCACGGAGGCCTATGTCGCCGACAAGGATCTGATGGTGGCGGTCAACGCGGCGATCGCGCTGGAGCGGCCCTTGCTGGTCAAGGGCGAGCCCGGCACCGGCAAGACCGAACTCGCCCGCCAGGTGGCGGCGGCGCTCGGCCTCGACCTCATCGAATGGCACGTCAAATCGACGACGCGAGCCCAGCAAGGTCTTTACGAGTATGACGCCGTGTCGCGGCTGCGCGACAGCCAGCTCGGCGACACCAGGTTCAACGACATCAAGAACTACATCAAGCGCGGCAAGCTCTGGCAAGCATTCGCCGCCGGCAAGAAGGTCGTGCTCCTGATCGACGAGATCGACAAGGCCGACATCGAGTTTCCCAACGACCTCCTGCAGGAGCTCGATCGGATGGAGTTCTTCGTCTACGAGACCGGCGAGACCATCCGCGCCGCCGTCCGTCCCATTGTCATCATCACCTCCAACAACGAGAAGGAGCTGCCGGACGCCTTCCTGCGCCGCTGCTTCTTCCACTACATCCGCTTTCCCGACGTCGAGACGCTGCACAGGATTGTCGACGTCCACTATCCCGGGATCAAGCACAATCTGGTGCGCGCGGCGCTCACCCAGTTCTACGAGATCCGCGACGTGCCGGGGCTAAAGAAGAAGCCGTCGACCTCCGAGGCGCTCGACTGGATCCGCCTGCTGGTCGCCGACGATATCGCGCCTGAGGATTTGCGCGCCGACCCGAAGAACGCGCTGCCCAAGCTGCACGGCGCATTGCTGAAGAACGAACAGGATGTCCATCTGTTCGAGCGGCTTGCATTCATGGCGCGCAGGCAAGGGTGAAAAGCCAGGCATTGGCTACGATCGAGCTTCGCTTGCGCCCTGAGAACGATGACGGTCCCTTGCCTCTTGCGGCGCGTTTCTGAGGCCGAAGACGACGAAGCTGATGACGGCAAGGGCAAGAACGCCGATCCCGCTATAGAGCATGACCCAGCCAAAACCATTGACCAACGCGGCATGCGCAAGCGCGCCGGACGGGTCGAGCGTCGCCAGCCTCGGCGAATATTGCGAAAGGCCATCGAGATTTCCGGTGGCGATCCTTTCCGCCAGCGCGCGCAGTTCGTCCGGATCAAGGGCCGTGCCCAATGCGATTTTGAGATAGGAAGCAATTCCCTGCGTCAACAGCAGGCCCAGCACCGCGATGTTGATGGCGAGCGTGATCAGCCGCGCGCTGATATCGATGCCCGAAGCCATGCCGGCGCGATCCGGCGACACCGAACCCGTCGTGGTGTTGGTGGTCGGTGAGTTGGTGAGGCCGATACCGATACCGGCGATCAGCGTACCGGGCAGCATCGTCAGCCAGTTGGCTCCCTCAAGGCTCGAACCTATCCTCATGGCGATAAAGCCGACGCCCAATGTCAACAGCCCGAGCGGGATCGCCACCCGCGCCTGATAGCGGGCGCGCAGGCGCTCGGCGGTCGAGGACATCAGCATCAAGGGAAGCGTGTAGACGAGCAGCAGCAGGCCGGTCGTGGTGCTGTCGTAGCCGAGCACGCCCGAGAAATAGATCGGCAGGTAGATGATGAATGGCCAATAGCTGAAATTCATGCCGATGCCGCCCATGATCGCTCCCGAAAATTGACGGATCCGGAACACCGAGAAATCGAACATCGGATAGGGGCTGATCTTCTCGGCAACGAGGAATGCTGCAAAGGCCAGCACCGCCGCGCTCGCCACGCCGATGCGGGCGGCAGAGCCGAGATCGGCCCCTTGCGTGATCAGATAGGAGAAGCCGAACACCGCGAAGGAGAGCGTCAGGATACCGGCACGGTCAAGCTTCTGGGCATTGCGGTCGCGCGATTCGGTGACACCGGCACCGATGAAGACCAGGGCAAGGAGGGCAAGCGGCACATGGATGAGGAACACCCACTGCCAGCTCGAGAATGCGACGATCAATCCACCGATGGCGGGACCAAAGCCAAGCCCGATCCCCGACACGACGCTCCAGGCCACAAAAGCCTTGCCGCGTTCGCTGCCGTCCTGAAACTGGTGGGACAAGACGGCCACGCTGCAGGTGAACATCGCCCCTCCCGCCAGGCCTTGCAGGAAGCGTGCAATGATGAGGAGCGGAGCGCTTGCTGCCAGACCGCACAGCAATGAGGCCAGGCCGAAGGCGATGGTGGCGATCACCATCACCCGTTTGCGGCCGAAACGGTCGGCCAGCGTTCCTGTCGCCATCAGCACCGTGGTGCAGGCAATGGTGTAGGCGTTCATGATCCATTGCAGATCCTTGAAGTCGGCGGCGAGCACGCTTTCCAGTTTCGGAAGGATCACCGGGACGCTGGAGATTTCGAGGCCGAACAGCAGCGAGGCAAGGCAAGCCCCGGCAAGCGCAACGGTGTTTCGGTCGATTTGAAATGTCATATCGATCACTTTCAATCGGAACATTCTGGAACCGGGCCGGCTCTTCGAACCGCGGTCGAGATGACATAGACGAGGCTTGACCATGAAAAAAGACTATGCATCTCTATTTCAGAGATAACAAAATGGAATGCTGGAGATGACCAGTCTCGATGTCGATGCCGTGCGCACCTTCGTCATGGTGGCCGACCTGCAGAGCTTCACCCGGGCGGCTGCAGCACTTGGGAGCACCCAGGCGACGATCAGCGTCAAGTTGCGGCGGCTCGAAGACAAGCTCGGCGCACGTTTGATCGAACGAACCCCGCGTCGCGTGGCCCTGTCGGAAAGGGGGGCTGTCTTCCTGCCCGTGGCCCGCGAATTCCTTGCCGCCCATGAACGCGCCGTCGCGGAGTTTTCCGCTGCGCCATGTCGGCTTGCGCTCGGCTTCGTCGATCATGTCGCGGGGCCTGAGCTTTCCACGCTGATCGCCCAGCTTCATGCCCACGATCCGTCGCTCGCGCTCAACATACGGATCGACACCAGCTCCATGCTGGAAGAAGCTTTCGATCGCGGCGAACTCGATGCGGTGATTGTGCACCAGGAAGATGACAGTCGCCGCGGTGAAGCTTTGTCGCGCACCCACTATGGCTGGTTCGCGGCCCCCGCCTTCGAATGGCGACCAGGCACGCCCCTGCGCCTGGCTCTTTTGAGCACCAGATGCAATTGCCCGGACCGCATGAGAGCGGTCGAGGCGCTGGACCGGGCAGGCATCGCCTGGAATGAGGCCTTCGTCGGCGGTGGCGGCGCGGCCGTCAACATCGCAGTGTCGGCCGGCTTTGCGCTTTCCGCCCTCGCTTACCGGGTTGTGCCTCCGGGCCTGATCGAGGTGGGCCGCAAACTCGGCCTGCCACCAATTCCTCCGTCGGATATCATTTTGCAGTCGCACGCTCTGTCGCCGCGGGCGCGAGAGGCGCTGCACATGCTCGCGACCGCTTTTCGCGAATATAATTCGCCTGCCGAATAGGCAAAGGTGTTCCTGATCCCGATTCTGTTGGTATGGATCGGGTTCCAGATTTCAGAGGGAACGAAATGACCGAGATTGTAGTGCGCCCGCTTGCCCAATCCGACCATGCCGACTGGCGCCGCCTGTGGACCGACTACCTGACCTTCTACGAGACCAAGCTGCCGGAAGAGGTCTACGCCGTCACCTGGAAGCGGCTGTTCACTCCGGGTGAGTTCGAGCCGAAAGGCTTCATCGCCACACTGGACGGCAAAGCGGTCGGTCTCACGCACTACCTGTACCACCGCTCCGGCTGGTCGGAGAAAAACAACTGCTATCTGCAGGATTTGTTCGCCGACCCGGACGTCCGCGGCAAGGGCATCGGTGCCGCACTGATCGAGGCGGTCAAGCAGGAAGCCGGCAAGATCGGCGTCAAGAATGTCTACTGGATGACGCACGAGACCAACACCACCGCGCGCAAGCTTTACGACCACGTCGCCCGCCGCACGGGCTTCATCGAGTATGATTTGCTATAGCCGGCCATGTTCATCCCTTTCTTCCTCGAACTGAAGGCCGCGCGCGTTCCCGTCTCGCTCAGGGAATATCTGTCGCTGCTGGAGGGTCTGGAAGCCGGGTTGGTCGACTACGACGTCGAAGGTTTTTATTACCTCGCGCGCGCCGCCTTGGTGAAGGACGAGCGCCATATCGACCGCTTCGACCAGGTGTTCGCGCATGTCTTCAAAGGCATCGAGGCGCTGGGCGGACCGGACGCGGTGGATGTCGCCAATATTCCCGAGGAATGGCTGCGCCGGCTTGCCGAAAAGCATCTGACCGAGGAAGAGAAAAAACTGGTCGAGGCGCTCGGCGGTTTCGACAAGCTGATGGAGACCTTGAAGCAGCGGCTCGAGGAGCAGAAGGGCCGCCACCAGGGCGGCTCGAAATGGATCGGCACTGGCGGCACCTCGCCCTTCGGCGCTTATGGCTACAATCCCGAAGGCGTGCGCATCGGCCAGCATGAAAGCCGCAACCGCCGCGCGGTGAAGGTATGGGACAAGCGCGAATTCCGGAATTTCGACGATGCCGTCGAACTCGGCACCCGCAACATCAAGATCGCGCTGAAGCGGCTGCGCCGCTGGGTGCGCGAGGGCGCCGAGGAGGAATTCGACCTGCCCGGCACCATCCATGCCACCGCCGAGCACGGCTATCTCGACGTGCAGACGCGGCCCGAGCGGCGTAACGCCGTGAAGCTTTTGATGTTCTTCGATGTCGGTGGCTCGATGGACGATCACATCAAAAGCGTCGAGGAGCTGTTTTCGGCCGCCCGCGCCGAATTTCGCCAGCTCGAATATTTCTATTTCCACAACTGCCTCTATGAGGGCGTGTGGAAGGACAACCGGCGCCGCCATGCGGAGGTGATCCCGACCTTCGATCTCCTCCACAAATACGGACCGGACTACAAGGTGATCGTCGTCGGCGACGCCTCGATGAGCCCTTATGAGATCGCCCATCCCGGCGGCTCGGTCGAACACTGGAACCCGGAAGCCGGCGCTGTCTGGCTCGCCCGTCTGCTGCGGCAATGGCCGAACGCGGTATGGCTCAATCCGGAGAGCGAAAAGAACTGGGGCTTTACCCATTCGATCGCGATGATCCGCGACATCTTCGGCGGCCGCATGTTCCCGCTGACGCTGGCCGGGCTCGAAGGCGCGACTAAGCAGCTTTCAAGGAAGCATTGAGTGCGCCAGAACTGGCCATGCCGGTAACAAACGCCTATCTTCGGGCGAATATGAGGTTGCAACCAATAACGAGCCGCCAAGGCTGAGGAGATCACATGGACACCCACACCTATCCCGTTACCCGCACCGACGCCGAATGGCGCGCCCGGCTGACGCCGGAGCAATATGCGGTCATGCGCGGCCACGGCACCGAGCGTCCGGGAAGCTGCGCCTTGCTCTACGAGAAGCGCGCCGGCACATTTTCCTGCGTCGGCTGCGACCAGCCGCTGTTCGAATCCAAGCTGAAGTTCGAGAGCGGCACCGGCTGGCCGAGCTTCAACGACCCGGTGCCGGGTTCGGTCGAGAACACAATCGACCGCAGCTACGGCATGGTCCGCACCGAATGCCACTGCGCCCGCTGCGGCAGCCATCTCGGCCACGTCTTCGAGGACGGCCCGCCGCCGACCGGCCTGCGCTACTGCATCAACGGTGTGGCGCTGAAATTCGAACCGGCCGCCTGAGCGGCGCCTTATGGCTCTGAAAAAGGGCGGCCTGGGCCGCCCTTTTTCATGCCTGGTGCCGTTCTTCAGACGACCACTGTGGCGATAAGCCAGAGTGCGGAGCCCAGCAGCATCAGCGAGGCCTTGGCACCGCTTTCGGTCGTCCGCCACACGGCCGACGTCAGGAAGATGTTGTAGGGCACCGGCGCGAAATGCACCGCCAGAACCAGCCACAGCGGCAGCTTCAGGCCGAGCAGGACCAGCGCCAGCGCCGAAGACGCCATATTGATCAATGTCCCGACGAGCAGCATGTCGCGCCAGAACAGCCGGCCGAGCGGCACCTGGCCAAGCCACCGCGAGCGGAAGAAATCCGCGATCACCTACCCCTGCCCCAGGACTTCGGCAACGGCGCGCTCGACACGCGAACATTCCGTCACCAGCCAGTCGGTCATCGCCGGCCAGTTGTCCTCGGCATAGCAGTTCACCCGCCACATCGAATTGATGCCGAGGCCCTCGCAACTTTGCTCCGGCCTGAGCTTCAGCCTCTCTTCGATCGCCGGCTGGAACGGCTTCAGCCGCGACCAGCTCTGCGTGGCGCCGAACTTCTCGTTGCGGCCGAAGAAGACACCGACATGGTTCTGCGCCGGCGCGACATACATGGACAGGACCAGGGCGAAATCGGGCAATCCGCGCTGCCAGAACCAGGGTCCACGCCGCGCCAGCCGCGCCCTTTCTTCCGGATGCCGTTCGGCGAACAGCGACCAGAAGCCGCGATGGCGGAATTCCGAGGCGCGACGGCCGCCAAAATCGAATTCGCTCATGGTTCGAACCGTATCTCCAGCAACCGCATCGGGCGCCGGACGCCAAAGCAATTCCAGGAAAAGTGAAAACGGTTTTCCGTCCGGAATTGCGTCAACAAAGAGATAGCGCAATTCGCCGTTTCCGTGAAACGGCGAACTGCGCCAGTCTTAGACCATGCCGAGCGCGGCCATGTACAGATCGAGGATGGCGTCTTCCTCCTGGCGTTCGGCCTGATCTTTCTTGCGCAGACGGATGATGGTGCGGATCGCCTTGGTGTCGAAGCCGGTGCCCTTGGCCTCGGCGAACACTTCCTTGATGTCGTCGGCGATCGTCTTCTTTTCTTCCTCGAGTCGCTCGATGCGCTCGATGAGGGCACGCAGCTGGCCGGCGGCAACAGTCTGGCTGGTCTCGGTGATATCGTCGGCCATGTTTTTCTCCAAAAAATCGGTTCTGCGCCGCGACTCGGGGACCGTGCCACGGCGAATTTCAGCGGTTCGATGCCCGACCAGGGGCACGGGGTCAAGCGGTTATCGAACAGCGCACTGAGGGCTGCCGACAGAAGCCGACAGCCTGCCCGCTTGCGCGAGGTTTCAGGCGAAGGCGATCAGCAGATCCTTGGCATCGATTTGGTCGCCGGCCTTGACCAGCACCTCGGCGACCGTGCCGTCGCGCTCGGCATGCAGTGCCGTCTCCATCTTCATGGCTTCGATGGAGAGCAGCACGTCGCCGGCCTTCACCGCCTGGCCGGCGGCGACCGCAAGCGCGGAGACCACGCCCGGCATCGGCGCGCCGACATGCGCCTCGTTGCCGGGTTCGGCTTTGCGGCGCGCCTTGGCGGCGGAAGCGCCATGCGCCCGGTCCGGCACCTTGACGCGACGCGGCTGGCCGTTGAGCTCGAAGAACACGGTGACCATGCCCTTGTCGTCGACATCGCCGATGGCCAGGCACCGTATCACCAGTGTCTTGCCCTTCTCGATGTCGACGAAGATCTCGTCTTCCGATTTCATGCCGTAGAAATAGGTCGGCGTCGGCAGGACGCTGACCGGGCCGTATGCTTCCTGCGCCGCGGCGAAGTCGGAAAACACCTTCGGATACATCAGCCACGAGGCGAACTCGTATTCCGAGAGCTTGCGCTCGAGCTTCTCCTCGATCTCCTTGCGGCTGGCCTTGAGATCGGCGGGCTTCAGCAGCGAGCCGGGCCGCGCCGTGATCGGCTTGTCGCCCTTCAGCGCCTTTTTCTGCAGCGCTTGCGGCCAGCCGCCCGGCGACTGGCCGAGATCACCGCGCAGCATCGAGACGACCGAGTCCGGGAACGCGATGTCCCTGGCCGGGTTCTCGACATCGGCGACCGTCAGGTCCTGGCTCACCATCATCAGCGCCATGTCGCCGACGACCTTGGACGACGGCGTCACCTTGACGATGTCGCCGAACATCAAATTGACGTCGTGATAGGTCTGCGCCACCTCGTGCCAGCGCGTCTCCAGCCCAAGGGAGCGCGCCTGTTCCTTGAGGTTGGTGAACTGTCCGCCCGGCATTTCGTGCAGGTAGACTTCCGAGGCCGGTCCTTTCAGGTCGCTTTCGAAGGCGGCATACTGGTTGCGCACCGCTTCCCAGTAGAACGAGATTTTGCGGATCCATTGCGGGCCGAGGCCCGGATCGCGCTCGGTGCCCTTCAGCGCCTCGACGATCGAGCCCAGGCAAGGCTGCGACGTGTTGCCGGAGAAGGCATCCATCGCCGCGTCGATGGCGTCGACGCCGCTCTCCACCGCCGCCAGCACCGTCGCCGCCGACAGGCCTGACGTGTCGTGAGTGTGGAAATGAATCGGCAGGTCGGTCGCCTCGCGCAGCGCCTTGAACAGCACGCGGGCAGCACTCGGCTTCAGCAGGCCGGCCATGTCCTTGACCGCGATGATATGGGCGCCTGCCGCCTGCAACTCGCCCGCCAGCCCGACATAGTATTTCAGGTCGTACTTGGCTCGCGCCGGATCGAGAATATCGCCGGTGTAGCACATCGCCGCTTCGATCAGCTTGCCCTCGGCGCCGACCGCGTCCATGGCGACGCGCATGTTCTCGACCCAGTTCAGGCAGTCGAAGACACGGAACAGGTCGATGCCGCCGGCAGCGGCCTGCTTGACAAAATGCTGCACGACATTGTCGGGATAGTTGGTGTAGCCGACGCCGTTGGCGCCGCGCAGCAGCATCTGCAGCAACAGATTGGGTGCCGCCTCGCGCACCAGCGACAGCCGCTCCCAAGGGTCCTCGGTGAGGAAGCGCATCGCCACGTCGAAGGTCGCGCCGCCCCAGCATTCGAGTGACAGAAGCTGCGGCAGGGCGCGCGCATAGGTGCCGGCGATGCCGGCAATGTCATGCGTGCGCATGCGGGTCGCAAGCAGCGACTGATGCCCGTCGCGCATCGTCGTGTCGGTGACCAGAACTTCCTTCTGCTCGCGCATCCAGGCGGCGAACTTTTCCGGGCCGAGCACATCGAGCTTCTGCTTGCTGCCGGCGGGGACGTTGCCGTTGAGATAGGGCACCACGGGCGGCGCCGCATCGGCCTTCGGCATCGGCCGGCCGCGCGTCTCGGGATGGCCGTTGACGCTGACATCAGCCAGGTAGTTGACGAGCTTGGTCGCCCGGTCCTGCCGCTTGACCTGCTGGAACAGCTCCGGCGTCGTGTCGATGAACTTCGTCGTATAAGAATTGTCGGCGAAGCTCGGGTGATTGATGATCGCTTCGAGGAAAGTGAGGTTGGTGGCGACGCCCCGGATGCGGAACTCGCGCAAGGCGCGGTTCATGCGCGCGATGGTCTCGGCCGGCGTCGGCGCCCACGCCGTCACCTTCTCCAGCAGCGGATCGTAGAAGCGGGTGATGACAGCGCCGGAATAGGCGGTGCCGCCATCAAGGCGGATGCCGAAGCCGGTGGCGCCGCGATAGGCGGTGATGCGGCCGTAATCCGGGATGAAATTATGCTCGGGATCCTCGGTCGTGATGCGGCACTGCAAGGCGTGGCCGTTCAGCCTGATGTCCCTCTGCGCCGGCACTCCCGATTCCGGCGTGCCGATGGCGAAGCCGTCGAGAATGTGGATCTGGGCTTTGACGATATCGATGCCGGTCACCATCTCGGTGACGGTATGTTCGACCTGGATGCGCGGGTTGACCTCGATGAAATAGAACTTGCCGGTATCGGCATCCTGCAGGAACTCGACCGTGCCGGCGCCGATGTAGCTGGTTTCGCGCGCGATCTTCAGCGCGTGGCCGCAAAGCTCCTCGCGCTGCGACATTTCGAGATAGGGCGCGGGCGCACGCTCGACGACTTTCTGGTTGCGGCGCTGGATCGAGCAGTCGCGCTCGAAGAGGTGCACGGCGTTGCCGTGGGTGTCGCCAAGTACCTGCACCTCGACATGGCGGGCGCGTTCGATCAGCTTTTCGAGATAGACCTCGTCCTTGCCGAAGGCGGCTTTCGCCTCGCGCTTGCCTTCCGTGACTTCGCGGGCGAGATCGGCCTCGGCGCGGATGGCGCGCATGCCGCGTCCGCCGCCGCCCCAAGAGGCCTTCAGCATCACCGGATAGCCGATCTCCTTGGCCAGTTTCTTGACCGCGTCCATGTCGTCGGGCAGCGGATCGGTGGCGGGGATCACCGGCACGCCGACCTCGATGGCGAGATTGCGCGCCGCGACCTTGTTGCCGAGCCGGCGCATCGTGTCCGGCTTCGGCCCGATGAAGGTGATGCCGGCCTGCGCGCAGGCCTCGGCGAATTCGGGGCTTTCCGACAGAAGCCCGTAACCTGGGTGGATCGCATCGGCGCCCGAAAGCCTGGCGACGCGGATCACTTCCTCGATCGACAGATAGCTCTCGATCGGCCCCATGTCCTTGGCGAGATGCGGGCCGCGCCCGACCTGGTAGCTCTCGTCGGCCTTGAAGCGGTGCAGCGAATATTTGTCTTCCTCGGCCCAGATCGCCACGGTTTTGAGGCCCAGCTCGTTGGCCGCGCGAAAGACGCGGATGGCGATTTCTGACCGGTTGGCGACGAGGATCTTCGTGATGGCCAAGGACTGGGCTCCAGCAGCGGAAGGGAAGAGAAACCGGCGCCATGATTAGCGTGAAAATGCTGCAGTGCAAACAAAATCAACGCCCATTTAAACCGATTTAAATCAATTATCCGGCCAACACTCGCACGCATTCGCTCGAACGGACGGAACAAGGGCGACAATTTCGATCCTGGATGCGATCTCTCCGGCCCAAGGAGGGCCGGCGAAGAGGGGCATCAGCCACCGGAATGCGCCAAAGAAAATGCCCGGCGCGTGGCGCCGGGCATCATTGGTCTCAGATCTGTCTGAGTGGATTACGACTTCGGGAACCAGGAATACTTTCCGTCGTCCTTCTTCTTCCACTCGTACATGATGTAGCCTGGCAGCTTCGGGTCGCCCTTGGCGTCATAGGCAAGATCGCCCAGAACGGTCGGGAACGGACCGTTTTCATGCATCGCCTTGGCAACGGCCTGCGGGTCGTTCGTCTTGGCGGCAGCGGCCGCCTCGGCGACCACCTGCACGGCGGCGTAGGCGTAGAGCGTGTAAGCTTCCGGCTCGAAGCCCTGCGCGCGGAACTTCTCGACGAGTTCCTTGTTGGCCGGGATCAGGCGTGGGTCGGGGCCGAACGTGTTGAGCGTACCGGCGACGGCGTCGCCCGCGATCGCCGCAAGCTCGTCCGTCACGATGCCGTCGCCCGACATCATCGGTGCCTTCAGGCCCTGATCCGCGGACTGGCGGATGATCAGGCCGGCTTCGGTATGCAGGCCGCCCCAGTAGATCAGGGTGACGCCGGCTTCCTTCATCTTGGCGATCAGCGCCGAGAAGTCCTTGTCGCCGACATTGATGCCTTCATACATGACTTCCTTGACGCCAGCGGCATTCATTGCCTTCTTGGTTTCGTCGGCGAGGCCCTGGCCATAGGGGGTCTTGTCATGAATGACGGCGACCTTGGCATCCTTGAAATTCGCGGCGATGTAGGCGCCGGCGATGCTGCCTTGCTGATCATCGCGTCCGCAGGTGCGGAACACATTCCACAGGCCGCGCTCGGTGAACTTCGGGTTGGTCGCGGCCGGCGTGATTTCGACGATGTTGTTTTCAGCGTAGACTTCCGAGGCCGGGATCGACACGCCCGAGTTGAAGTGGCCGATCACGAACTTGACGCCGTCGCCGACGAACTTGTTGGCGACCGAGATGCCCTGCTTCGGATCGGAGACGTCGTCGCCGATTTCGAGCTTGATCTGCTCGCCGTTGATGCCGCCCTTGGCATTGATCGCAGCGACGGCCGCCTCGGCGCCCTTCTGCAACTGTGCGCCGAAGGCCGCGTTCGGGCCCGTGATCGGACCGGCGACGGCGAACAGTACGTCAGCCCACGCATTGCCGCTGAACGCGATCAGCGCGGTCAGGGCAACAGCGGACAAAAGTGACTTTTTCATTTAAACGCTCCCATTAACGGAGTGGGCGTGGATGAAGCTTTCATGCGATGCCCACCCTTATCGCAGAAAGCATAGTTTGCCGATTTTCAGGCACTTGTCACGCCGTTTCATCCCTGACGCGGCGTTAATGATGAACGTCAACCTTTCGGTTTCCAGCTCAAAATCGAAGCTCTTTCGTAGAGCCAATTATACTGTGTGACCATCTGGTTGGTTCGTGTGTATTGATAGCCGACGAAGCCCAATATCATCAGCACGATTGTGTCTACGATATAGTAATGCAGCGAGAACATCGTGCCGTCGAACAGCGCATGATGGATGAAGCGGATGCCGATGCCGAGCCCCAGCAGATAGGCGAACAGCTGGATAAAGCTGCGCCACGTCTGGGCGCTCGCCTTCCCGGTCATCCAGGCAGCCCAGCCGCCGAGCAGGCAGGTGACGAAGAAGAACTGCCAGATCGACGGTTCCTCATAGAGAATGCCTTGCATGGTGAAGTCTCCCTGGCATGATCCCGAAAAGTTGCAGACTTTCGGACAAAGATCATGTGACAAACAATTTGGAGCGGAATGCCGGATGCACATCCCGCTCCAAACTCAATGATGTCCGCCTTCGAGATAGGCGGCACGCACTTCCGGATTGGCGAGCAGTTCCTTGCCGGTGCCGCTCATCGTCACATTGCCATTGACCATGACGTAGCCGCGCGTGGCGAGCTTGAGCGCGCCGAACGCGTTCTGCTCGACCAGGAACACCGTCAGCCCTTGCGTGCGGTTCAACTCGCGGATGGCGTCGAAGATCTGCTTGACGATCAGCGGCGCCAGCCCCAGCGACGGCTCGTCGAGCAGCAGCAGTTTCGGCCGCGCCATCAGCGCGCGTCCGATCGACAGCATCTGCTGCTCGCCGCCCGACAGCGTACCGCCACGCTGGGCGATGCGCTCCTTCAGTCTCGGGAACAGCGTGAACACCTTCTCGACGTCCTCGTCGTAATGTTTGAGGTTGTCGAGGCTGGCGCCCATCTGCAGGTTTTCCATCACCGTCATGCGCGGGAAGATGCGGCGCCCCTCCGGCGATTGCGCGATGCGCATGCGCGCGATCTCGTGCGTCGGCATCTGGGTGATGTCGGTGCCGGCGAAGGTGATCGTGCCCGAGCGGGCGCGCGGCGCACCGAAGATGGTCATCATCAGCGTCGACTTGCCGGCGCCGTTGGCGCCGATCAGCGCCACGATCTCACCCTCCCTGACGGTGACGTCGACACCATTCAGCGCCCGGATGTTGCCGTAGTAGGTCTGCACACCCTTGATATCGAGGAGCGTTGTCCCGGCCATCACTTGCTCCCTCCGCGCTTGCCTGCGGCAGGCTTGGCAGCAGTCTTCCCGGAAGCCGCTTTTGCGGTCTTCCCGGAAGCATGGCTGGTCGCCACCTTGCCCGCATCGACGCGGCGCGAGAATTCCGTATCCTTGCCCTGGCTGAGCAGCTTGGCCTGCTTGACCCATTCCTCGCGCGTGATGCGTCCATCGAAGGCGAGATAGGCTTCGACCGCCTCGACATCGGCCTTCTTCCAGGCGCCGATCTGGTCGAAATGGAAGATGCCGTGTTCGTTGAGCTTCTTCTCGTTGACTGTACCGATGCCTTTGATGCGGGTCAGATTGTCGGCCTTGCCGCCACGTGGGGCAGCGAGGCGGTTCGAAACGCCTTCGGCCTTCGCCGCGGGCGCCTTGCCCGTCGTTTTCGTCGCGGCCGTTTTCTTGGCCGCCGGTTTCTTCGCTGCCGTTTTCGCCGCCGGGGCCGGGCTGGCGACGATTGGCCTGCTTGCCACGCTCGCTGCGCGCGCATCGAACTGTGCCGCCTTCGAGGCGCCCTTGGACACCGTAACGCGCTCACCTTCGCTGTGGCTAACCGTGTCGCTCACCGGCCCGGCGAGATACGACGATGACGTGCCCGGCCCATGCGCGGAATCCGGACCGGTATCGAGCTGTTCGATCACGTCCTCGTCGCCGACTTCGGTCAGCACGGTCTCGACCTCCTCGTCGTCGACGCCGAGATAGGCAGCGATGACGCGGGGATCGGTTCGCACCGACTGCGGGTTGCCGTCGGAGATCTTGCGGCCGTATTCCAGCACCACGACGTGGTCGGAAATCTTCATGACCACCGACATGTCGTGCTCGATCAGCAGGATCGAGGTGCCCGACGTATTCTTGATGTCCATCAGCAGCGTATTGAGCGCCAGCGATTCCTTCGGGTTGAGACCGGCCGCCGGCTCGTCGAGGCACAGAAGCTCCGGCCCGGTGCACATGGCGCGCGCGATCTCGAGCCGCCGCTGCGCGCCGTAGGGCAGGTCGCCGGCCGGATCGTCGGCACGGTCGACGAGGTCCGCCTTCTCCAGCCAGTGCTTGGCGAGTTCCACCGATTCGGCCGAGGCCTTGCGATAACCGCTGAAGCCGAACAGACCAAGCACCGTATAACCGGATGCCTTCATCAGCTTGTTGTGCTGGGCAACCAAAAGGTTCTCCAGCAGCGTCATACCCGAGAACAGGCGTATGTTCTGGAAGGTGCGCGCCACCTTGGCGCGCGCCGGGATCTCGTGGTTGGGCAGCCGCTCCAGCAGGTAGCTCGAGCCGTCGGCCCGGTTGAGTGTGATCATGCCTTCCGACGGCTTGTAGAAGCCGGTGATGCAGTTGAACACTGTGGTCTTGCCGGCGCCGTTGGGACCGATCAGCGCCGTGATCTCGCCGCGCCTGGCGGTGAAGGACAGGTCGCCGATGGCGACCAGGCCGCCGAACTTCATCGACAGGTGATCGACCTGCAGGATAGTGTCGTTCATGCCCGGGCTGGTCTTCTCGATCGGGTTCGCGTTCATCAGCCGTGTCCTTCTTTGGTAAAGGAACCGGAGACAGCCCTTCGCTCTTTCAGGAAAGCGGTCGGTTCGCGACTGCCGACGAAGCCACGCGGCTTCCACAGCATGACGATGACCATCGCCATGCCGAAGAGAAGCATGCGGTAGAGTTCGGGCGTGAAGTCCGGCCCGAAGATTTGCTTGAGGAAGTCGAGTTCGCGTAGTGCCTCGGTGCCGCCGATCATCACCATCGCGGCAACCGCGATGCCGACCAGCGATCCCATGCCGCCGAGCACGACGATGGCCAGGATAATGGCCGATTCGAGGAAGACGAAGGATTCCGGGCTGACGAAGCCTTGCCGTGCGGCGAAGAAAGAGCCGGCGAAGCCACCGAACATGGCACCGGTGGCAAAGGCGGTCAGTTTCGTCGTGGTGGTGTTGATGCCGAGCGAGCGGCAGGCAATCTCGTCCTCGCGCAAAGCTTCCCATGCACGGCCAACAGGCAGACGGCGCAGCCTGATGGTGACGAAGGCGGTGAGCAGGCAAAGGCCCAGGATCAGGTAGTAGAGGAAGATCTTGTAGTAGGCGCCCGACTGGGCGATGCCCAGCACCTTGGCAATGTAGTTCGGGTCTGACACGTTGAACGACATCAGGCCGAAGAAGCTGACCTTGGGAATGCCGGAAATGCCGGCTGAACCGTTGGTGACCTCACGCCAGTTGATCAGCACCAGGCGGATGATCTCGCCGAAAGCCAGCGTGACGATTGCCAGATAGTCGCCGCGCAGGCGTAGCACCGGGAAGCCGAGCAGCACGCCCCACAGCGCCGCCATGGCGCCCGCGGCCGGCAACAGGATCCAGAAAGACAGGCCGAAATGCGTGGCGAGAAGTGCATACGCATAGGCGCCAAGTGCATAGAACGCGACGTAGCCGAGGTCGAGCAGGCCAGCGAGGCCGACGACGATGTTCAGGCCCCATGCGAGCATCACATAGATCAGGATCTGGATGCCGAAATTATCGACCCATTTCAGCGAGCCCTGCATCCCCCCGACAATCGACCAGGCGTTCAGCGACAGCACTGCGATCACCAGGATCGGATACAGCACCAACGCCGTGATCCCCAATTTGGTGAAGTTGGCATGGATGAAGGCGCGGAAGTAATAGATCACGCAAGCCAGCACGTAGATGACGGCCAGGGCGCGCAGGAATTGCAGATAGCCGGCCGGCTCTGCTCCCACCCATCCGGCGAGAGAACTGTTCAATGCAAACAGCAGCACCGCCGCGACAACGGCCGCGATAAACCACGGCAGTTGGAAGAACCGTGACGCCACGCTGGCCGGCAACAGGCCAGTGGCAACATTGGTTATCTTCTGGCTGGCCATAAACGGCTGGCCGTAGGCGACATAGAGGAAGCGTCCGACGGCCGTGGCGATCACCACGGCGGCCAGCAGGCCCCAGCGCGTCGTCACGACCAGTTCATTGGACATGTTCTGGCCGGTCTTCAGCCCGATGAACAGCACGAACAGGCCAAGCGAGATGGCGCCGGCATAGAACGCTTCCTTGAGGGCGCGTTGGACAGGGGTGGCGACGGTGTCGCTCTCGGGAGATACGGTGACGGCCATGATCTCAGACCTTTTCGACTTCTGGCCGGCCCAGAATGCCGGAAGGCAGGAAGATCAGCACGATCGCCAGGATCGAGAACGCCGCGACGTCCTTGTAGTCGATCGAGAAATACGCCGACCACATGCTTTCGATGAAGCCGATCAGCAGCCCGCCGAGTACGGCGCCCGGCAGCGAGCCGATGCCGCCGAGCACTGCGGCCGTGAAGGCTTTCACACCAGGCGTGAAGCCGTCGGAGAAGGCAACGACCCCGTAATACATCAGGAACAGCGTGCCGGCGACGGCGGCGAGGGCGGCGCCCATGATGAAGGTGATCGAGATGGTGCGGTCGACATCGATGCCAAGCAGCGCCGCCATCTTGCGGTCCTGTTCGCAGGCGCGCTGGGCACGGCCAAGCGAGGTCTTGTTGACCAGATACCAGAACAGCGCCAGCAGCAGCGCGGTGACGATGACGATGATGATCTGCTTCAGCGACACGCTGACACCGTTGATGTTGTAGACCTCGGACACCATCGGCGGGATCGGCTTGTTGCGCGGTCCTTGGGTCACCTGGACGAAATTCGACAGCGTGATCGACATGCCGATGGCGGTGATCAGCGGCGCCAGGCGGAACGAACCGCGCAGCGGCCTGTAGGCGACTTTCTCGATCGTCCAGTTGTAGAGGCTGGTGAGCAGCATCGCCACGATCATCATGACCAGCAGTGCGATGACCACGGGCACCGAGTAGAACAGCGCACCGAGGATGAGGAACACGATCAGCGCCGCGAAGGCGCCCACCATGAAGATATCACCATGGGCGAAGTTGATCATGCCTATGATGCCGTAGACCATCGTATAGCCGATCGCGATCAGCCCATAGATCGATCCCAGCGTCAGCCCGTTGATAAGCTGCTGGACAAAATACTGCATGTGTACATGGCTCCCCTGGAATGTCGCCCATGCAGACGCATTCCTTTTCGTATTTCCCCTAGTCGTAAAGTTTCGAGGCCGGATTGCAACGTGATTTTTCAATCGTCATGCGTGTTTTGGCGGCACGCCGTCCGATTGCCCGTTTTTTCGCTCCCGACCCCTGGACTATCGCGGACCCTACCATTGGCATAACGCAATGTCTTTGACGATTCGACCTCATCATGCTCCCCGCTTCGAAGAAATCGCCGTCAAAATTAGGTGATGAGAAGAATCGTTGCGTTCCTGACAGAATTCCCTTTTGCGTTTGCGCGCCTTCCCTAGCGTGATGAATCGACTATTTGACGATGAACCCATGCGCGAACGGATCGCGGTCATCGATGAAGATCGTGTTCAATCCGGTCGTGCGCGCCCAGCCGCCGATCGAGGGAACGATCGCCGGCTTTCCCGCGACCGTGACCTCCTTTTCGACCTTGCCCTTGAACAGCGAGCCGATGATCGATTCATGGACGAAGCTGTCGCCGGCCTTGAGCTTGCCCTTTGCGTGAAGCTGCGCCATGCGTGCCGAGGTGCCTGTGCCGCAGGGTGAGCGGTCGATCGCCTTGTCGCCGTAGAAGACGGCGTTGCGGGCGTCGGCTCCCGCGACCGTGGGGTTGCCGGTCCACAGCATGTGCGACAGCCTGTTGATGCCTGGGTTCTCCGAATGCACGAAAGTGTATTTCTCGTTGAGTCGCTGCCGCACCACGGGACTCCAGGCGATGAAGTCGCCGGCGGAATAGTCGGCCATGTCGCGGTAGTTCGCCTGCGGCTCGACGATGGCGTAGAAATTGCCGCCATAGGCGACATCGACGGTGATCTCGCCAAGCCCGGGACACTCGACCGTCAGTCCTTCGGCATGGAGGAAGGACGGCACGTTGGTGATGCGCACCTCCTCGACATATTCGCCGACCTGTTTGTATTCGGCGATGACCAGGCCGGCCGGCGTGTCGAGCCTCAGCACGCCCGGCGTCTTCGGCTTGATCAGTTCGTGCTCGATCGCCATCGTCACCGTGCCGATGGTGCCGTGGCCGCACATCGGCAGGCAGCCGGAGGTTTCGATGAACAGGATGGCGATGTCGCAATCCTCGCGCGTCGGCGGGTAGAGGATCGAGCCGGACATCACGTCGTGACCGCGCGGCTCGAACATCAATCCGGTACGGATCCAGTCATACTCGGCGAGGAAATGCGCGCGCCGTTCCATCATCGTCGAACCCTGCAGCAATGGTCCGCCGCCGGCGACCAGCCGCACCGGATTGCCGCAGGTGTGGCCGTCGATGCAGAAGAAGGATTTCTTGGCCATGTCGTTCCTCGAAAATCAAACCCGAAAAAATCAAAACCGTTGTGGACTGAAGGGGGCCAGATCGACAGGTGGAGTCTGCCCCAGGACGAGCCCCCGGATCAACCGCCCGGTGGCGGCCGCCTGGGTCAGGCCGAGATGGCCGTGGCCGAAGGCATAGACCACCGGCCGGCTTCCTTGCGCCTTGCCGATGACCGGCACCGAATCCGGCAGCGAGGGCCGG
Organism: Mesorhizobium opportunistum WSM2075; assembly: GCF_000176035.2. Lineage (NCBI taxonomy): Bacteria > Pseudomonadati > Pseudomonadota > Alphaproteobacteria > Hyphomicrobiales > Phyllobacteriaceae > Mesorhizobium > Mesorhizobium opportunistum. The sequence goes on along the minus strand of NC_015675.1, from coordinate 1,312,624 downwards.
AACCCCATCCATTCGCGCCCGCCCGAGGGATCGAGCCCCGGCAGGAATTTCTGCGCCTTCCGCAGCAGCGTCCTCGACCTGGCATAATTGGGCGGCCGTTCGATGCCGCCGAGTTCGACCGCACCGCCGACGCGCAGGCCGGTTTCCAGCGGCGTGATGACGAAGCCATGGCCGGAGAAGATCAGCATCCGCTTCACGTCGAAGGCGCCCGGCGGCAAGGTCGTGTTGTAGCCGCGCTCGGTTTCGAGCGGAATGCGGTCGCCGAGCTGCCTGGCCAGAAGGTGCGACCAGGCGCCGGCGGCGATGACGAGCTGTCTCGCGCGCCTTGTGGATCCATCGGCCAGCGTCAGCGTCGCACCATCCTGGTCCGCCGCGACACGATCGATCCGAGCCATTTGAAAACGCGCGCCCTTGGACTGCGCATAGGCCCACACCGCCTTGCCGAGCAGCTTTGGGTCGGCGACCGTCTTCCAGCCCGGCACGAACGTGCCCTTGACGAAGCGTGGCGACAGGCCCGGCTGCAGCGTCGCAAGATCCTTGCCCTCGACATGGCGGAAGCCGATGCCAAAACGTTCGCGCGCGGCCCAGCCGGACAACCCGGCCTGAAACTCGCCTTCGCTTTCGTAAAGTTCGAGCGAGCCGTCCTCGCGCAGCATCGATCGCGTACCGGAGCGGTCGAGCAAGCCCATCCACTCCGCTTCGGCGAGCTTCATCATGCCGGCCTGGGTGGTGAGGCTCGCCTCGTATTTCTCCGGTGCGCCGGCCCGCCAGAAACGGATCAGCCAAGGCAGGAGCCTCGGCAGGTAGGCCGGCGGGATGCTGAGTGGCCCGAGCGGGTCGGCCAGCCATTTCGGCAATTGCCGGATCATGCCCTTGTGGGCCAGCGGCAGCACGTCGGAGAAGGCGAAGGCGGCGGCATTGCCGGAACTCGTCTCCTCGCAGATGCCGGTACGATCGAAGACCGTGACGTCGCGCCCCGCCTCGGCAAGCAAGGCGGCCGCACAAATGCCGATGATGCCGCCGCCGATGATGGCGATGTCGATTGCAGCATCGCTATTCATGGCTGCGTGCCGTGGTGCATGTGCCAGCCCTTAGCTCGATCCGCCCAGCCAGCTTAGAACTGCGGCAGCGTCGGCCGCACCGCCAGCGCGTCCTTGATGATCTTTTCGACCGCCTTGCGGCGCTCGCCCGACAGCGGCTGGCGCGGCATGCGCACGCGATCATTGGTTTGGATGGCGAACACTTCGGCAAGCTTGATGTTCTGCACCAGGTAGGTCGAGACGTCGAGATCGAGCAGCGGCCGGAACCAGCGGTAGATCGAAAGCGCCTCCTCGCGGCGGCCCTGCTTCATCAGCTGGTAGATGGCGACGGTCTCGCGCGGGAAGGCGGTGACCAGGCCGGCCACCCAGCCGATTGCACCGACCGACAGCGCCTCGAAGGCCAGATTGTCGACGCCGGTGAACAGGTCGTAGCGGGTGCCCAGGCGATTGATGATCTCGGTCGAGCGGCGGATGTCGTCGGAGGACTCCTTGACGGCGACGAAGCGCTTGTCCGACGCCAGCTCCTCCATCTGGTCGACGGTGACGTCGACGCGATAGGCCAGGCGGTTCGAGTAGATCATCACCGGCAGGTCGCCGGCCTGCGCAACCGCGCGAAGGGCCGCCACCGTCTCTTCCTCATTGGTATGGTAGATCGGGCTCGGCACCACCATCAGGCCGTTGGCGCCTTCCTTGGCGGCGCGCTTTGCGATGCTGGCGGCCTCGCGGGTGCCGGCCTCGTTGACCGTCAGCAGCACCGGCTTGTTGCCGGCGACTTTCTGGGCCGTCTTCAGCACCTCGATCTTCTCGTCATGCGACAGCATCGGTCCTTCGCCGAGCGAGCCGCAAACGATAATGCCGTCGCAGCCAGCCTCAATCTGGAGGGCAAAGCAGCGCTCCATCTCGGCATGATCGAGACGATCGTCGGCGGTGAATTTGGTCGTGACGGCGGGGAAAACTCCGGTCCACATGATCATTGCTCCATCTGATATATCAGCCGTATATCTGTTAAGAAACCCGCTGTCAATACGGAATCCGTTATGATATATCCTGGATATATCAGGAGACAGCCTTTGATATCCAAGGAAGCAAGCGCCTTGTCGGAGCCGGCCGCGACCCGGGCCTATCGCGTGCTCGAGCACATGATCGTCACGCTCGAACTGGCGCCGGCGAGCTTCGTCACCGAGGGCGCCCTCATCGATAGGCTGGCGCTCGGCCGCACGCCGGTGCGCGAGGCGATCCAGCGACTGGCCTGGGAAGGGCTGCTCGACGTGCGTCCGCGTGCCGGCATCGCGATCGCGCCGCTGCATCCTGGCGACTGGCTGCGCGTGCTCGACGCCCGGCGCGGCGTCGAGGTGGTGCTGGCCCGCTCGGCCGCACGCTTCGTCACCCGCGAGGCCGCCGACCTGTTTCACGAGGCAGCCCTTGCCATGCAGAAGGCGGTCATCTCAGGCAATGTGCTGGCCTTCATCCAGGCCGACAAAGCGCTCGACGAGGCTCTGGCGATGGCCGCCGACAACCCCTTTGCCGCGCGGCTGGCCGCCCCCTTGCAGACCCACAGCCGCCGCTTCTGGTTCCGCTACAAGGCCGACACCGGGCTCGCCGAATCGGCCGAGCACCACGTTGCCCTGATCCGCTCTATCCTTGACGGAGACGAAGAGGCAGCGGCCAAGGACGCCAAGCGGCTGATGGCGCTGCTGCGCGGCCATGCCGAAGCCGCCGCGACGCGCTGAGCCTGCTTGTCAATTCAGGCTCCGGGCATCCCCGCCATCACGGCACCGTCCCAACCTTCGCCCGCCGTGATGACGCAGCTCTGGCCATGGATGTCGGTGGCCAGGATGGTCCAGGTGCCCTGCTCGGACACGAAGATCTCGAGTATCACGCTCGGATTGACCAGGCCGTGCGCCGCCTGGCTTTCGTGGAACTTCTCACCAAGCGCCTTGACCATATCCGCGCGCGCCGCGCATTGCGGTGCTGCCGATGCCTGGGCGGCGAAAAACACGGAAGCCGCCACGAGAGTTATCGTTGCGATAAGACGTGTCATCTGACACCTCCCTGCGCCAAACGATTGTCCCCGAAGCTGTCGCCAGCGCCGTTGGTTGATCTGCCGCGCCTCCAGGCCTCCAGGCGGCAGGACTGCAACCTAAGACGGCAACGCGCCCCAGGTTCCATCACATTAGCGTTCACGTGGATACCGACCGCGACCGGGCAAGAAAAGGCTCGGGTTTTGAGCCCGAGCCTTTGCTGTCTGCCTTCATGCCCGCCCGCGCGCCCGCAGCCGAAGGCGAGGACGCGCAAGCAGCAAAGCGGCCGGCTAGTTCATCGTCGGGATGACGAATTCGGCGCCGTCCTTGATGCCGGACGGCCAGCGCGAGGTCACCGTCTTGGTCTTGGTGTAGAAGCGGAAAGCGTCCGGACCGTGCTGGTTGAGATCGCCGAAGGACGACGCCTTCCAGCCGCCGAACGTGTAGTAGGCGATCGGCACCGGGATCGGCACGTTGATGCCGACCATGCCGACCTGGACACGGCTAGCGAAGTCCCGCGCGGCGTCGCCGTCACGGGTGAAGATGGCGACGCCATTGCCCATCTCATGGTCGTTGGCAAGCTTGATCGCGCTCTCATAGGTCGGCGCGCGCACCACCGAGAGCACCGGCCCGAAAATCTCTTCCTTGTAGATACTCATGTCGGCCGTCACATTGTCGAACAGGCAGCCGCCCATGTAGTAGCCGTTCTCATAGCCCTGCATCGAGAAGCCGCGGCCGTCGACGACCAGCTTGGCGCCTTCCTTGACGCCGGTGTCGACATAGCCTTTCACCCGCTCCAGCGCCTGGCGCGTCACCAGCGGGCCGAAATCGGCGGCCGAATCCGTCGACGGGCCGACCTTCAGGCTCTCGACGCGCGGAACGAGCTTTTCCATCAGCCGGTTGGCGGTGTCGTTGCCGACCGGGACGGCAACCGAGATCGCCATGCAGCGCTCGCCCGCCGAGCCGTAGCCGGCGCCGATCAGCGCATCGACGGTCTGGTCCATGTCGGCGTCGGGCATGATGATCATGTGGTTCTTGGCGCCGCCGAAGCACTGCACACGCTTGCCGGCGGCAGTGCCGCGCGAATAGATGTAGTGCGCGATCGGCGTCGAGCCGACAAAGCCGATGGCCTTGATGTCGGGATCGTCGAGGATGGCGTCGACGACTTCCTTGTCGCCATTGACGACGTTGAGGATGCCCGCCGGCAGGCCGGCCTCGAGGAACAGCTCGGCGATGCGGATCGGCACGCCCGGGTCACGCTCCGAAGGCTTCAGGATGAAAGCGTTGCCGCAGGCGATCGCCGGGGCGATCTTCCACAGCGGGATCATCGCCGGGAAGTTGAACGGCGTGATGCCGGCAACGACGCCGAGCGGCTGGCGCATCGAATAGACGTCGATGCCGGGACCGGCGCCGTCGGTGAACTCGCCCTTCATCATGTGCGGGGCACCGATACAGACCTCGACCACTTCGAGGCCGCGCTGGATGTCGCCCTTGGCGTCGGCGATGGTCTTGCCGTGCTCGCGCGCCAGAATGTCGGCCAGCTCGTCATAGTCGCGGGCGACCAGTTCGAGGAATTTCATCAGCACGCGCACGCGGCGCTGCGGGTTGGTGGCGGCCCATTTCGGCTGTGCCGCCTTGGCGTTCTCGACCGCCGCGCGCAATTCCGCCTGCGAAGCCAGCGCCACCGTGCCGCGCACCGTGCCGTCCATCGGCTGCATGACGTCCTGCTTGCGGCCGCTGGTGCCGGCGACATGCTTGCCGCCGATGAAATGACCGTATTCGATCATGATATCTCTCCCTTTGTTCGTGATACCCGCATTGTCCGCCTTCGGCCGGCGAATGGCAACGCGAGCGAGAACGCAACCGTTGTGCGAAAAATAGATAGCGGTTGACGGAAGAGCATCAATTCTCGCAAATGATGGGGCCTCTTACACCAGGAATGATCAACGTTGAGTTCCTTAGCGCCCCCCTCTGTCCTGCCGGACATCTCCCCCTCTAAGGGGGAGATTGCGCTGTCATATTCGCCTTCGCCAATCATGGAGGCTGTCAAGGAGGGACTGTCGGCGACGCTGCCAATCTCCCCGCTAGAGGGGGAGATGTCCGGCAGGACAGAGGGGGGCGCCACAGAACGCTACGCTGACCATTGTCATTCGGACCACTCTCATGAACTGGGATGACGTCCGCATCTTCCTCGCCGTGGCCCGCGCTGGGCAGATCCTCGGCGCCGCCAAACGGTTGGAACTCAACCACGCCACCGTCTCGCGCCGCATAGCGGCTCTCGAGGAGGCGCTGCGCACGAAACTCTTCCGCCGTCTGACCACCGGCAGCGAACTGACGCCGGCGGGCGAGCGCTTTCTCGACATTGCCGAGCGCATGGAGGGCGACATGATCGCCGCGCGCTCGACCATATCGGGCGAAGGCGACGACGTCTCGGGTACGGTCCGCATCGGTGCGCCCGACGGGTTTGGCGTCGCCTTCCTGGCCAAGCGCCTCGGTGAACTGACCGCGCTGCACCGCGAACTGACGATCCAGCTTGTGCCGGTGCCGCGCTCCTTCTCGCTGTCGCGCCGCGAGGCCGACATCGCCATCACCGTCGAGCGGCCGACCGAGGGTCGGCTGGTGGCGGGAAAGCTGGTCGACTACACGCTCGGCCTGTTCGCCTCCCGCGCCTACGCGCAAGCGCATGGCCTGCCCAGGACCGCTGCCGAACTCGGCCAGCACACGCTGATCGGCTATGTGCCCGACCTCATCGTCAGCCCCTCGCTCGACTATGCCGCCGAATTCAGCCCGGACTGGCGCACCAGCTTCGCCATTTCCTCCGCACTCGGCCAGGCCGAAGCCGTAAGGTCTGGCGCCGGCATCGGCATCCTGCACACCTTTGTCGCCCGCTCGATGCCGGAACTGATGGCCGTCGATGTGGTGGCACCCATCCGCCGCGCCTACTGGCTGGTCTATCACGAGTCCGTCAGGCCGCTGCGGCGGGTCCAGATCGTCGCCAGCTACATCACCAAGGCGGTGGAGCGGGAAAAAGGTCTCTTCGTATAAAGGCAATCACGGCCCATCGTGCCGGCCAAGCTGTGCCGCCACGACATATCACGATCCGGCGATGGACGCCGCCTTTACCTTGCCACAGAACCAGCCAGTGTGGCATCAGCCATGCGATCGCGGCCATGGGCGGATCGCCGGGTGGGGAAATCTTTCGGAAAGCTGCGCGGAAATATGCGAGCCGATCTTGCCATCCTGCCGCTGCTTCTCTTGTCCGCATGCGCCAACCCATGGACGAAAGTGCCGGAAGCCGAATTGCCCAAACCGATCCGTTACGCCATGGCGCGTCCCTCGCCCTTCGTCATCGGCAATTATTGCGGCCCCGGCACGCGCACCGGCGATCTGTCGGCCCGGCCGGTCGACCGCCTCGACGCGGTTTGCCGGACCCATGACGCCTGCTACATCGCCCGCCACAACCATTGCGACTGCGATGGCGCCCTTGTCGCCTCGGCCAGGGCGATCCGCGACGACAAGACGGCGCCCCGCAAGATGCGCAACGAAGCGGAATTGCTGATCGCCACCTTTGCGATTCCGATCTGCAAGGTTTTTCCGCAAGGCTTCATGCCACCGCGAGACCCGGCGCAGTTGAGTACCCTGAAGGCCGGAGCAGCGGGTTGAACGGCAGCGCATCGATCACCCTGGCCGCGTTCGGGCTGGCGCTCACTGCCCTTGCCGGCTGCGCGGACCCAGGCCGGAACGCCTGCGAGTTCCTGCCGGGACAGGCGGCATGCACCCGTCCCGCGCTGTCGGCCGGCACGCCCGGCCCGCAGGTCGCTGCGGCACAATTTTTCGGAAACACCGGCACCAGCGACTATGAAAGCCGCTTCCTGGCGCTGCTTGCCCATAACCAGCTCGGCGCCATGGACCGCGCCAACGGCACCGGACCGTTCGGGCGAAACCGCCGCGACGTCCAGAACCGCGACGTCCAGGCGACCTACACGACGCTGCAGCAACTGGCCGGACCCGTGGCCACGCCGCGTCTGCCGCCGTCCGGTGGCAATGTCGGCGAGGGCCGTTTCGACGGACGCTGGCGGGTGTCGCGGCAGACACTCTACATCGACGCCGCGGCACGGCCCTCGGCGCCCAAGATTTTCGATTTCTCCGGCCTGCAGGCACGCAGCGTCGAGATCGTCGTGCGCCAGGCCGGCAAGCAGGCCGCCGACATCGAAGGGTCTTGCGACGGCGCGCTGGTCATTCGTGCCGGCGGCGGCTCACGCACCATCGCCGCGAGCACCGCATTCCGCTTTCGCCTGTCCGGCGCGAACGACACGGCCAGCCTGTTTCCTAGTGACAGCCTGAACCGCTGCAACGCGACGATTCGCTCCAGTCTTGCCCAGGCAGGCGCACCGCTCGCCATCCGGCGCGAAGAGGCCGCCGATCCGGCGCTTGCCGCCTTCGACAGCCGCTACCAGCGCTGCCCGGTTCCCGACGATGCCAGCCTAGACGCGCTTGAGCGCGTCTTCTACGCCAGCCGCTGGCTGTCGCAGACCTGCGCCGTGCCGATCGGCCAGCCGCGCCTGCTGCGCAAATCGCGCGACGGCTTCAACGCCAAGGTCGAGGCGCTGATGGGCGCGCCGCTGTCCGACGCGGCCATCGACAAGGGTGACCCGGAACTGCCGCTCGATTTCTCCAGGGCGCCGAGGCTGAAGCTGATCTATCTCTCGTCGCTCGAGTTCAAGGCGGATTTTTCCGGCCGCATCATCGAAAGGCTGATCCGTCATCATGCAGCGCTTGGCACCAAGGTGCGGATCATGGTCACCGATGTGCTGGAACGCGAGAAGGACGACGCCATGCTGCACCGGCTGGCGGCCGAGTTCCCCAATGTCGAACTGCAGGAATACCGCTGGCGGGCGGACCATGGCGCGCCGATCGACGAGCAGATTTCACAATTGCACAAGGTCCATCACGTCAAGATGCTGGCGACGCTGGCGCTGGATCCCGCGCGCTCGCGCGTCATCATCGGCGGCCGCAACATCCATGACGGTTTCCTGTTCCACCAGCCGATCGATCTGTCGCGCTATCCGGGCCTCGAGCAATACGGCAAGACCGACGGGTTTTCGCTGAACTATTACTCGAACTGGAGTGACTTCGACATCGAGTTCGCCGACCCTACCATTGTCGACACGCTCGCCGCGCATCTGTCTACGATATGGTTGCGCGACGCCGACACCAACCTGGCGCGCCCCTTCTCTATCCCGGTCCGTTCCAAGGGTGGCCGCCCGTCGGGCAATGCCCGGCATTTCATTTCGGTGCCCTATGAGGACAGCCATGCGCTGGAGGATTATTTCGTCGAACTGGTCGATGCCGCCAGCCATCATATCCAGATCGTCAATCCCTACCTCAACCTGACGCCGAGCCTCGCGCGAGCCTTCGACCGGGCGCTGGCGCGCGGGGTCAAGATCGATATCGTCGGCCGCATCGATCTCAAGGGCGATATCGGCGGCAAGTTCCTCACCGCGCTCAACAAGCTGTTCGTCGAAGAATATGGCGACCGCATCAACATCCGCGAGTTCAAGGCGCCCGATGTGGTGCTGCACTCCAAGATCATGATGATCGACGAGAGGCTGGTGGCCATCTCCTCGGTCAACCTCAACAACCGCAGCTTCTTCCATGACTCGGAGAACGGCATGGTGGTGCTCGACCCCGCCTTCTACGCCAGAATGAAGCCGGTCTATGACGATTACCTCGCCCATTCCAACCCGGTCGCCGCCAATGTGACGATCCCATGGGCCTACCGGCTGCTGTTCGACGACGTCTGGGTCAGGCAGGCGTTCTGAATTGGCGGCCGCTATTTGAGATAGCGCTCCTGCGCCAGGGCGCGGACATCGATATCAGGCACCCGGCTCGAGATGATGTCGGCCAGCACCTTGGCCGAACCGCAGGCCATGGTCCAGCCGAGCGTGCCGTGGCCGGTGTTGAGATAAAGGTTGGACAGCTCGGTGCGGCCGATCAGCGGCGGCCCGTCCGGCGTCATTGGCCGCAGCCCGCACCAGAACGTCGCCTCGCGCATGGCGCCGGCACCGGGAAAGAGATCGCCGACCGAGTGTTCCAGCGTGCGCCGCCGCGATTCGTGCAGCCTGAGGTCGAAGCCGGAAATCTCGGCCGTGCCGCCGACGCGGATGCGGTCGCCGAGCCGCGTGATCGCCACCTTGTAGGTCTCGTCCATGACGGTCGACACCGGCGCCAGCGCGGCATCCTTGATCGGCACGGTGATCGAATAGCCTTTGACGGGATAGACCGGGATCGGCCGCTTCATCCGGCGCATGAACCCCGCCGAATAGCTGCCCATCGCCATGACATAGGCGTCGGCCGCCTTGAAACCCTTGCTGGTGCTGAGATTGGCAACGCGGTTGCGGCTGCGGAGGACCCGCCAGATCGTCATGTCGTATTCGAACGTCACGCCGCGCGCCACGCAGAGCTCGGCCAATTTGTCGGTGAACATCTTGCAGTCACCGGTCTCGTCATGCGGCAGTCTGAGGCCACCGACGAACTTCTCGCGCACGCTGGCCAAGCCCGGCTCGGCCGCGATGCAGCCGTCCTGGTCTAGGATTTCGTAGGGTACGCCGTATTTCTTCAGCACCTCGACATCGCCTGATGTACCGTCGAGCTGCTTTTGCGTGCGGAACAGCTGCAGTGTGCCCTGGGTCCGCTCGTCATAGGTGATGCCGGTCGCTTCGCGCAGCGCCTTCAGCGTGTCGCGGCTGTACTCGGCCAGCGGCACCATGCGCGACTTGTTGATCGCGTAGCGCTCGGCCGTGCAGTTGCGCAGCATCTTGACCAGCCAGGTCCACATATGCGGGTCGAAGGCCGGCCGCACCACCAGCGGGCCATGCTTCATCAGCAGCCATTTGATCGCCTTGAGCGGAATGCCGGGCCCGGCCCAGGGCGAGGCATAGCCGGGCGAGATCTCGCCGGCATTGGCGAAGCTGGTTTCCAGCGCCGGGCCTTTCTGGCGATCGACCACCGTCACCTCGTGGCCAGCCTCGGCGAGGTAATACGCCGTGGTCACCCCGATGACGCCACCGCCCAGCACCATGATTTTCATCGTCCACTCCTTGCGCGGCGCCGGTCGGGACGCCGATAGACACAACACCGCCGACTTGCGCATGATCCCTGGTGAAAATCGATCCCGATTTTCAAGACCATGCGCTGTGGCCCATTCACGCCGCCGACGGACCGGGGTCGTCATCTTCTGTCTGCAGCATTCCAGCCGTCTCGCCAAGGGGCCGGATGCAGGCTTCGGCGCTGTAGACGAGCGTGAGCCCGTGCGGTCGCCGCTGATCAGCCTGGTGTTTCTGCCCGAGAGCGCGCCGGGCAGCCTCCGGCTGGTAGAGCACCGCTTTGATCCGGATCGACTCCCGCCTGCCGTCAGGGTACTCGACCGACGCTGTCTGGCCCTGCGCCATGCCTAGCACGCAGAGCCCGCGCCGCGTTGCCACCGACAGGCTCGATCCGACCGGGCCGTGCACCTCATCCTGCACCAGCGTGCGCGTCTCGGCCGGACCGGCATCGATGCAAAACACCGCTCTGCTGTTCAGTGTCACGATATCGGGATCGATCGAATCGACGGGAACGACGTCGGAACTCGAAAGCTTGTGTTCAAGCATATGCACGATCGGATCGGCGAACGCCCGCCGGCGCTCCAGCATGACTTCGAGGACAGCGAAGTCCTTTCTCGTCAGGCAACAATTCGTGGTCGTCATCACCGCCTCCACGATCAGATCCGCTGCGGGCCGGAGGTCAATGTATCGACGGCTTCGATGGTCACCGACAACTCCCGACCGTCACGACTGCTCCAGCACACAACCTGCCCAATGGCGGCGCCGATGAGCGCCGTTCCCATCGGCGTCAGCACCGAAATCCGGTTTTCGGCAATATCGGCTTCACCGGGATAGACCAGCGTGATGCGCTGGATGTCCCCGCCTTCGCTGCTGACCGCCACTGTCGAACCCATCCGCACCACGTCGGCCGGCATCGCCGCCGCGTCCGCGATGACGGCCCGGTCCATTTCCGAGAGCAACTCTTCGGCCACCTCGGGGGTGCGGTCGAGCAAGGCTCTCGCCAGGCCGGTCAGCCTGTCATGGTCGATCTCACTGATCAGTATCTGGCCGCTCGGACGCGATTCCGTTGCATGTTGCATGGCAAACCTCATGGATCGGCGCATCGAATGGATGCGCGCCTGCCGCTGATGGCGGCATGATGAACAGTCGGCAGCCGCGAAGAGCTGAACGACTTGATGACGATGGTGGATGTATGGATGCCCCGGTACGGACGGACGCCGGAAGGCGGCCGCGCCGGGGCTACGATCCCGCGATCGGGCAGACCCTGAACAAGGTTCTGATATAAGCGAGGTTGCTCATGCCCCGAACCTTGCCGACAGACGTCCGCTTGTCAAGCGCGGCCAAACCGCTCAACCGCCAACGTATCGGCGGTGAAAGCGCGTGCCGAGGCTGGCCAGGATTTCATATCCGATGGTGCCGGCATGGCCGGCGGCATCGTCGACGCTCTGTGCAGGACCCAGCAGCTCGACCAGGTCGCCCTCGCGCAGTTTGCCGGGCGACAGTGCGGAAACATCGAGAATGATCGAATCCATGGACACACGCCCGAGGAAAGGCAGGCGCACCCCTTCGAACCAGGCCGCCGAAGCGGAACGGCGCAGCCAGCCATCGGCATAGCCGAACGAGATCGTCGCCAGGCTGCGCGGACCTTCGGCGTGATAGGTGTGACCATAGCCGACGCCGGTGCCTTTTTCGATGCCGCGCGTCTGCGCAACCTTGGCTTGCAGCCCCACCACGGGCAGCATCGGATTGGTCGCGTCAGGCGTCGGGTTGATGCCGTAGAGCGCCGCCCCCGGCCGGGCCAGATCGTAGTGGTAGCGCGGCCCGAGGAAAATGCCGGAGGAATTGGCGAGCGAGGCGGGCGCCGCCGGCAGCAGGGCACGCAGCCGCTCAAACGCCAGCCGCTGCTGCTCGTTGGCCGGATGGCGCGGCTCGTCTGCGCAGGCCAGATGGCTCGTCACATACCTGACGTCGATGCCCTCGAACGCGCCGGTATCCTCTACCACCGCTTCGACCTCGGCAGGCGCCATGCCAAGCCGCGACATGCCGCTGTCGACCTGGATGGCGGCCGGAAGCTGGCGGCCGGCGCCATGCGCCGCCGCGCGCCAGGCCTTCAACTGCGCGCCGCTGTTGATGACCGCGCACAGGCCGGCGGCGACGGCTTCCGGCTCCGAGCCCGGCGGCAGCCCGTTCAGCACGTAGATGTCCGGCCCGGCGCCGATCGCCTTGCGCAGGCTGATGCCTTCCGCCAGCAGCGCGACGAAGAAAGTGTCGCAGCCATCCTTCATCAGCGCCGATGCCACCTGCGTCGCACCGAGACCATAGCCGTCTGCCTTGACCACGCCGGCGCAACGTACGCCGCCCAGTTGCGCTTTCAGCCGCCGGTAGTTTTCACGGATCGCGCCGAGATCGATGGTGAGAATGGCTCCCGCCGCCGCTTCGCTTACGCCAGCGGTATCCCCGGACAGCGACCTCTTGGAGGCGTCGTTCATGGCGACCCTTCTCGTGGCGGACAAACATCAATAGGACCGCAGGACCCGCGCGGCAACCGCGCTGCCTCCCGTCATTCTATGCCACCAGGTGCCGGAATGTCGCCACCACATCCTCATAGACATGGCGCTTGAACGGCACGATCAGGTCGGGCAAGTCCTGCATCGGCCGCCATGCCCATTTGTCGAATTCGGCGGTGTGGCCGCCCGGCGGCGGATTGATCTGGATTTCGCTGGTATCGCCATGGAAGCGGAAGGCGAACCATTTCTGCGCCTGGCCGCGATACCGGCCCTTGAAGGCAATGCCGACGAGATGGTCCGGCAGATCATAGTTGATCCAGTCCGGCGCCTCGGCAATGAGCGAGACGCTGCGCATACCGGTCTCCTCATAGAGCTCCCGCTCGGCAGCCTGCAGCGGCTCCTCGCCCTTGTCGATGCCGCCTTGCGGCATCTGCCAGAGCTGCGTGGTGCCGGCAAATTCGCTGTCGGGTTCGGCAATGCGGTGCCCGACCCAGACCAGGCCCTCGGCGTTGAGGATCATCAGCCCGACACACGGGCGATAAGGCAGCGTTTCGCGGTCGATCTTTTTGGCCATCTGACGCTCTCTCCGGTCGTTCCAGTGGGTTTGTTGGGATCAGCGGATCGTCAGCCTTTTTGCGGATCGATGGCCACCGCTGAAATCGGCACGATCTCGATGCCGCGCTTCTTGGCTTCGGCCACCCAGGACGACACCGTGTCGACCGTCAGGTCGAAAGCCGAGCCGATGCCGACGGCAAAGCCCTTGGCCCGCGCTGTCGCTTCCAGGCTGTCGAGCTTCTTCAGGATTTCGCCGCGATCCTGCACCGCATCGATCGCCATGTCGCCGGCAACGAAGGGCACGCCGTCCTTCAGCGCCAGGTCGGGTGCGAGGCTGCGCGCCGACGAACCGTCGTCGATATAGGCGAGGCCGCGCTTGCCGAGCTCGGCCATGAACGGTCCCATCGCCGTCGCGTCGGCCGAGAAACGGGCGCCCATATAGTTCATGACGCCGGTATAGTTCGTGGTCCGCGACAGCGCCCAGTGCAGGCTTTTCAGGTTCTCGTCGGCACTTGCCGCCACTGTCAGCGTGTTGCGGCCCGGATTGACGCTGGGATAGTCGAACGGTTCGAGCGGCACCTGCATGACGATCTCGTGGCCGCCCTGCCTGGCGGCCTGCATCCAGCGGCCGATGCTGTTGCCCTGCGGGGCAAAGCCCAGCGTCACCTCCGGCGGCAGCTTGGCGATCGCCGCCTGGGTGCCGGTCTGCGAAACCGCGAGCCCGCCGATGACGATCGCCACGCGAGCCCCGCGCGCGCCGGACCAGGGCCGCGCATAGACGTCGAATGGCCGCCTTCCATCGGCGGCGCGCATCGGCAAGGGCCCGGTCTCGCTGGCTTCGATCAGCGCCTTGTCGGGAAGATGCGCGATCTTCAGATTCTGCCCGATGCTCGACGGATCGCGGATGACGATCCCCGCCTTGGGCGGGCCATCTCCCTCTTCCGTCTGGACATGGATGATCTGCGGGCCGCCTGTCTTGGCTGGCGTCTGCGCCTTCGGGACGGCGGCCGGCGCCAAGGCTGGAGGGGCGGCGGGTTCGGCAGCCGCCGTCACCTTCGGCGTCGAGACGGCAACCTCCTGCGGCTTGCGAAACGGCTTTTCCCTGAGCGCGATCGCGCCGGAGACGCCGACCACGGCCAGCACGACAATGGCTGAGGCGACCACGCCCGCGCTGATCTTGCCGGCGGCGCGCGGCACCCGGACGGTCTGTCCAAGCGGGCGTTCGATGTCCTTGCCGATATCAGCCAAGTCCTGTCCCCGGTGCGCATGGTTCCGAAGGGAGCACTTCGAGAAGACCTGCGCGAATTCATCAATCCTGGCGCACCCCTTGGCGCCGCATCTGCTCGAATCAAACTGCCGGAACCCTAGGGTCCCGGCAGCATGGCATTGCTTGGTTCAGGCGGCCAGACCTGGCCGGCCAAACCACTACTGGTTGAGCACGGCCTTTTCCGGATTGGGCGGGAAGGACGGATCGGTCTTCTGGCCGCGCAGCAGCTGCTCGGCATAGATGAGCTGCAGATCGTCCTTCGGATCCGGCGGCACATAGGCGGCCGAGCCCGAACCGGTCTTGCTCTCGTCGGCGCCCTTGATGTGGCCCTTGAGATCGGATTCGCCGCGCGTCAGATCCCTGCCCTGCAGTTCCGGCGGCAACGGCTGGTCGACCTTGATGTCGGGCGTGATGCCCTTGCCCTGGATCGACTTGCCCGACGGCGTGTAATAAAGCGCCGTCGTCAGCCTGAGCGCGCCATTCTCGCCGAGCGGAATGATGGTCTGCACCGAACCCTTGCCGAAGGACTGTGTGCCGACCACCGTGACGCGGCGCAGATCCTGCAGCGCGCCGGCGACGATTTCGGAAGCGCTGGCCGAGCCGCCATTGACGAGCACGATCATCGGCTTGCCGTTGATGTCGTCGGTCTGCTTCGGCTTGGCGTCGAAGCGCGTGACGTCCTTCGGATCGCGTCCGCGCGTCGAGACGATCTCGCCACGCTTGAGGAAGGCATCGGACACGCTCACCGCCTGGTCGAGCAGGCCGCCCGGATTGAGGCGCAGGTCGAGCACATAGCCCTTGAGCTTGTCGTCCGGCACCTGCTTCTTGATGGTGTCGATCGCATTCTCGAGGTCGTCATAGGTCTTTTCGGTGAAGGAGGTGATCTTCATGTAGCCGATGTCGTTCTCGACCCGGAACTTGACCGCCTTGACCTTGATGATGTCGCGCACCACCGTAAGCTCGATCGGCTTGTCGGCGCCCTGGCGCAGGATGGTGAGCTTGATCGGCGTGTTGACCAGGCCGCGCATCTTGTCGACCGCGTCGTTGAGGGTCAGGCCACGAACCTCTTCGCCATCGATCTTGGCGATATAATCGCCGGCCAGCACGCCAGCCTTGGCGGCCGGGGTGTCGTCGATTGGCGTGATCACCTTGACCAGGTCGTTCTCCATGGTGACCTCGATGCCGAGGCCGCCGAACTCGCCCTTGGTCTGCACGCGCATGTCCTGCGCCTGTTCGGCGTTCATATAGGAGGAGTGCGGGTCGAGCGAGGAAAGCATGCCGTTGATGGCGTTCTCGACCAGCGACTTGTCGTCGGGCGGCGTGACATATTGTGCCCGCACCCGCTCGAAGATGTCGCCGAAGATCGCGAGTTGCTTGTAGGTCTCCGACCCCGCAGCGTTCGCCGACGAGCCAGGAGCGCCATAAACAAGGCTCATGGCGGACGCGCCCATCAGCGCACCGGCAAACAGAAGCGACAGTTTCCGCATCATTTCACGTCCTTCCAGAAAAACGGTCCGCCCACCATGGGGCCGGATCGACGGGTTTTCCATCCTTACGGAACTCGACATAGAGTTCCGGCGTGGCATTTCCATTCTTCGAAACCGAGGTACTCGCCACCCGGGCTTCTCCCATCGCGCCGACCGGCTCTCCTGCGAGCACCGACTGGCCAGTCACGACGCTGATTCTGCTCATCCCCGCCAAAACGACATGATAACCGTCGCCGGCATTGAGGATCAAGAGTTGACCGTAGGAGCGAAACGGCCCCGCATAAAGCACATTCCCATCCGCCGGAGCGGTGACGATGGCTCCCGATTGTGTCGCAAGCATGTCGCCAAGCATCAAGGCGCCGCTACCGTCATCGGCGCCGAACCGGCGCTTGATTCGGCCTGTGACCGGCAGCGCGATCTGCCCTTGCAGCGCCGAAAAAGGAGCCGTCGCGGTGAGCCGGTTGCCTTCGGGAAGGGGCAGAGCCGCCAGGGACGCGGTCTTGTCGTCACCCGGCTTGTCGTCACCCGTCTTATCGTTACCAGTCTGGTCGGCACTGGCTGCCTTTGCGGCATCCGCGGCCTTGCGGGTCTTCTCGGCCTGCGCTTCGAGCGACGCGATCAGGTCCTTCAGGCTGCTGGCCTTGGCGGCGAGCGCCTCGGATTTCTGCTGCTCGGCCGCCATCTGCGCCTGCGTGTCGGCCTCGAGCTTCTGCTTGGCCTCCAGCAGCATGCCCAGCCGCTTCTTTTCCGCCGCCTGCTCGCCGACCGCCTCCGTCAGCCGCGCCCGTTCGGCCTCGATCGAGGCCGTCACCCGGGTTTGTTCCTTGAGGTCGGCCAGCAGGGCATCGGTCTGCTGACGCAATTCCGGCACCACGGCGCCGAGCAGGATGGCGCTGCGCACCGACGACAGCGCGTCCTCCGGCTTGACCAGGATCGCTGGCGGCGGATTCAGCCCCATGCGCTGCAAGGCACCCAGCACTTCGGCCAGCACGTCGCGTCGTGCCATGAGCGAGGCGCGGATCTTCTGCTGCTGGCTCTTCAGCCCCTCCAGCTTGGCGCCGATATCCTCGATGTCCTGGCCGAGCTTCTGTTCGGTCATCGCCGACTGGATCAACGCGGCCGTGATCGAGGCGTGGTCCTTCTTGACCGCGGCGATGTCGGCGGCAAGCTTGGCCAGCCGTTCCGACGACAGCGTTATTTCCTTGGAAACCTGTTCGTATTCGGCGCGGCTCTGGTCCGGATCGGGAGCCATGTCGAGCGTGTTCTCGGCCCGCGCCGCGTGGAGCGACAGAAGGATCGCCGCCGCCGCGATGCCGCAGCGCACGCGCCAAGAACCCCCTGTCGACGAGCCCCTTGTCGATAAACTCAGTGTCGATTTCCAGCCTTCAGACATTCGCGATCGACTCTATCTGCGGCTTCGTTAACGAACCATCAACCATGTTAACGCGTGTCGCCCAAAGTTGCGCGGTGCTTTTGGAACAACGACATGCACAAGGGAAGCGGTTCCGACTGCGATCTTGCGCGGCATTGGGGCGGAATTCGGTGCGGAGCGGCGGCTTTCAGGATCTGTGATAGGGGTGGCCCGACAGGATCGTCGCCACCCGGTAGAGCTGTTCCCCCAGCATCACCCGCACCAGCTGATGCGGCCAGGTGAGCGCGCCGAACGAGACCACCAGTTCGGCCTGCTCACGCAGCGACGCGTCGTGGCCGTCGGCGCCGCCTATGGCGAGCACCAGCGCCTTGCGCCCGCCATCGCGCAACTGGCCGATGCGATTGGCGAAATCCTGCGAGGAAAGGCTCTTGCCGCGCTCGTCGAGCAGGATCAGCGCCGTGCCGGGCTGCAGCTGCGCCTGCAGCCTGGAAGCTTCGTCGCGCTGGCGCTCGGTGGCGCCCTGCGCACGGCCCTCGGCGATCTCGGTGACGCCGGCGAATTCGAGCCCCACGGCAGGGCCGTTCTTGGCGAAGCGCTCGAAATAGCGCTCGGCCAACTCCCGCTCGGGGCCGGCTTTCATCCGGCCCACGGCATGAACTAAAATCTTCATCCCGCCTCTATAAGCCGCCAATGCATGTCACCCAAAGGAAATCCGGTTCTGGGCGACGACACAGGGCAGCTTAGTGAAGGGTCTCTTCCTCGAGATCCGGCGCCTGCCACATCTTTTCGAGATTGTAGAATTCGCGGACTTCGGGACGGAAGACATGGACGATGATATCGCCCGAATCGATCAGGACCCAGTCGGCGCCGGACAACCCCTCGACGCGCGCCGTGCCGAGCCCGGCATCCTTGAGCGCCTTGAGGAGATGATCGGCGACAGCCGAGACATGACGGTGCGATCGGCCCGACGCGACGACCATGTAGTCGCCGAGGCTCGATTTTCCCTGAATGTCGATTGAGACAATATTTTCGGCCTTGGAGTCTTCCAGACTGGCAAGGACTGTCTTGATGGCACGGGACACGGCGTCGTCTACGCTGATCCTGGCCGGCGAAGGCACGATATCGGCCTTCTTCCGCAGTGCTGTTCTCAGTGTATTTCCTTTCGCAGCAAGAACAACCAAATCACCCCAAAAGCGGGTGACACCACTTAGATAGGCAGAGTTCCGTTGCAGTTTCAAGACGGAACCCCAACTCACGCGAACTTGCTGGGCGCTCGGTTGTTCCGTGCGGCAGGCAAAAAGATCGGAACCCACGCGTCCAGCGGCGGTTATCGGCTGACCGACCAACCGGAATCCCGCCATGCCGATCGACCCGCAAGACACCCTTCTCACCGTCCAGGCCGGCCTGGCGCAGCTGAGTACGCTGATTGTCTCCTATTCGTTCTCCGCCATCGGCGCGGTCATCCTTCTGGTGGTCGGCTACATCATCGCCGGCCTCGCCGAGCGCTCGATTTTTGCCGGCCTCGGCCATATTCACGGCTTTGACCAGACGCTGCGGCATTTCCTTTCCAAGGTCGTCCGCTACGCCATTCTGGTCCTCGTCGTCATCATGGTGCTCGGCCAGTTCGGCGTGCAGACGGCGTCGATCATCGCCGCGCTCGGCGCCATTGGCCTGGCCATCGGCCTGGCGCTGCAAGGCACATTGCAGAACATCGCCGCCGGGATCATGCTTCTGGCGCTGCGGCCGTTCCGCATCGGCGAATCCGTCGAGGTTGGCTCCATTGCCGGTTCGATCGAGGAAATCGGCCTCTTTGCGACAAAACTCAGGACCGCCGACGGCGTTTATATCCTGGCGCCCAACTCCACGCTGTGGAACCAGCCGGTGCGCAATTTCACCCGCAACGGCGTCCGGCGTGCCGACATCACGCTCAGCATCGGCTCGTGGAACGATATCGATCGGGCCCAGAAGGCATTGCTGGCGATCGCTGCCGCTGAGCGTCGCGTGAAGCGCCAGCCGGCACCGATCGCCTTCGTTGCGGCACTGGGCGACAGCACCGTCTCGATCACCTTGCGCTACTGGACATCGTCAGCGGATTTCTTCGCCACCCAGGCCGATCTCACCAAGCGCGCCAAGCAGGAGTTCGATTCGGAAGGCATATCGATCCCGCTGCCGGCACCGGAAGCACCGGCGCCGGAAGCCCGCCGGCAATAATCAATTGCTTCGAGGCCAGCCCTGTTCGTCCGGCGCATAGGCAAGTTCGACCGGCAGCGGCGCCTGCGCGGTCATCGGCGCGAAGCTGCCGGTCTCGGTGGCCGGCACGGGCCGCGTCGTGAACACGCGCAGCAGCACGAACAGGCAGAAGGCGCAGGCGATGACGATTGCCACATAGATGAAGGCCTGCGTCCCGAAGACGGCCGACAACGCCGTGACGATGCCCGGCACGATGAAGCCCGACAGCGACCACGCAAACAAGAGCGAGCTGGACAACGCCACCATGTCGTCCTTGCCGGCACGGTCGGCCGCGTGTGCGCTGGCCAGCGAATAGATCGATTCCGAGGCGCCGTCCCACAAGACATAGATAACCAGCAGCGCCGCCAGCGCACCGCCGTCGAAACCGAGCGCAAGCATGCCCGCCGCCGCGGCCAGCGCCGACGCGCCGATCAGCACATAACGGCGATCGGTGCGGTCGGAGATCCAGCCGAGCGGAAGCTGCAGGATCAGCGTGCCAAGCGGCATCACCGAAAGCAAAAGCGCCACATCGGCCTGGCTGTAGCCCTTGGCTGTGGCATGGATCGGCGCGAAGCCGGAAATCGACATCGACAGGCCGCCGACCGCCAGCATGCCGGCAACGCCGACCGGTGAAATCCGCCAGGCCCGGCGCAGCGCCACCGAGGCTGCCTGGGGCGCCGGCGGCTGCGCCAGCCGCGTCATGCCGACGGGCAGGATCGACAGGGCGGTGAAGGCGATGCCGATCAAGGGCGCATCCGCGGCTTTGATGTCGATGAAAGCCAGCGCCGCATAGCCGACACCGAGCCCGGCGACATAGGCGACGTAGAAGAAGGCCATCACCCGGCCGCGTATGGCGTTGCCGATGGCGTCGTTGAGCCAGCTCTGCGCAACGATGAACAGGCCGCAAATGGCAAAGCCGTAGAGGGCGCGTGCCCCGATCCACGGCAGCGGATGCGGTCCGGCGCCGATGGCGGCATTGGACAGCGCAATCAGCGCCGACAGCACCATGAAGGCACGGGCATGACCGACCCTGCGCACCAGCGGCCCGGTCAGGATGCAGCCGGCGAGACCGCCGGCCGACAGGCCGGTGACGATCAACCCGGCCCAGGTCGGGTCGAAACCTTCGGCACCGAGCCGCACCGGTATGTAAGCGAACATCAGCCCGTTGCCGATGGCGATCAGCGCCATCGAAACGATGACGCTGG
Organism: Mesorhizobium opportunistum WSM2075; assembly: GCF_000176035.2. Lineage (NCBI taxonomy): Bacteria > Pseudomonadati > Pseudomonadota > Alphaproteobacteria > Hyphomicrobiales > Phyllobacteriaceae > Mesorhizobium > Mesorhizobium opportunistum. Next base: position 1,291,835 of record NC_015675.1, on the reverse strand, counting down.
CGATCGCGATCAGCGGCGTCGGCGCGCTGCCCTGCTCCGGATCGATGGTGGTCTGGTGCTTCGCGAGAGTGGCCATGTTCAGACAAGATCGCCCACTCCGCGGCGAAAAGCCCCCGCAAAAGCGACATCGGCGGTGCGAGACCCTATCCCTTTGCCATCCGGCGGATCGCGCTCGACGACAGCGACGAGCGCGGGCCGTGGATGAAGGTCCAGGCCGGCGCTTTCATGCGCGCAAGCCGCGGCGCGTCGCCCTCGTCGACGCGGGCATAGTCGAAGGTCTTGGCCACGACCGACGACAGGAACGACAGCGTCGCCCCCGGTCGGTCGATGACCGCGATCGGGAAGGTCAGCACGATCTCGCGCCAGCGCTGCCAGTGATGGAAGTCGCGCAAACTGTCGGCGCCCATGATCCAGACGAAATCGACGCCGGGATTGCGCGCCTTGACCAGCGCCAACGTGTCGGCGGTGTAGCGCACGTGATGCGCCGCCTCGAAGGCGGTGACCTTGATCTTCGGGTTCTTGGCGATCCGCTCCGACAATTGCAGCCGCTCGGTCAGCGGCGCCAGTTCGCGCGTGTTCTTCAGCGGATTGCCCGGCGTCACCATCCACCACAACTGGTCGAGCGCCAGGCGCCTCAGCGCGATCTCGGCGACCAGCGCATGGCCGGCATGCGGCGGATTGAACGAGCCGCCGAACAGACCGACGGCCAGGCCTTTTTCGGCATGCGGCATTTTGAGGTAGGCGGAGGGTGCTGGGGGCGGGGAAGGAGATAGCATCGCGCTAAGCACCCCCCTCTGCCCTGCCGGGCATCTCCCCCGCAAGGGGGGAGATCAGCAATTTCGGCGAAGAGGTAAATCTTGCAGCGCTGAAGATTGGCGAAATCCGAAATGCCAGCCAAGCTCCCCCCTTGCGGGGGAGATGTCCGGCAGGACAGAGGGGGGTGCCTGGGCGCAACGCTTCACGCTCTAACGACAAAAATCGTCAAGGCCTCACCTGTCCCGACCCGCGCACGCGGTATTTGAACGATGTCAGCTGTTCGACGCCGACCGGTCCGCGCGCATGCATCTTGCCGGTGGCGATGCCGATCTCGGCGCCCATTCCGAACTCGCCGCCATCGGCGAACTGGGTCGAGGCATTGTGCAGCAGGATCGCCGAATCGATCTCATTGAAGAACCGCTCCACCGCTCGTGCATCCTCGGCGACAATCGCCTCCGTGTGATGCGAGGAGAAGGTCTCGATATGGTCGATCGCACCGCTGACGCCGTCGACCAGCTTCACCGCGATGATGGCGTCCAGATATTCGGTCACCCAGTCGGCATCATCAGCCGGCCTGGCGTCGAAAAACAGCTTCAGCACTTCGGCATCGGCATGGATCTCGCAGCCGGCGGCGCGCAGCGCGTCGAGGATCGGCACCAGATGCGTCGACGCCACGGCACGGTCGACCAGCAATGTCTCGGCGGCGCCGCAGACGCCGGTGCGCCGCATCTTGGCGTTGACGGCGATCCTGACCGCCATGTCGAGATCGGCCGAGCGGTCGATGTAGAGGTGGCAGATGCCTTCGAGATGGGCAAAGACCGGCACACGCGCCTCGCTCTGCACCCGCCCGACAAGGCTTTTGCCGCCGCGCGGGATGATGACGTCGAGCGTGCCGCCAAGCCCCTTCAGCATCTCGCCGACAGCGGCGCGGTCGGTGGTCGGCACCAACTGGATGGCATCTTCCGGCAGGCCGGCCGCCTTCAGGCCTTCGACAAGGCAGGCGTGGATGGCGGAAGACGAATTGAGCGAATCCGAGCCGCCGCGCAGGATCACCGGATTGCCGGCCTTGAGGCAGAGCGCGCCGGCATCCGCCGTCACGTTCGGGCGGCTCTCATAGATGACGCCGACGACGCCGAGCGGCGTACGCACGCGCTCGATCTGCAGGCCGTTCGGCCGCTCCCAGGCGGCGATGACGTCGCCGACGGGATCCTTGAGTTCCGCGATCTCGCGAATCCCTTCGGCCATGGCATGGATACGCACCGGATCGAGCTTCAGCCGGTCCATGAAGGAAGCGGATAGCCCGGACTCATGGCCATTCGAGACATCGATGGCGTTGGCGTCGAGAATCTCCTGCTCGCGGGCGACGATCGCCTTGGCCATTGCGAGGAGGGCGGCATTCTTGGCGGCGGTGGTGGCGATGGCCAGCGGCCGGGCGGCAGCGCGGGCACGGCGGCCGATATCGGCCATCAGCGCCACGGTGTCGTCCCCGGATTTTTCATGCAGTTTCAGCATGGCTCATCCTCCGCTTGTGTCGTCTCCGGCGTGATTGACCACCAAATCGTCGCGGTGGATCATCGCCGAACGCGCTTCGTAGCCGAGAATGGTTTCGATCTCGGCTGTCTTCAGGCCAGCGATCCTTACGGCATCGGCGGCATCGTAGGCAACCAGTCCGCGCGCGATCTCGCGGCCCTCTGGCGACAGGATCGCCACGGTGTCGCCCCGCGAGAAATTGCCGCTGACCAGCTTGACGCCGGCCGGCAGCAACGATTTGCCGGACAGCAGCGCGCCGATGGCGCCGGCATCGACCGTCAGCCGGCCGGCCGGCTCGAGCTGGCCGGCGATCCAGGTCTTGTAGCCCTTGACCGGATTGGCGCTCGGCCGGAAGAAGGTGGCGCGTTCGCCGCGCTCGATCGCCATCAGCGGCGACAGCCGCGTCCCCGATGTGATGATCATCGCCGTGCCGGCGGCCGTGGCGATCTTGCCGGCATCGAGCTTCGTGCGCATGCCGCCGCGCGACAGTTCGGAAGCGGCGGCTCCCGCCATGGCTTCGATATCGGATGTGATGCGGTCGACCACGGGGATGAACTTGGCTTGCGGGTCGCGCGCCGGCGGCGCGGTGTAGAGCCCGTCAATGTCGGAGAGCAGCACCAGGAGGTCGGCGCCCATCATCGTGGCGACGCGCGCGGCCAGCCGGTCATTGTCGCCATAGCGGATTTCGGAGGTGGCGACCGTGTCGTTCTCGTTGATGACCGGCACCGCCTTCATCTTGAGCAATGTCGAGATCGTCGCCCTGGCGTTGAGATAGCGGCGGCGTTCCTCTGTGTCGCCAAGGGTCAAGAGAATCTGGCCTGATTTCAGGGCGCCCTTGCCGAGCGCATCCGACCAGGCGCCGGCGAGCGCGATCTGTCCGACGGCGGCCGCGGCCTGGCTTTCCTCGAGCTTCAGGGCACGCTTGCCGAGGCCGAGGATGGTGCGGCCGAGTGCGATGGCGCCGGAGGACACGACGAGGATTTCCGCACCGCCATCGGCCAGCACCGCAATATCGTCGGCGAGCGAGGCCAGCCAGTCGCGCTTGAGACCCGCCGCGCGATCGACGAGCAGCGCCGAGCCGATCTTGACGGTGATGCGCCGGTATTTCCTGAGCGACTGCATGCCCTACTTTTCCCAGCGCGTCTCGACCACGGGAAGAGCTTGCGCGCGAGCCTCGGCAATCACCGTCATCAGGGCGCGCTGCACCGCCTCGACGCCTTCGCCGGTGACGGCGGACAGAAGCATCGGTGCACGGCCGGCGGCGCGCTTCAGCGAAGCGACCTTCTTCTTGCGCTCATCGGCATTGAGCGTATCGACCTGCGAAAGAGCCAGGATCTCGGCCTTCTCGATCAGGCCATGGCCATAGGCATCGAGCTCGGCGCGCACGGTCTTGTAGGCCTTGCCCGGATTTTCTTCCTGCGCCGAGACCAGGTGCAGCAGCACGCGCGTGCGCTCGACATGGCCGAGGAAGCGGTCGCCGATGCCGACGCCTTCATGCGCGCCTTCGATCAAGCCCGGAATATCGGCGATGACGAATTCGCGCGCGTCGATGCGGGCGACGCCGAGGCCGGGATGCAGCGTCGTGAACGGATAGTCGGCGATCTTCGGCTTGGCCGCGGTGACGGCGGCCAGAAATGTCGACTTGCCGGCATTGGGCAGCCCGACAAGGCCGGCATCGGCGATCAGCTTCAGCCGCAGCCAGATGTTAAGCTCTTCGCCCGGCAGGCCGGGATTGGCGCGGCGCGGTGCCTGGTTGGTCGAGGTCTTGAAATGCTGGTTGCCGAAGCCGCCATTGCCGCCCTTGGCGAGCAGGAAGCGCTGGCCGACGACGGTCAGGTCGCAGATCAGCGTCTCATTGTCCTCCTCGAACACCTGCGTTCCGGCCGGCACCTTGAGCGTGACGTCGGCGCCCTTGGCCCCCGTCATGTTGCGGCCCATGCCATGGACACCGGTCTTGGCCTTGAAATGCTGCTGGTAGCGATAGTCGATCAGCGTGTTCAGCCCGTCGACCGCTTCCAGCCAGACATCGCCGCCACGCCCGCCATCGCCGCCGTCCGGCCCGCCGAACTCGATGAATTTTTCGCGCCGGAACGACACCGAACCGGCGCCCCCGTCACCGGAGCGGACATAGACCTTGGCTTGATCGAGAAATTTCATGGATCGCAGTTTCTTTATTGGCCTTGCGGCATTGCTCTAAACCTTAGGCCTTGCTCTAAACCAAGGCGCGGCCAAGGGCGAGGCCGTTTTGTGACAATGGCCGCATGGGGTTGGCCGGAGATGGCGGAATGAAGCTTGTAACCTACAACATCCAGTACGGCGTCGGTCTCGACGGACAGTACGATGTCGGGCGCATCGCCGAAACCGTGCGCGGCGCCGACGTCATCGCGCTGCAGGAGGTTACCCGCAACAATCCGAGGAACGGCGGCCGCGACATGGTCGCCGAGATCGGCGAGGCGCTGCCCGACTACTTTGCCGTCTATGGCAGCAATTTCGAGGCCAATATCGGTTCGCGCATCGAGGATGGGCGCGCCATCACCACGACCTTCCAGCTCGGCAATATGGTGCTGTCGAAGACGCCCATTCATCTGTCGCGCAACCTGCTTCTTCCGCGCAGCCGCAGCTTCGAGATGATGAACTTCCAACGCGGCGCGCTGGAAGCGCTGATAGAGACGCCGCTCGGTTTCATCCGCTTCTATTCCATCCATCTCGATCACCGCAGCCCGGTCGAACGCGCCAGCCAGATCCAGTTCCTGCGCCAGCGCCTCTTGAACTACGCGCTCGAAGGCGGCGCATTGTCCGGCGTCGCCGAGATCGGCCTGCCGGAATTGCCGCATCCGGAAGCCTTTGTCGGCATGGGCGATTTCAACATGCTGGCCGGCTCGCCCGAATATGTCGAACTCGCCGGCCGCCCGGACCATGAATTCGGCATGCCGTTGACCGCCGACTTTGCCGTCGATGCCGCTGTGCGCCTCGATGTGGCCGATCTCGCCACCTGGGTCGATCCCAAACGGCCCGAGGATGCCAGCCGCCACAAGCGCATCGACTATATCTTCACCAGCGCCTCGCTTGCCCGATCCCTGAAGCGTCTGTGGGTCGACCGCCAAGCGGTCGGCTCGGACCATTTGCCCGTCTGGGCCGAACTGGGCTGACTTAGGCTTCGTTCAAAACCTTTGGTTTGCGGCACGCGCCGAGATGGGGCGAGATTCAGGTCAGGCCGAGTCGAAAACGATGGTTTCCGAGAACCGGAGCGGAGCGGACATGAAGTCCGTGAGCACCGGAAGCGCAGAAAACCATCGTTTGCAGGCCGGCCTCACCTGAATATCGCCCCATCTAGAAATGCACCCAGTTCCGCAGGCTGATCCAGGTCTTGCGATCCAGCCGATAGCGCTCGACCGGCACCTGGCCGGCGACGATCGAATTCAGCATGCCCTGGCCGGCATACTGGAAACCGCACTTATGGATCACCCGGCGCGAGGCCGGATTGATGACCCGGGTCGAGGCATGCAGCACCTGGATCGAGGTCTTCTGGAAGGCGAGATCGACCAGCGCGTGGGCCGCTTCGGTCGCATAGCCCTTCTTCCAATAGGGCTCGCCGATCCAGTAGCCGAGCTCCAGCCCGCGATCGGTGGTGTTTAAGCCCGCGCAGCCGACGAAGGTGTCGGTGCCGGCCAGCGTCAGCGCATAGACAATGCCGGCGCGGCGCGACTTCGTCATGGCGAGGAAGGCGCGCGCCTCGGCCTCGCCATAGGGGTGCGGCATGCGCGCCAGCATTTCGGCGACATGGCGGTTGTCGGCAAGCTCCACCAGTTGCGCGACATCGTTTTCGCAGGGCGCCCGCATCACCAGCCGCTCGGTGACCAGCACCGGGCAGTCTATCGCGTAACTTTCGTCTTCGGTGTCTTCCGCTTCGGCAACCATTGAAAGTCCTCCAGGCACAAGAAAAAGGGGAGATGGAAACCCATCTCCCCTGATCCTTTTCCTGGTTTTGCCAGACACCGGTTCCCGAGATGGGCGCCGGTGTTCTAGTGCGGAACCGGCTACTCCGCGGCTTTGGTAATCGGATTGACCGATACGTAGGTTCGGCCGTTGGCTTTCTTGTTGAACATCACGGCGCCGGATTCGAGCGCGAAAAGGGTATGGTCCGTGCCCATGCCGACATTGACGCCGGGATGCCAGGTCGTGCCGCGTTGACGAATGATGATGTTGCCCGGGATGACGGCTTCGCCGCCGAACTTCTTCACGCCCAGACGCTTGGAATGCGAGTCGCGACCGTTGCGCGACGAGCCGCCAGCTTTCTTGTGTGCCATCTAACTAACTCCGTTGCGCCGCAAGGCGCCTAAAAGGCCTTATGAACGCGTTCGCGTTCCGTTTCAAGTCCGATCCGGCGACCCAGTCGCCGGAAAAATTACTTCTTCGCCAGTTCCTTGGCCTGTTCGCGCCAGTCCTTGATCTGGTCGGCGCTGAACGGCATGTGCTCGTCGATCTTGGCGACGTCCTTTTCGGTCAGCTTGGCGAGCTGCGCGAAGGTGATGATGCCCTGCTCGGCGAGATCCTTGGCGGCGACCGGGCCGATGCCCTTGATCACGGTCAAATCGTCCGGCTCGCCCTTCGGCGCCTTGAACAGCGGCGCGGCGGCGGTCACGGCGTTTGCGTCGTCCTTCGGAGCAGCTTCCTTCTTGGTCTTGGCTTCCTTCGGCGCGGCCTCGGCCTTTGCCTCGGAGGCCAGTTCGGCCTTGGCTTCCTTCTTCGGCGCCTTCACCGCGGCCGTCTTCGTCGGCTTTGCGCCACCCAGCAGGATCTCGGAGATCCGCACGGTGGTCAAAAGCTGGCGATGGCCGATCTTGCGGCGCGAATTCTGACGGCGGCGCTTCTTGAAAGCGATGACCGTGCGGTTCTTGCCTTGCTCGACGACTTCCGCCGTGACCAGAGCGCCATCGACGAACGGCGCGCCGAACGTGACGTTTTCGCCCTCGCCATGCGCGAGCACGTGGCCGATCTCGACGATATCGCCGACATTGGCTTCGACTTTTTCGATCTTCAGGAGATCGTTGGCGGCGACGCGATACTGCTTGCCGCCCGTTTTGATGACTGCGAACATTTTTTGCCTTTCGCTGTTCGGTCGGCCTTGATGAACCGCCTCTGGCGGTTCGGCCGTCTTTTTGTCAGTCTGCGGGTTCAAAAAACAAGCGGCGCGGAAGAACCCTCCACGCCGATTGCGCGCTGTCCCTAACCGAAGGTTGAGCGCGAGTCAAGGCAAACGGCCTGTTTCCCTGGCCCTGGCGTACCGGCCGCGATCGCCTGCCGGGGACGGGATGATCTCGATCCCGGCCGGACCCGGACGGCAAGCTGAATTTCCCCGCGGATTTGGCCTTGTAACCTGCCCGTTCAGCCGTTATCTAGTGCGCCGCGCCGGCAACGGCCGACCATGACCGCGGAGAGGTGGCAGAGTGGTCGAATGCACCGCACTCGAAATGCGGCATGGGTGCAAGCCCATCGGGGGTTCGAATCCCTCCCTCTCCGCCATTGTTCTTGCCGCCAATCATAGATTGAACATAAAGCGAGGGCGCGTCATGGCAAAATGGTCAGACCCCGCTGGCCCCGACTACGCCACCGATGAACCGGAGTTCATGGTAGAATATGGCCGCGCAATGGCCGAGTGGGGCAATGTCGAGCATCTGCTAGCACGGATATACGTCAAGCTACTTAAACCGGCCAACATCGAGCACGCTACGCTAGCTTTTTTCTCAGTCCAAAATCTTCGCGACAGAATGAACATGATCAGTTCGCTTGTGGCGTCTCAGTTTGGGGAGCCGAAAGTTGCAGATGTGCCCCCGGTTGTCGAGTGGGAGCGCATTCGCAACGCTTTCAACCGCACTGTAAAAAATCGAAATACGCTCGCTCATATGCATGTTTGGCATGGACCATCCATCGGGACATTCGGGCACGGCCACATCTATCAGGTTGCAAAGCTGCCCGTGGACGTAGGAGAACGTCGTCAGCAGGTAGTTACGACCAAGAGGCTTCGGGATTTCCGGGAGGGGTTTTGCCTTCTGTGGAAACGTCTTCACCTATTTTATGAGGCTTTCTAGCAGCCCACGGGAGGTGGCAATTTCGCCACCTCTCGCAACGCTTCTTTGCTGCCGCTTCAAACGTGTATTCAACGTAGCGGGCTTGTGAGCAACGCAAGAAACCGAGGAAACTCCGGCAGTAATGGTTTTTGAGGAACGCTCGAAGCTTGTCAGCCTCGATCAGCCGACGTTCCCAATTTTCACGGACGGCAGTTCACCCATGTCAACTAGCTTCCAAACATGATCGACTGACAAGGACAGCGCTTTAGCGGCTCCCGGTACACTATGGGCGACTAAGACGCTCACCCGTCATAGCCGGTGGTGGGGGTATTCGGGGACTCTCAACGGCGTTCGTAGGCTGACAGGCGTCGTCACGTGCAAGTATGGACCGTGCCCGCCTTCAAGAGCTTTTGCCAATCCGGCCCGAGCGTATCGCGTGCAGAAAGGGCCTGTGCTGCTCCTGGTTGACTGTCCTTGAACATCTTCACCCCGAGCGCTTGGTGATGCCCGCCCGAAACTATGGTCGGGCCGGGCACATATTGGGTGTTGGCGTTGAATGTCGCAGTGTTGCCGTACACGGAAGCGCTGCCTTGGGTCTGATAGCTCCCGGGCATTTGAGTTACCCGAATGTCGTTGCTCGCTGCCGCGTTATAAATGATGTAGCGGTCATATCCGGCCTTCAACGTCTCAATTGCTGCCTGCTTTTCGGCAACGCGTGCTGCCCCGATGCCACCGCACACTGGCGCGGCCGAAGATTGAATAATCGCGGTATCGGCGGACGTTCTCATGGCACTGCTGGCCGCGCAGGCTGACAGAACCCCGCACGACAGCGCGAGCGCGATGGAATTGGCTTTCATGATGCCCCCTGCTCCTAACCCGCGCTGAATAGAGCGCGACGCGCATTGAGCTGTCAATCTGGAGTGCGACACGAATCTACTCCTCGTCGAGGGTCTAAATCCAAACGAGACACTTGGGGGAGACCGCCTCGGAGCCACCTCAAAGATGGCCCAGGGCCTGCAGGATGAGAACGCTCGAAAGAACGAGTAGGGCAAGACCATAGAGTCGATCTATCCACACGGCGTTGGGGCCGGCCAGGAGCTTGACCGCCCGTGAGCCAAGGGTCGCGTAGAGCATCAGCACCAAGACATCCGCCACTGCGATGATGATGGCCAGAACGGCATATTGCATCGCAATCGGCTCGTTGGTGTCGACAAAGGGTGGCAGGATGGCGGGGAAAAACAGCCAAGCCTCGGGGTTCGTGACCGCCACCACGAAGCAACGCAGAATGAGGGCCTTGGTCGACTGGGTCTTTTGGAGAATGGCGGGATCGATGGCAGGTCGGGACGCGGTGGAGATGCGGAGCGTGCGGACCGCGACGAAAAGCAGATAGCCGGCGCCAACCATCCTGAGCGCGGAGAGATAGAGTTCCGAGGCCAGCAGAAGCGCGCCGAAGCCGAGCCCAACCATGCAGATGAGGACGAAGTCGGAAAGCACCACGCCGGCCATGGCGATGAAGGCGTTCCTGACGCCGTAGCGTGAGCCGTTGGTGATGGCCAGCACGACATCCGGCCCTGGAACCGCCATGCCGAGCACTGATACGAAGGCGACCGTCACGAGCGGCATGTTCTGCATGCGGCTGTGTAAAGTGCCCGGCACCGGTCTTCCGTAACCGATTTCACATAGTCGCCGTTTGCCTCGCGTCGAAGACCGGCCGCCCTTTGGGCGTCAGCCGAACCAACCCGGTCCCCGACATCTCGTCACCTTGCTCATCCTGCTGGCCGCGGCCAGCTGATCCCGATCGCTTACCAGCTGATCCCGATCTTTGCTTTGCCGGCATAGCTCTGGACATTGCCCGAGAACTCGCCCTGGAAGCCGAGCGAAGCAAACAGGCCGGAGCCCGATGTGTACGTCGCGCTCGCATTGACGAGGGCGGCGTTGGTGTCCGGCTCGGCTCCGTCGATGGTGAAGGTCGCGCCGGGCAGGTTCTGGAACGTTGCCGTCACCGTGCGGCCTGTGCTGCCGTTGATTGCCCAGGCGGCGCGGCCTGACAGCGTCAGCTTTGCTCCGTCCTGCAGCGCGATGTCCTTGTCGAGGTTGAGGCCCAGTTCGAAACGCGTCGCCGTGGTCGTCTGGGATCCGTAGCCGAGCGCGAAATCGCCGGAACCGGCGCTGGTCTCGGCATAATCCGGCAGGCGATAGGCTGTCGCCTGGAATGCGGCGTAGGGCGTCAGCACTGCGACCGGCGTGGCGAAGCGATAGCCGCCCTCGACGCGTCCCGACCAAGTCTGCGCGTTGAAGGAAGCCTCCAGCGTGTCGCCCGGCACAGTCCGGCTGGTGTTGGTGTCGTTGAACCCGTACGCCAGCACGCCGGCGATATAGGCATCGCCAAAACCCTGCCGGCCGAAAACGCCGACATTGAAGGTGTCGGCACGGCCGGAGCCGAGATCATCCGACAGCGAGAAGCTGGACGAACCGCCGCCGATCGCGACGCCGAGACGGCTGTCGCCCCAGTTCCTGACGATGCCGCCGGCGACGCCAAAAATGTCCGCATTCGTGTCGTGCGAACCGACGATGGCATCGCCGCCGATCTTCTGCGCACCGCCATAGACGGCGCCCCATGCCTGCCAGCGGCTGGCGAAGACAGACCCCACCAGATCTGCATTGTGGCTGGCCTTCATGCCGAGCGCCGCGAACCGGTCCTTGCCGCCGCCCGCCTCATCTACCGCATAGGCTGTCGCCGTGCCGCCGCCGGACGACGCCGCCTCGCCCTGAACTGCCTGGGCATCGAGCGCGTTGATGAACTGGTCGGCGCTGTCGATGCCGGCATTGACGGCACCGGCCGCCACCTCGCCGGAGAGCTGGGATAACCCGTTCGCGTCAAGCCCGGCAAACGCGCCGGGCAATGCGCCGTTCTGATTGAAATAGTCGATGAGCGCCGTGTCGACGCTCTTCTGGTTCTCGTTAAGGCCGACGCCAATGATCGCCTCGGCGGTCGTCTGCAGATAAACGTTGTTCGCCGTATAGTCATAGACGAGGCTGCTTGTAAGGCCCGGCAGTGTAGGAGCGTCGAAGCCTGCGAATGCAGTGCTCCCCAGCCCCCCGTCGGCATGCAGGATGGTATAGCTCTTGGCCACGAAGGTGCCCGGCAGATAAGTTACTTCCACCGTGCCGCCCGAGAGGTTGGCGGTACCGGTAACGTTGGTGCGGTCGGCCGTGACTGGCGAAACCTCGACGCTGTATGTAGAGCCGGCGCCGAACACGAGGTCCCCCGCGACGGTGATGGTGCCGATCGAGTTGCCCGGCGCCAGAACGCCGCCCGCGATCGTTGTGTTGCCAACCGTGCCGGCACCCCCCAGCGCGCCGCCAGCGTTCACGGTCATGGTGGCACTGGTGATCGTGCCGTTCACCGACAAGATACCTGCATCAATGGTCCAGGACTGCGCGGCAGTGTTGGTCCCGGTCAGCGTCCAGGTGCTGCTGCCAGTCTTCTGAAATATGCCAAAACCCTGATACTGCGCACTGGCGCCGATCTGCGACACGTCAAAGCTGCTGTTGGCAGCCCCCCCGAGCCGTAGGGTGTCGGCAGCACTGAACGCAACCACGTTGCCGAGGATGTCGGTGCCTGCCTGCAGTTCCAGGGTGTTGATCCCGCCGGTGAAGCTGATGGCATTGGCGCGCGTCACTCCATCGCCCGAGAGCCCACCCGAGATCGTGCCGCTGTTGACGATGGTCAGACCGGCGCCGCGGATACCGACGCCGCCCAAGCCTGCCGCGCCGTTGTGAGACCAGTTATTCGCATTGCGGACGACGCCGCTTGTCCCGCCCGCGCCGCCTGTGATCGTGCCGGTGTTCACCAGGGAGTTGGATGTGCCGGTGAGATCGAGCCCGATCCCACCGCTGCCGCCGTCGCCAGGGCTGCCGCCGCCGGAGCCACCGTCACCGCCATTGCCACCCTTGCCGCCTGCCACGGTCCCGCTGTTGGTCAGCGACAGGCCGCTCCCGGTGACCACCGCTCCGTAGCCGCCGCCGCCACCGCCGCCGCCACCGCCAACGGGGCCGGATCCACCGGGGCCTGGCGGTCCATTTCCACCGTTTCCGCCGTTTCCGCCGACGCTGGAAAGCGCTCCCGAGGTCGAAACGACCGCGCCATGGGCACCGCCGCCGCCGCCGCCACCACCCGTTCCGCCGCTGCTGGCGTTGCTGCCATCGCCGCCATTGGCGCCTGCGGTGGTGCCGCCCGCGCCGCCGGCGGCCGGGCTACTAAATCCATCCCCGCCGCTTCCGCCCGTCACCCCGGCGCCGCCGCCGCCGCCGCCGGAGGCGATGCCTGCGTCGTTAATGCCGGTGCTACCGTCGCCGCCGGCACCGGTCGCGCTATCCGCACCACCGGACACGCCCGTTGTCCCGCCGCCGCCAGTGCCGCCTCCCCTGCCGCCGTCCGCAAATGCGGGCGCAACCAGCGCCAACGAAAGAGCCAGCCCGACTGGCGCGGCCAGCCTGGTGCCGCCGAGCGCCGTTGCAGATTGAAACGCGCGGCAACCCCTGCCCAGTATTCCCAACATTATTGCTTCCCCAAGCGAAATTCGACGATCGGTGCACCGACGAGCCGCGCCCGGAATTGTCACGCCAGACATGCCTTGCCCTCACGAAAAGACCGTCGCGCGCCCTATCGGCGCAACAACATCGGCAAGGTGCGCCGACTGCAACGACCCAAGGCGTGTCTCATCATGATTTATGAAGGCTTTGAACGAGAATCCGTGTGCCACCTGCAGTAGAAAGCCCGATTGCGAAGGAGAGCAAGAGCGGCGTTCGTGGCGCCGGCTTTTCATACTGGCTTGTTGCTTCCTGGCAACAGCATCAGGGAAGTAACCGGGCAGACTTTGCAAGTCGTGCATAAAAAAGCGGCACAATCAGAAAAAACAGCGTCGTCAGACATCGGATTCGTGCACGGCGATCGCGTCCCGAAAAACCTGGCCGAAGGTCCTAGGCTTCGCCGCCCGACGCCTTTCACTTCGGCGAAGGCGTCGAGCTGGGCGGGCGGCGCTCAGCCATGTCGATCAGGGTCCGATCGGAGAACAACGCCTTGAGCGTGGCGCAGCACGCACGCGACCGCGCATTAAGTTTATTTTCATCGGCTTCGATGGAACAGTAGGCTGAGCCGCCGATTGCCGCATGGGATCGGTACTGCCGTCCTGTGCGCGTAGAGGCCCGCTTGAGCATTTTCGACAGATTTTCCCTGAAGGGGCGCGTGGCGCTGATCACCGGCGGCGGGCGCGGGCTTGGTTTCGAGATCGCGCTCGCCTTTGCCGAAGCCGGAGCCCATGTCGTTGTCACGGGACGCACAGCCGCAACGCTCGATGCCGCCGTCGCCGCCATTGCCGAGAGTGGCGGCAGCGCCCAGGCCGTCACCTTCGACATCGCCGACATCGAGGCCGGGTGTTCCGCGATCGCCGATATCCGCAAGGCCCACGGCCGCCTCGATATCCTCGTCAACAATGTCGGCGCCCGCGACAGGCGGCCGCTGGCCGCTTTCAACGACGATGACATCCTCGACCTGATCAGGACGGATCTTTTATCGGCGATCTCGCTGTCGCGCGATGCGGCGCGGATCATGAAAGCCCAGGGCCACGGCCGGCTGATCGCGGTGACCTCGATCGTCGGCGAGATGGCGCGGCCCGGCGACGCCATCTATCCCGCGGCCAAGCAAGGACTGACCGGGCTGATGCGCAGCATGGCTGTCGAATATGGCGCCCACGGCGTGACCAGCAACGCCATCGCGCCAGGCATGTTCGCCACCGAGACCAATGCCGCGATGGCGGCAGACCCCGATTTGGTTGCCTTCGCCCGCCAGCGGGTTCCGCTGCAGCGCTGGGGGCAGCCGCGGGAAATTGCCGGTGCCGCACTTTTCCTCGCCAGCGACGCCGCGTCTTTCGTCAACGGGCATGTGCTGACCGTCGATGGCGGCATGTCGATACAGATGTGACGACTGCCGGCAAAGGATTTGGTGGGGCGTTCAGGCCGACCCATCGGACTGGTGCGCCGCGATTGCCGCGAGAAAAGCCTGGCCGAACTCCTTGAGCTTCGCCGCGCCCACGCCATTCACTTCGGCGAAGGCGTCGAGATCGCGCGGGCAGCGCTCGGCCATGTCGATCAGCGTGCGATCGGAAAACACCACATAGGCCGGCACCTGGCGCTCTTTCGCCAATCGCAGCCGCACGGATTTGAGCGTGGCAAGCAACGAGGCATCGACGCCTTCGGCTCTCGAACCCTCGGCCGCTCGCATCTTGCGCAAGGCTCGGCCGCGCACCTCGACGCGGTAGTGGAACGCCACCTCGCCCCGACCGAGCGCATGCCCCTTATCGGCGATGGCGAGGCCGCCATGGCCGCTCGGGTCCGGTTCCAGGAACCCGCCAGCGACAAGCTGGCGGATCAGCGACATCCAGAAATCCTTCTTGTGCGCCACGCCGCTGCCGAAGCTGGCGAGCCTCTCATGACCCCTGGCCAGCACCTTCTCGGTTTCATGGCCGGTCAGGATGTCGATGACGTGGGCGGCGCCGAAGCGTTCGCCGCTCTGCGAGACCGCGGCCAGGATGATGCGCGCCTCGGCGGCGCCATCGGCGCGCGGCACCTGGTCGAGGCAATTGTCGCAATTGCCGCAAGGCTGGGCTTCCTCGCCGAAATAGCCGAGCAGCACCTGGCGGCGGCATTGCGCCGTCTCGCAATAGCCGATCAGCGTGTCGAGCCGGCGATGCGAGCGCCTCTTGTGCTCGGGCGACGCATCCTCGTCGTCGATGAACAGCCGGCGCATGCGGATGTCGCCAAGGCCGAACAACATATGCGCCTCGGCCTCCCGCCCGTCGCGGCCGGCGCGGCCGATCTCCTGATAATAGGCTTCGAGGCTGCCCGGCATATCGGTGTGGAAGACATAGGCGACATCGGGCTTGTCGATGCCCATGCCGAAGGCGATGGTCGCCACCATGACGACGCCCGAGAGCGTCATGAAGGCGTTTTGGTTCGCTTCACGCGCGTCCTTGGTCATGCCGGCATGATAGGCGAGCGCGGTGACGCCATTCTTCTCCAGGAAAGCTGCCATCTCCTCCGTCTTCTTGCGCGACAGGCAATAGACGATGCCGCTGCGGCCGGGATGACGCTCGATGAAGTTGAGCAGCTGGCGCTTGCTGTCCTGCTTGGCCGCGATGGCGAGCTTGATGTTGGGCCGGTCGAAACCCAGCACCATCGTTTCGACACGCTCGGCGAACAGCCGGACGGCGATGTCGGTGCGCGTGCTCTCATCCGCGGTCGCCGTCACGGCGATGATCGGCACTTTCGCAAAAATGCCGCGCAGCCGCGACAAATCCTCATATTCGCGCCGGAACGCCGGGCCCCATTGCGAAATGCAATGCGCCTCGTCGATCGCGATCAGGCTGACGTCGAGCCTGGCGAGCGCCTCGAGCATGCGCTCGGTCATCAGCCGCTCCGGCGCCAGGTAAAGCAGCCGCGTCTGGCCAGAAGCCACGCGGCGCCAGGCCGCGACATTGGCCTCGCGGTCGAGCGAGGAATTGATCGTGTCGGCGGCGACGCCTGCCAGCCGCAAGGCGGCGACCTGATCCTGCATCAGCGCCACCAGCGGCGAAACGACGATGGTGAGCCCGCCCAGGACCAGCGCCGGCACTTGGTAGCAGAGCGACTTGCCCGCCCCTGTCGGCATCACGGCCAGCACATGGCGCCCGCCGAGCAGCGCGTCCATGACAGCGGCCTGGCCGGGTCGGAAATCGTCGAAGCCGAACACGTCCTTCAGGACGCGCCGCTTGGGATCCTCCGCCCGCATGCTCGCTGCCTGTGCCGGCATCAGGCGGACACCGGGCGGCGAGCGATTTTTCGGGGATTGGAGAGGATGTAAAAACCGGTCAAGAGACTCTCCGAGTTCCACTTTGGAGTAGCGCAGCTATCCTCGGAGCACAACCGGAACAGGTTGCTCTTCGCCTTTCGTTGGTTCGAATCCGGGCTGCGCAGCGGCCCCGGCCGACATGCCGCCGTCGGCTCAACCTATTCGCCACCCGCCATTGACCGGTATAACCGCACCGGTGACGAATGAGCCGGCCTCCGATGCCAACCAGAGCACCGCGCCGGCGATATCGGCCGGTGTCCCTGGCCGCGCCATTGGCGTCTCGGCGACGATCGCGGCGATGCGATCTCGCGGCCAGCCTCCGGTGAATCCGGTATCAGCGATGAACCCCGGCGCGACGGCGTTTGCCGTGATGGCGCGCGGAGCCAATTCGCGGGCCAGCGCATAGGTCAGGCCATGCAGGCCGGATTTCGCGGCCGCATAGGCCAAGCTGCCTGGCCGGCTGCCGCCGGTCTGCGCACCTATCGAACCGATGTTGATGACGCGGCCTCCCGGACTTGCAAGCAATGGTGCCGCGACGTGCGCCATCAGAAAACTACCTTTCAGATTGGCGTCAACGAGGGCATCCCAATCGGCCTCAGCCTCCTCGATCGGAGTCGAGAGGCTGACGCTTCGCGTGAAGCCGGCGGCGTTTACGAGGACGTCCACCTTGTTCAGCTGGGTCAACGCCTCCTGAACCTCACGACGATTCCCAACATCCGCTCGTCGCCACGCGGCTTGCGAACCGAGTTTTCTCGTGGCTTCGGCAAGGCGGTTCTCGTCACGGCCGACAAGAACGACCGCGTAACCCGCCTGCTGCATCGCTTGCGCTATGCCGAATCCAATGCCGCTGGCTCCGCCGGTAATGACCGCCACCCTGTTGTCCTTTGACATATCGAGCTCCCATGAATTGACCGATGTCTTCGAGATGGTCGTGGGAGTGCGATATGTCGAATACTGTTTATGTGCCTCGACGATATGATAAAGATATCGCATGCTGAGCTTGCGCCAATTCCAGCAATTCCTCGCCGTCGCCGAAACCATGAGTTTCCGGCGAGCGGCTGAGCATCTGAACATGGCTCAGCCGCCGCTCACCGCCACGATCCGGCAAATGGAGGCGGAACTGGGCGTTCGCCTGTTCGAGCGCACCAACCGGATCAACAGTCTGACGGCGGCAGGAGAAGTGCTGCGCGAAGAGGCGCAAAGAACGATCGACCAGGCCGAACGCGCCGTCGCGCTCACGCGACGTGCTGGCACTGGGGAGATTGGTTCGCTGCGCATCGGTTTTGTCGCTAGCGCTGTGAGGCAATTGCTGCCGACCCTGATTGCCGAATTCCGGGAAAGTCAGCCGGGAGTTGTGCTGGAACTCGAGGAAGCCCCTTCGGCTCGGCAGATCGCGGCACTTCTGGAAGACCGCATGGATCTCGGGATCGTTGCTCTTCCACTCCCATCCGGGGCCGAGCCACGTATCTTGACACAGACGATAGTCAGGAGCCGGCTGGTCGCGGCCATTCCAGCCCGCCACCCTCTGGCCAATGCACTGCACACTCCGCTCACCTTGGCCGCGCTCGCTGACGAAGGCTGGGTTCTCTTTCCAGCCGCGGAAGGCCCAGGCCTTCATTCGACAATCCTGCGGGCTTGCGCTCAAGCCGGCTTCACGCCACGGATTGTCCAGCGTGCGGTTCAAATGGAAACCATTGTCGGTCTGGTGGCGGCCGGGCTTGGGGTCGCGCTTGTGCCGAGCCTGTTTGCCGAGACAGGCCGCGAGGGCGTGGTGTTTCGGGACTTGGTCGGCCACGGCTCGCCTATTGCCTACGAAGTCGCCCTGACACGACGCAAGGGCAACAATCTTCCTGCGCTGGAGGCATTTATCCAAACGGTGCTTCGGGTACTATCTTTGCGATAAATCCGTCGGTCACATTCCTGGCCGGCCGAAAGCATCAGCGCATCCGTCGCAGCCTGCCCACTTCGAGACGCGCCGGCAGAGGACGCGCCTTCCCCAGCGACACCTGCATCCCGCTGGATTCCTGCGCGCTCGGATGTAAGCTTGGCCGGCAAAAGCCAGGGAGGGCACGATGCTGCAGGTGAGACAGGACATCCTCGGCGAGCGGTTCCATCTCCAGCGCGGGGCCTTCGAGAAGCAGCCTTTTCCCGACATCGACGTCCGCAAGGACCGCCTGAACCGCCTGCTGGTGCTGACCGAGCGGCATGAAGCCGACATCTGCGCGGCGATCGACACCGACTTTGGCGGCCGCTCGACGCATGAGACGCGCCTTGCCGAACTGTTTGTCGTGCGTGCCGGCATTCGCCACGCCCTGTCCCATTTGAGAGGCTGGATGCGGGAGCGCCGTGTCGCCACCACCTTGCCGTTCCTGCCGGGCAAGAACCGCCTCGTCGCGCAGCCGCTTGGTGTCGTCGGCATCGTCTCGCCCTGGAATTATCCTTTTCAACTTGCCGTCGCGCCAGTGACGGCAGCCCTTGCCGCCGGCAACCGCGTGCTCGTCAAGCCGTCGGAACTGACACCCGCTTTCTCGGAGCTGCTCGCCAAACTCGCCGGCGAGCATTTCGCCCCGGATGAGCTCAGCGTCATCACTGGCGATGCCGAGATGGGCAAGGCATTCGTGTCGATGCCTTTCGATCATCTGCTGTTCACCGGCTCGACCGCGGTCGGCCGCCAGGTCGCGATCGCGGCGGCCGCCAATCTGACCCCGGTCACGCTCGAACTCGGCGGCAAGTCGCCGGCGATCTTCGATCCGTCCTGCGATCTCGACGCGGCGGTGTCCAGCATCGCCTACGGCAAGCTTTTGAATGCCGGACAGACCTGCATCGCGCCGGACTACCTGCTGGTGCCCAGGGGACAGGCAAGCACGGTCGCCGCCAAGCTCGCAACGGCGATCGCGCGGCTCTACCCCTCCATGCGCGAAAATCCCGACTACACCGCCATCATCAGCGACCGGCACTACCAGCGCCTGCGCGACATGATCGCCGAGGCCCGCGATGCCGGCGCCGATGTCACGGAAATCAACCCGGCCGGCGAAGATCTCGGCACCACCAGCCGCAAGCTCCTGCCGACACTGGTCGGCAATGCCAGCCCGAACCTGCGGCTGATGCGCGAGGAGATCTTCGGGCCGGTGCTGCCGATCGTCGAATACGCCACCATCGACGAGGCGATCGACCATGTGAACCGGGCCGACCGCCCGTTGGCGCTCTATTGGTTCGGGCGCGACAGCGGCAACCGCCGGCGCATCCTGCGCGAAACCGTCGCCGGCGGTGTGACCATCAACGACTGCATGCTGCATCTGGTGCAGGAGAACCAGCCCTTCGGCGGTGTCGGCGCCAGCGGCATGGGCGCTTATCACGGGCAATGGGGTTTCCGCACCTTCAGCAAGGAGAAGCCGGTCTTCCTGCAGTCGCGCCTGAGCGCAGGCGCCCTGCTGCGCCCGCCCTATGGCAAGACGTTCGAACGGCTTTTCGGCCTGCTTCAGCGGATCACCTGATCAAACGCCGCGATCTCGGCGCATTAAGTTTATATTCACCATCATTCGGCAGGTTTCCAATCCTGCGGTGAACGTTTTGAGTACCGCGGCGCCACAAGCGCCCAGGCAACAAACCCGCGCTCCTTGGGGCGCGGGTTTTCATTTTTGAAAACCGTCGCCAAGCCGGCCCGCTTCCAGTGCTTTGACACCGTGCACCGGATCGGACGCAACGATGATGCCGCTGGCGGTCTCGAGGATTTCCGTCCTGCCATCGATGATCGCCTCGAAGCGGCCTAAGGCGAAGCGGATTCTAAGGCAAAACCCGCACGGCGGCCGGTCCGTTCTCGCCATTTTCCTGGTGTGATCCCGGTGACGCGTTTGAAGGCGCGACTGAATGCGGCCTCGGATTGATACCCTACGCCGGCAGCGATACTTGCGAGACTTTCATGGCCGAAACGCAGGCGCTCGCCAGCCAGTTGAATCCTCCAACCCGTCAGGTATTCGATCGGCGGGCGGCCGAGCAGCGCGTTGAACCGCTCCGCAACGATCGTGCGCGATGAGCCAACCTTGTCGGCAATCTGACCGACGGTCCAATGGCGCGCTGGATCGGCGTGGAGAAGCTGCAACGTCCTTCCGACAATCGGATCGTTCAGCGCGGCGAACCAACCCTTTGAGCCGGGTGGAAGCCGGGCAACATGGCGCCTCAGCAGTTCGACGAACAGAAGCTCCATGAGCCTTCCAAGCATCGCCTGTGAACCCGGCGCCGCCGCCGCGACATGCAAATCGATTTCCCGCACCGTCGAAGCGATCAGGGCGCCTATCTTGTTCTCCGACATCTTCTCTACGATGAGCGCCGGAAGTGTGCGGAACACCGGCGCGAACAGGAATTCCGAAGACTCGAGGAAGCCGCAGATCATGCGCAATTCGTCACCGCCGCCGCCGTAGTTGACGGTCCACATTCCTTCGATCCGACCGGGCTGCACAATTTCTCCGGCCGCAGCCATCACCAGCGGCTCACCCTTCCAAAACCTGTGATGGCCAGCGAATGGCAGGAACAGCAGATCGCCAGCAGTGACTTCTCGCCGCTCGCCATTTGCGGCCTCGAAAGTGCAGTTACCCGCTACGATGAAATGGAAAATGCTTATGTGGCGCAGGCAGGCCATGGGGCTGACCGGGTCATAGTATTTCGGGGCCACGACGCCGAACGGCGCGCTGAAGCAGGCGTTCAGAAAGACGGAGCCGGTCAGCCTTACGGCTTTCAGCATTTCCGACAGCAGATCCGGTCCATGGTCCGGCGTCCCTGTATGTAAATCCGATGTTGCAGTCATTGCTGAACCTGAAGTCTGGCGGCTACACCTCCAGAACGCTGCAGCTCGACAGATTAATCCCGCGTCACCCGATGCGCGCTTGGCAAAAAAAGACTTTTCTGCAAACCAATGGAGACACCAGGATGTTGAAATTAGCCTGCATACTTGCACTTCTGCTGGCTGGAACAGCGCCCCTGCTTGCTGATGATATGCCAATGAATGCCGACGGCATCAAATGGGGTCCTGCTCCTGCCGTCCTTCCAGCTGGCGCACAGTTCGCGGTTGTTGCCGGCGATCCGTCAAAGGACGGCATCTATGTGCTGCGGCTGAAGATGCCCGCGGGCTACAAAATTCCCGCGCACAACCACCCTACCTCGGAATATGTGACGGTGATTTCCGGCAATTTTCATATCGGAATGGGTGACAAGCTCGATGAGGCGAAGGGCATCGAACTGACGGCTGGCGGTTTCGGCGTTGCCCCGGCTGGAATGAACCACTTCGCTTGGACGACGAGCGATACGATTGTCCAGGTTCACGGCGAGGGGCCCTTCGAGATCACCTACGTCAACCCGGCGGAAGATCCGAGTAAGAAGTGACGATTCACCGGCCACCTCCATCGATGGCGGGCCCGCGCCTCTCCGGAGGGGTGCGGACTTTTCCTTTGCGAGATGTGCTGGAGCAAAGCGGCGCGGGCGCCTTTGGCACGTATTGATTTCCGCTCGATCAGGCGAGGAAATCGGCCCTGTGGGGCGTGAAGCTGTCGACCAGCCGCCCTGCTTCCAGTGCCTTGACGCCGTGCACCAGACCGGATGGCACGATGAAGCTGCCGCCAGTCTCGACGATCTCGGTACGGCCATCGATCGTCACCTCGAAGCGACCTTCGGCGACATAGCTTGCCTGGACATGCGGGTGCGAATGCAGGGCGCCGATGCCGCCTTTGTCGAAGCCGAACTCGACCAGCATCAGCTCGTCGGTATGGAGCAGAACGCGCCGCCTGTTGCCATCCGGCGTCGGCGTCCAGACGCCCTCGCCGGCATGGGCGAAAATCTTCTTGGTCATCGTTGTCTCCTTGGCTATCGCGCCAGCCAGCCGCCATCCACCGGCACCACCGCGCCATGCATGTAGTTCGATGCCGGTGCCAGCAGGAAGACGGCGGCGTCGCCAATGTCTCCCGGTTCGCCCCAGCGGCCAGCCGGGATGCGACCCAGTATGGCGGCACTGCGGTCGGGATCGGCACGCAGTGCTTGCGTGTTGTTGGTCTCGATATAGCCTGGCGCGATGGCGTTGACGTTGATGCCCTTCGATGCCCACTCGCAGGCAAGCAGCCGGGTGATGCCGAGCACGCCATGTTTCGAGGCGGTGTAGGACGCAACACGGATGCCGCCCTGGAAACTCAGCACCGAGGCGATGTTGACGATCCTGCCCCGGCGTCCGCCGGCAAGGACGCGCCGGGCGAAGGACTGGCAAAGCAGGAAGGTGGTCTTCAAATTGACGTCCATGACGTCGTCCCAATCGCTCTCGCTGAGATCGACGGCATCGGCGCGCCGGATGATGCCGGCATTGTTGACCAGCCCGTCGAGCGGCCCGTTTTCTTCCCAGACCCGATCCAGCATCGGGCCGGCATCCGCAGTGTCGGCAAGATCCGCCTTCACCGCCTCGAATTGTCCGCCCAGGGCGGCGATCCTGCCTGCCGTATCATCCATCGACGAGCGGCCGACGCCGACCACCGCACCGCCGGCACGGGCAATCGAAATGGCGATGCCCTGACCGATGCCTGTGTTGGCGCCGGTGACCAGGATGCGCTTGCCGGCCAGGCTGAAGGCGGAAAGATCGCTCACCGCAAATCGTCCATCGCCACCGGGTCGACATCGGTATAGTCGACATTGTCGCCGGCCATCGCCCAGATGAAGGCGTAGTTCGAGGTGCCGGCGCCCGAGTGGATCGACCAGCCCGGCGACAGCACCGCCTCCTCGTTGCGCATGACGATGTGGCGTGTCTCGTCCGGCTCGCCCATGAAGTGGAAGACCCGCGCCGTCTCCGGCAGGTCGAAATAGAGATAGGCCTCCATGCGCCGGTCGTGCACATGGCACGGCATGGTGTTCCAGATCGAGCCCGGCGCAAGCTGCGTCATGCCGACGACGAGCTGGCAAGTCTTTGTTCCGTCGGCATGAATGAACTGGAAAATCGAGCGTTCGTTGCAGGCCTCCTTGCTGCCGAGATCGAGCCGCTTGGCGTCGCCGAGGCGGATCAGCCGGCTGGGATGGGCCTGGTGGGCCGGCGCGCTGAGCAGATAGAATTTCGCCGGCGTGTCTTTTTCGGCGGAGGCGAACGACACGTCGCTACTGCCCATGCCGAGATAAAGCATGTCGCGCGTCTGCAATTCGAAGGATTGGCCGCCTGCTTTCACGCTGCCGGCGCCGCCGATGTTGACGACGATCAGCTCGCGGCGGTCGAGGAAATTCTTGGTCCCAGTCGGCTTGATCGTTTCCAACGGCAGCGGCGCTCCGACCGGCACGGCGCCGCCGACGATCATGCGGTCGTAATGGGTGTAGGTCAGGCTGACGCGGCCGGGTCGAAACAGGTCTTCAATATGGAAATTGTGCCGCAATTCATCGGTTCCCATCGTCGCGGCGGCGGCCGGATCGATGGCGAAACGCGAGGTGAAGTCGGTATGGCTCTGGCTCATGATTGTCCTGGCTTGCAATGGGGTTATTCGCCGGCGGCCCTGACCGTATCGGCATAAAAAGCCTGCCTGGCGTGCAGGCGCTCGCGGTAGCGCTGCTGGCTGGCGGTGAGGTGCTTGCGCATGGCCTCGCGCGCGGCTTCGGCGTCGCCTGAGGTGATCGCGTTCAGGATAACCAGATGCTCACGCTGCAGCCCGCGTTGGTAAGAGTCGGACTGCGCCAGTTCGGTCGACCAGGGCGAGGTCACGTCGCACGGAATGGCACGCCGGCCGAGCACGTCGAGCATCTCGACATAGAACGGATTGTTGGTGGCGCTGGCGATGGCGCGGTGGAAGGCAAGGTCGGCGGGCCCGGTCGGCTCGCTGGCGAGCAGCAGCCGCTCGAACTCGAAGAAGGCCTCCTGGATCGCCGCCTCCTGCGCGGCGTTGCGGCGGATGGCGGCGAGCCCGGCCGATTCGATCTCGATCGCCAGGCGCACTTCGAGCACGTTGAGAGCGATCGAATCCTTGGCTCCCATGTCGGCGGCCAGCGCCCCGAACATCGTCGAGATGTGCTCGGTGACGAAGACGCCGGCGCCCTGGCGCGGCTCGACAAGGCCGTCGGCGGCAAGCTTGGCCAGGGCCTCGCGGATGACCGTGCGGCTGACGCCGAAGGTCTCGGTCAGCTGCCCTTCGGTCGGCAATTTGTGGCCGGGCAGGATTTCCCCCGCCTGCAACTGCCTGCGGATCGCCGCGATGACGGTCTCCGACAGTTTTGGTTTTCTTTCGACCCTGAGGTCGGCGACGGTATCGGACACGTGACCTCCTAATGGAACGGACCCGGTGGTGGAAAAGGCCCCCTTAGTGAAAAGGCCCCCTAGTGGAAAAGGCCCCTAGTGGAAAAGGCTGGGCAGCCACAATGAGATTTCCGGAATGTAGGTGACCAGCATCAACACGGCGAAGGCTGCCCCGTAGAAGGGCCAGATCGAGCGCATCGCCGTCCAGATCGGGATACGCCCGATGGCGCAACTGACGAACAGCACCGCGCCGACCGGTGGCGTGCACAGGCCAATGCCGAGATTGAGGATCAGGATGACGCCGAAATGCACGGGGTCGACGCCATAGGCCATGACCACCGGCAGGAAGATCGGCGTCGTGATGATGATCAGCGGCGACATGTCCATGAACGTGCCGAGGATGAGCAGCACCACATTGATCAGCAGCAGGATGACCAGCTTGTTGTCGGACACCGACTGGAGGAAGGCGACCAGCGCCGCCGGCACCCTGAGATAGGCGAGCAGCCAGCCGAAGGCCGCGGCGCAGCCTATGATCATCAGCACCATCGCCGTGGTGCGCACCGCGGCGCTGGTGGCGGCGACGAAGTCGTTCCAGCTCATCGAACGGTAGATGATCAGCGTCACCAGGAAGGCGTAGACGATGGCGATGCAGGAACTTTCCGTGGCGGTGAAGATGCCGGAGCGCACGCCGCCGAAGATGATGCCGATCAGGACGAGGCCGGGGATGGCGGTCACGAGCAACTGCAGGGCTCGGCCGAAGCCGGCGAACGGCTCGGTCGGGTAGCCGCGGCGGCTCGCGACCCAATAGGCGGTGACCATCAGCGACAATGCCAGCAGCAGGCCAGGTATGACGCCTGCCGTGAACAGGTCGGCGATCGAGATCCGGCCCCCGGCCGAAATCGAATAGATGATCATGTTGTGCGAGGGCGGAATCAGCAGCGCGATGATGGCGCCGACCGAGGTGATGTTGACGGCATAGTCGATGCCGTAGCCGCGCGCCTTCATCTGCGGGATCATCAGCCCGCCGACCGCCGATGCATCGGCCACCGCCGAGCCGGAAATGCCGCCGAACATGGTCGACGCCGCGATGTTGACCTGGCCCAGGCCGCCGCGCAAATGACCGACCAGCGAACCGGCCAGCGCCACGAGCCTGGCGGCGATGCCGCCACGCACCATCAGGTCGCCGGCGAAGATGAAGAACGGGATCGCCATCAGCGAAAACACGCTGACACCGGAGTTGAGGCGCTGGAACACCACCAGCGGCGGCAGGCCCAGCACCAGCACGGTGGCGAAGCTGGCGACACCGAGGCAGAACGCGATCGGCGTGCCGATGACGAGCAGGAAGACGAAGGTGCCGAACAGGACCGTCAGGGCCATCTAGAGATCCTCCTCGCCCGTGGCGTATTGGTCGGCATCGACGGGCAGACCGGCAAAGCGCCCGGCCAGCCGCTCCAGGGAGAACAGGCAAACCAGCGCGCCGCCCAGGACGACCGGCAGGAAGCCGACGCCGCCCGGGAGATCGAGCGACGGCATCACCGTGTTCCAGGTCAGCCTGGCGAGCTGGACACCATAGACGATCATGCCGAAGCCGAAGGCGAGCACGACGACGTCCGAAATGCTGCGCAGCACCGCCTTGGCCGAAGGCGGCAGGAAATAGAGCAGCACGTCAAAACCCAGATGCGTGCGCTCGCGAACGCCGACGGCGGCGCCGAGGAAGATGAACCAGCCCATCAACAGCACGGCTGAGGATTCGGTCCAGCTTGGCGAACTGTTCAGGACATAACGCGAGAAGACCTGCCAGAAGATGATCACCGTCATCAAGGTCAGTCCGGCGCCGCTGACCCACAGTGCGAGCCTCGACAGCTGTGCCAACAGCCGTTCGGTGCCCAGCCAGAACGCCTTCAAGCCACCCTCGCTCGACGGCGGCGCGGAAGTCCGCGCCGCGCCCGGTTCGCCGGCTTCCATTATTTCGTCGCCTGGATGCGGGCGGCGAGGTCCTTCAGCGCCGGCGTTGACAGATACTTGTCATAGACCGGCTTCATCGCGTCGATCAGCGGCTGCTTGTCGATCTCGCTGACCTTGACGCCGGCGGCTTCGACGATGTCACGCGACTTCTTTTCCTGCGCGTCCCACAGTTCGCGCATCTTGACGACGCTGTCCTTGGCCGCCTGGCGCACGATCGCCTGGTCTTCCGGCGATAGCTTGTCCCAGCTTGCCTTGGCCATGACAAGCACTTCCGGGACGATCTGGTGCTGGTCCATCGTATAGTGCTTGGCGACCTCGTAGTGCTTGGCCGATTCGAAGCTCGGCCAGTTGTTCTCGGCGCCGTCGATGACGCCTGTCTGCAAGGCCGAATAGACCTCGCCATAAGCCATCGGCGTGGCGTTGGCGCCCAGCGCATTGACCATGTCGACGAACACGTCCGACTGGATGACGCGGAACTTCATGCCCTTCATGTCGGCCATCGAGGCGATGTCCTTCTTGGTGTTGTAGAAGGAACGCGCGCCGGAATCGTAGAAGGCCAGGCCGACGAGGTCATGCGCCTCGAATGCCTTGAGGATCTCGTCGCCGATCGGCCCGTCCATGACATGGCGCATGTGGTCGACCGAACGGAAGATGTAAGGCAGCGACGGCACCGCCGTCTCCGGCACGATGCCGTTGAACGGTCCCATCGAGACGCGGTTGAGGTCGATGACGCCGGTCTGCGTCTGCTCGATCGTGTCCTTCTCCTCGCCGAGCTGCGCCGAATGATAGACCTCGACCGAATAGCGGCCGTCGGTGCGCTGCTTGATCAGCTCGCCCATGTATTTCACCGCCTCGACGGTCGGATAGCCATCGGGGTGCGTGTCGGCCGAGCGCAGCACGGTTTCGGCGTTGGCGATGCCGATCAGCAGCGAGCCGAAGGCGAATGTGACCGCTGTTAATTTCGAAAAATGCAACATGACTTCCTCCCTTTAAAATCAAGGCGCCCGGCTCAGAGCCGGTACGCCTTCTTGGCAAGCGTGTAGGCAAGCTCCTTGGCCAGCTCATGCGCCTCGTCCTCGCGCAGCCGGTGCTCGGCGACGAGGCGCGCCAGGAACGCGCAGTCGACCCGACGCGCCAAATCGTGGCGGGCGGGTATAGATGGAAAGGCACGGGTGTCGTCGTTGAAGCCGACGGTGTTGTAGAAGCCGGCTGTCTCCGTCGTCATCTCGCGGAAGCGGCGCATGCCTTCCGGGCTGTCGTGGAACCACCAGGCCGGCCCGAGCTTCAGCGCCGGATAGACGCCGGCCAGCGGCGCCAGTTCACGCGCGTAGCTGGTCTCGTCGAGCGTGAAGAGGATGACAGTGAGATCGCGCGCAAGCCCGACGCAGTCGAGCAGCGGCTTCAGCGACGTCACATAGTCGGTCCGGGTCGGGATATCGAAGCCCTTGTCGCGCCCGAACTTCCGAAAGATATCGGGCGAATGGTTGCGCCAGGAGCCGGGATGGATCTGCATCACCAGCCCGTCGTCCCGGCTCATCTTGGCCATCTCGGTCAGCATTTGGGCACGGAACAGTTTTCGCTCGCGCTCGTCGTCGGAGCCGCGGCGGACGCGGCTGAACAGCTCCTGCGCCGCGGCGTCGGAAAGATTGGCGGTATCGGCCGTCGGATGGCCATGATCGGACGAGGTCGCGCCAAAGCTTTTGAAGAAGGCACGCCGCTGGCGATGCGCGTCGAGATAGCCGGCCCACGTGCCGGTATCGCAGCCGGTGATTTCGCCGAGCCGGTCGAGATTGGCGGAGAACCCCTCGAAATCGGGATCGACGACCGCATCCGGCCGGTAGGCGGTGACGACACGGCCTTCCCAGCCGCTGTCGCGGATCATCTGGTGCCATTTGAGATCGTCGAGCGCGCCTTCGGTCGTCGCGATGACCTCGATGTTGAAGCGCTCGAACAAAGCGCGCGGGCGAAGATTCTCCCACTGCAGCACAGTCGCGATCGTGTCGTAGTGGCGGTCGGCCGTCTCGGCACTCAATGGCTCTTCGATACCGAACAGATCCGCCAGCACATGGTCGAACCACAGCCGGGTCGGCGTGCCGCGAAACAGATGATAGTGCTCGGCAAAGCGGCGCCAGATCGTCCTGCCGTCGGTCTCCACCGGAGCGCCGTCGAGGGTCGGCACGCCCAGATCCTCCAGCCGCACGCCCTGGCTGAACAGCATGCGGAAAATGTAGTGGTCGGGCACGATGAGCAGTTGCGCCGGGTCGGGGAACGGCTCGTTCAGCGCATACCAGCGCGGATCGGTGTGGCCGTGCGGGCTGACCAGCGGCAGGTCCTTGATCCCGGCATAGAGATCGCGGGCGATCGAGCGCGGATGCGCCTCGGCTGGAAACAGCAAATCCGCATTGGTCAGTGCCACGATGATCCTCCCGAAGGCGCTATCGGTAGGATCGGCAGGAAGTAATGTCAACATACAAAAATTGGATTGTTGTATGATGACTTTTGCAGCCATTGTGTGGCAAGAGATCGGGTGTTACGTCGCTCGCCGACCCCATGCCGAGGCCATCCATGCCATCCGACCAGACCAGCCGCGCCACGACGACCAAACGCCTCTCCGCCACAACGCTACAAGCGCTGCCGGCTTCGGTCGCGACACCTTCCTACGACCGGGGCCGCATCACCCCGGGCATCGTGCATCTCGGTGTCGGCGCTTTCCATCGCGCCCATCAGGCAGCCTATGTCCACGACTGCCTGACGGCGGGCGAGACGGACTGGGGTATCATCGGCGTTTCCTTGCGCAGCCCCGACACGCGCGATGCGCTGGCGCCACAGGACGGGCTCTTCACGCTGGCGATCCGCAGCAGCGGCGAGGAGGAGCTCCGCGTCATCGGCTCGATCGGCTCGATGCTGGTGGCGCCGGAAGACCCCGGTGCGGTGCTGGCCGCGCTGTCCGATCCGCGCACCCGGATCGTCACGCTGACCATCACGGAAAAGGCGTATCTGAGGGCAGCGGGCGGCGGACTGGACGCCGCCCATCCTGACATCGTCCACGATCTGGCAAATCCGCAAGGACCCAGGACTGCGCATGGTTTTCTGACCGAGGCGCTCGCCCGGCGGCGTGCCGCTGGCACACCGCCTTTCACCGTGCTGTGCTGCGACAACCTGCCGGCCAATGGCGCAACACTGCATCGCCTGCTGATCGAATTCGCGGAATTGCGCGATGCCAGCCTGGGCGCGAGCAACGACACCAGACTCGCCGGCCATATCGCCGACGAGGTCGCGTTTCCCTCCAGCATGGTCGACCGCATCGTGCCGGCGACCACCGACGCCGACCGGGCGCGGATCGCCGTCGAGCTTGGCGTCGAGGACGCCTGGCCGGTCATGACCGAGCCCTTCCGCCAATGGGTGATCGAAGACAATTTTTCGGCGGGACGCCCGGCCTGGGAAAAGTTCGGCGTCACCATGGTCGGGGATGTCGCCCCGTACGAGGACATGAAGCTCAGGCTGCTCAACGGCGCGCATTCGGGCATCGCCTATCTCGGCCTGCTCAGCGGCCATGCCACCGTCGACCGCGCCTTTGCCGATCCGGCGATCCGGCAATTCGTCGACGCGCTATGGGCCGAAGCCATTCCGACCCTCCCCGAGGATGCCGGGCTCGACACCAAGACCTATACCGCGGAGCTCGCCGAGCGTTTTTCAAACACCGCGCTCGCCCACCGCACCGCGCAGATCGCCAATGACGGCAGCCAGAAACTACCGCAGCGTATTGTTGCTTCGGCCGTGGAGTGCATGGAAGCCGGCACTGAATTTGTGCATCTCACGCTTGTGGTGGCTGCCTGGATCGCCGCCTGCGCGGCGCGGGGTAAGACCTTACCGGAGGGCCATTTCACCGATCCGCTCGACGGACCGCTGACGGCCCTTTTGAGCGAGCAACTGCCGGCGAATGAAACCGTGACGGCGGTGTTCGACTTGGCTGGCTTCGCTAAGGATCACGCCGAGCGCCAGACGCTGATCGGACTCGTGGCCGTGCATCTCGTCCACCTGCGACGGGATGGTCCGACCCTGGCCTTCGCTGCCTTGGGAATATAGAAAAAGCGGGCAACGCCCGCTTTTCAGTCAGTCAGTCAGTCAATCAGTTTGGTGCGGATTTCAGGCCGGCAGGATGGCGCCTTCCAGCGTGGTGAGCTGGCTGAGAAACTGTTCGGCCTTGCTGCGCGCCTGGTCGTCCTTGGCGTCAGCGGCGTCTTCCTTGGCTTCCTGGATGCGGCGCGCGAGATCGGCACGATCGACATCCTTCACCGCGACGGCCGATTCCGCCAGCAGCGTGCAGCCGGCCGGAACGATGTCGGCAAAGCCGCCGAACACGACATAGCGCTCTTCGCTGCCAGACGCATTCTTCACCGTGACGACACCGGGCTGGATCGTGGTCATGACCGGCGCGTGATGCGCCATCACGGTCATCTCGCCTTCGGCGCCCGGAATGACGACCGATTCGACCTCGGCGGAAACCAGAAGGCGCTCCGGAGAAACCAGTTCGAACTTGAAAGCTTCAGCCATGATCCATTTAGCGAGTAGGGAATAGTGAATAGCGAGTAGGGAAAGAAGACCCGCTCAACCCATCAATCCCTATTCGCTACTCCCTATTCGCTATTCGCTTCTTCTTACGCCGCTTCAGCCGCGAGGCGCTGTGCCTTCTCGACCGCTTCCTCGATGCCGCCGACCATGTAGAAGGCGGCTTCCGGAAGGTGATCGTAGTCGCCGTTGCAAAGGCCCTTGAAGCCTTTGATGGTGTCGGCGAGGTCGACCAGCTTGCCCGGCGCGCCGGTGAACACTTCGGCGACGAAGAACGGCTGCGACAGGAAGCGCTCGATCTTGCGGGCGCGGGCCACCGTCTGCTTGTCCTCTTCCGACAACTCGTCCATGCCCAGGATGGCGATGATGTCCTGTAGCGACTTGTAGCGCTGGAGGATCGACTGCACCTGGCGGGCGACACCGTAGTGCTCTTCGCCGACAACCATCGGGTCGAGCATGCGCGAGGTCGAATCCAGCGGATCGACCGCCGGGTAGATGCCCTTCTCGGCGATGGCGCGGTTCAGCGTCGTCGTCGCGTCAAGGTGGGCGAACGAGGTCGCCGGCGCCGGATCGGTCAAGTCGTCGGCGGGCACGTAGATGGCCTGCACCGAGGTGATCGAGCCCTTGGTGGTGGTGGTGATGCGTTCCTGCAGCGCGCCCATGTCGGTGGCGAGCGTCGGCTGATAGCCCACCGCCGACGGAATGCGGCCGAGCAGAGCCGACACTTCCGAACCCGCCTGCGTGAAGCGGAAGATGTTGTCGACGAAGAACAGCACGTCCTGGCCCTGGTCGCGGAAATATTCGGCGACCGTCAGGCCGGTCAGGCCGACGCGGGCGCGCGCGCCCGGCGGCTCGTTCATCTGGCCATAGACGAGGGCCGCCTTGGAGCCTTCGCCGCCGCCCTTCTTGTTGACGCCGGATTCGATGAACTCGTGATAGAGATCGTTGCCCTCGCGGGTGCGCTCGCCGACGCCGGCGAACACCGAATAGCCGCCATGCGCCTTGGCGATGTTGTTGATCAGTTCCTGGATCAGCACGGTCTTGCCGACGCCGGCGCCGCCGAATAGGCCGATCTTGCCGCCCTTGGCGTAGGGCGCCAGGAGGTCGAGCACCTTGATGCCGGTGATCAGGATCTGGGCTTCCGTCGACTGCTCGACATAGGTCGGAGCCGGCTGGTGGATGGAGCGCATCTCGATCGCGTCGACCGGGCCCGCTTCGTCGACCGGCTCGCCGATGACGTTGATGATGCGGCCGAGCATGCCCGGGCCGACCGGAACGGTGATCGGCGCGCCGGTGTCGCGCACTTCCTGGCCACGCACCAGGCCTTCGGTGGAGTCCATGGCGATGCAGCGCACGGTGTTTTCACCGAGATGCTGGGCAACTTCGAGCACCAGGCGGTTGCCGACATTGGTGGTCTCGAGCGCGTTCAGGATCGCCGGCAAATGTTCGCCGAACTGAACGTCGACGACAGCGCCGATGACCTGGCGGACCTGGCCGACAACGCCGGTTGCCTTGCTCGCCACAGCCGGTGTCTTGGCCGAAGCGGCCTTGGCCGGAGCCGCCTTCGCGGCTGCCGCCGGAGCCTTTGCAGCCTTCGCGGGGGCTGCGGCCTTCGCGGCTGCCGTCTTGGGTGTTGCCTTCTGGGGGGTCGCTGCTTTCGCCATCGTCTTTACCCTTTTTCGTCCTTTGTTTCTCACGCGGTCCGCTCGCGGGCCAAATGGCCCCGGACCGCGCCTAGAGCGCCTCGGCGCCCGAAATGATTTCGATCAGTTCCTTGGTGATCTGCGCCTGCCGCTGACGGTTGTAGGTGATCGACAGCTTGTTGATCATGTCGCCGGCGTTGCGCGTCGCATTGTCCATGGCGCTCATCTTGGCGCCCATCTCGCCGGCCGCGTTTTCGAGCAGCGCCCGGAAAACCTGCACCGAAATGTTGCGCGGGATGAGGTCGGAAAGGATTTCGCCCGGCTCCGGCTCATATTCATAGACGGCATTGCCGCCATCATTTGCCTCGGCCGGAGCCGAAGCGACGCCTGCCGGGATGATCTGCTGCGCGGTCGGGATCTGGCTGATCACCGACTTGAACTGCGAATAGAACAGCGTGCAGATATCGAAGCCGCCCTCGTCGAAGAGGTGGATGACCTTCTTGGCGATCGCGTCGGCATTGACGAAGCCGAGCGTCTTGACCTCGCGCAGATCGATGCGCTCGAGGATCATCGAGGCATAGTCGCGGCGCAGGATATCGAAGCCCTTCTTGCCGACGCAGATGATCTTGACCTGCTTGCCGTCGGCCAAAAGCCTGCGGATGTGGTCGCGGGCATGACGGGCGATCTGCGAGTTGAAGCCGCCGCACAGGCCGCGCTCCGCGGTGCAGACGACGAGCAGGTGCACGTCGTCCTTGCCGGTACCGGTCATCAGCGCCGGAGCATCGCCGCCGCCGCCGATCGCCTGGGTGATGTTGGCCAGCACGGAACCCATGCGCTCCGAATAGGGGCGCGCCGCTTCCGCGGCCTCTTGCGCACGGCGCAGCTTCGCCGCGGCGACCATCTGCATCGCCTTGGTGATCTTCTGCGTCGCCTTGACCGAGGCGATACGGTTACGAAGGTCTTTTAATGAAGGCATGCTTCAAACCTGATCCCGTCTTGTCGCTTCGCTCAAGCGAAGGTCTTGGCGAAAGCGTCGATCTCGGCCTTCAGCTTGGCGCGCAGATCGTCCGACAGCGCCTTTTCCTTGCGGATGGCGTCGAGAACGTCCTTGCCCGCCGCACGCATGTGGCTGAGCAGGCCGTGCTCGAACTTGCCGACCTGGTTGACCGGCAGCTTGTCGAGATAGCCGTTGACGCCGGCGAAGATCACCGCGACCTGCTCTTCCGTCTTCAGCGGCGAGAACTGCGGCTGCTTCAGGAGTTCGGTCAGGCGCGATCCGCGGTTGAGCAGGCGCTGCGTGGCGGCGTCGAGATCGGAACCGAACTGCGCGAAGGCCGCCATTTCGCGGTACTGCGCGAGCTCGCCCTTGATCGAGCCGGCAACCTGCTTCATCGCCTTGATCTGCGCCGACGAACCGACGCGCGACACCGACAGGCCGACATTGACGGCCGGGCGGATGCCCTGGAAGAACAGGTTGGTTTCGAGGAAGATCTGGCCGTCGGTGATCGAGATCACATTGGTCGGGATGTAGGCCGACACGTCGTTGGCCTGCGTTTCGATGACCGGCAGGGCGGTCAGCGAGCCATTGCCCAGATCGTCGTTGAGCTTCGCGGCGCGCTCGAGCAGGCGCGAGTGCAGGTAGAAGACGTCGCCCGGATAGGCTTCGCGGCCCGGCGGGCGGCGCAAGAGCAGCGACATCTGGCGATAGGCGACGGCCTGCTTCGACAGATCGTCGTAGCTGATCAGCGCATGCATGCCGTTGTCGCGGAAATATTCGCCCATGGTGCAGCCGGCGAACGGCGCCAGGAACTGCATCGGTGCCGGATCGGACGCGGTGGCGGCGACGATGATCGAGTATTCGAGCGCGCCGCGCTCTTCCAGCACCTTGACGAACTGCGCGACGGTCGAGCGCTTCTGGCCGACGGCGACGTAGACGCAGTAGAGCTTTTCCTTCTCGGGACCGTTGTCGTGCACCGACTTCTGGTTGAGCATCGTGTCGAGGATGATGGCGGTCTTGCCGGTCTGACGATCGCCGATGACCAGCTCGCGCTGGCCGCGGCCGACCGGGATCAGCGCATCGATAGCCTTGAGGCCGGTCGACATCGGCTCATGCACCGACTTGCGCGGGATGATGCCGGGCGCCTTGACGTCGACGCGCTTGCGTTCGACCGCCTTGATCGGACCCTTGCCGTCGATCGGGTTGCCGAGCGCGTCGACGACGCGGCCGAGCAGGCCAGGACCGACCGGAACGTCGACGATGGCGCCGGTGCGCTTGACGGTGTCGCCTTCCTTGATGTCGCGGTCGGCGCCGAAGATGACGACGCCGACATTGTCGGCTTCGAGGTTGAGCGCCATGCCGCGGATGCCGCCGGGGAATTCGACCATTTCGCCGGCCTGGACATTGTCGAGGCCATAGACGCGGGCGATACCGTCACCGACGGACAGCACCTGTCCAACTTCGGAGACCTCGGCCTCCTTGCCGAAATTCTTGATCTGGTCTTTCAGAATTGCGGAAATTTCCGCGGCGCGGATGTCCATCAGCCGACCTCTTTCAGTGCAAGCTTGAGCGAATTGAGTTTGGTTTTGAGCGACGTGTCGATCTGGCGCGAGCCCATCTTGACCACCAGCCCGCCGAGCAGCGACGGATCGACGGTGACGGAAATGGCCACATCCTTGCCGGCAACGCTCTTCAGCGTCGCCTTGAGTTCGGTCTGCTGCGCCGCGGTCAGCTCATGAGCCGACGTCACTTCGGCAGCGGTCTCGCCACGATGTTCGGCGGCGATCTGGCGGAATGCCCTGATCATGCCGGGCACGGCGAACAGGCGCCGGTTGCGGGCCACGACGCGCAGGAAATTGCCGGTGAGGCCGGTAATCCCGGCCTTGTCGGCGATTGCCGCGATGGCCTTGGCCTGGTCCTCGCTGGAGAACACCGGGCTGTTGATCAGCCGGGTCAGGTCGGCGCTGCCCGCGAGCATCGCCTCGAAACTGTTGAGGTCGGCTTCGACCTTGGCCACGGAATTTGCCTGCAGCGCGAGTTCGAACAGCGAACCCGCGTAGCGTTCTGCGACACCTGAGATTGGCGATGACGATTGAGCCACGGACCGTCTTTTCTCTTGTCTGACAGGCCGCAGATTGTTGGCGCGAGCAAAAACTCTGGCTAAATCTTTGACCTTACTGCATTTTTTCAAGCACGGAGGCGCGGCTTCCGCTATCCCCGGCCGAAAGTCGATTGCCGTCTAGCACAGGCATTTTAAGACCGCAATGCGTCGTTCCGCATGGTTTTCAGGTACTATTGTCGCATCTGGCGAAAGAGTCCCGTCCCGCGCCCCGGAATAGCTAAGGATTCAGGGCACAAAGCCGAAGGCAAAGGCGAGCGGCAATGCCGCCAAGGCCAATTCCACCACAATGGAAACCCAATTGAAAGGCGTGTTGGCGCCATCCGACATCATCGACAGCAGGCGGCCGAAGGCGGTGAACAGCCAGGAGAAGCCGAGCGCCATGTAAACCAGCGGCTGCGCCAGCAGGATGCAGCACAGGCCGACGCCGAGATAGAAGCCCGACATCCTGCCGCGTCCCTCGGCGATCGCCGCTGCCTTCTCCGGTTTGACTTGCAGGCGCAGGACACGGAAGGCCACGCCCGGCGCCAGGAAAAACAGAAGGCCGAGCAGCACGGTGACGACGGCGCTCGACCAGGCCAGCCATTCGCCCTGGCTCGTCGGCCATGGAAGCGCAAAATCCATCTTGTCCCCTCGAAATGCCTGTTTTGAAATCGTGGGGCATTCTAGCGGAGGAAAAACGCCACGCCAGATGGCTCCCTGAACTTTAGAAAAAGCGCATCAATCGAGCGCGAACTCGACCGCCGCCTCGGCGTGGATGCGCGTCGTGTCGAACACCGGAATGTCGAAATCCTGCTGCCCGATCAGCATGGTGATCTCGGTGCAGCCCATGATGATGCTGTCAGCGGCCTCTTCACGGCGCAGGCGTTCGGCCTCGGCGACATAGGCAGTCTTAGAGGCATCGGTGACGATGCCCTGGCAAAGCTCGTCATAGATGACGCGATGCACCATATCGCGCCCCGCCGCATCGGGCACCACGGGCGACAAGCCGTATTTGTCGGCGAGCCGGCCCTTGTAGAAATCCTGCTCCATCGTGAAGCGCGTCGCCAGCAGCGCCGGACGCTGCATCCCCGCGCGCTTGATCGCCGCCGCCGTGGCGTCGGCGATGTGGATCAATGGGATAGACACCGAGGCCTGCACCTGGTCGGCCAGCTTATGCATGGTGTTGGTGCACAGGAGCAGCCCTTCAGCGCCGCCTGCCTCAAGCTTGCGCGCCGCCTCGACGAGAAGCACGCCGGCGCTCTCCCAGTCGCCGTGATGCTGGCGCTCGGCGATCTCGGCGAAGTCGAACGACCACAGCAGCAGTTTCGCCGAATGCAGCCCGCCAAGACGCTCGCGCACGATCTCGTTGAGCAAGCGATAGTAGATGGCGGTCGATTCCCAGCTCATGCCGCCGAGCAGGCCAAGGGTTTTCATGTGATCTTCCATTTTTCGCTGGGGACAGCCTACCGCTGAAAGCACGACCTTACAAAAAACTCTGCGGGTCGATATCGACCTGCACCCGAACCGAGCCGCGCTGCTTCGGCCCGTTGGCTAGCATAGCCCTGATAAAACCTTGCATGTCGGCACGCCGCTCGCCCTGGATCAGCAGGCGGAAACGGTGGCGGCCACCAAGCAGGGACAGCGGCGCCTCGGCTGGCCCGAGCACAAACAGATCGGAGGACTCGGGCGCGGCGCGGCGCAGGCCGCGTGCATGGCCCTCGGCCTCCGCCCGCGTCACTGCGCTGACGATGACGCCGGCGAGCCGGCCGAAGGGCGGCAGCGCCGCGCGCTCACGCTCGGCGATCTCGCGCTCGTAAAACGCCTCGGCGTCGCCGGAAACGATCGCCCGCATCACCGGATGGTCGGGCTGAAAGGTCTGCAACAGGCCAAGGCTCTTCTTGCCGGTGCGGCCGGCGCGGCCGGTCACCTGGCTGAGCAGCTGGAAGGTGCGCTCGGCGGCACGCGGATCGCCATTGGCAAGGCCGAGATCGGCGTCGACGACACCGACCAGCGTCATATTGGGAAAATTGTGGCCCTTGGCGACAAGCTGCGTGCCGATGACGATGTCGGCCTCGCCATCGGCGATCGCCTCCAGTTCCAGCCGCAGACGCCGCACGCCGCCCATCAGGTCCGATGACAAAACAATGGTGCGCGCGTCGGGGAAATGCGCGACCACCTCCTCGGCGATGCGCTCGACGCCCGGCCCGCAGGCGACCAGGTGATCGAGCGTGCCGCATTCCGGGCAGGCTTCCGGGCGGCGCTCATTGTGACCGCAATGGTGGCAGACCAGCTGGCCGCGAAAGCGGTGCTCGACCAGCCAGGCCGAGCAGACCGGACAGCCGAAGCGATGGCCGCAGACGCGGCACAGCGTCAGTGGCGCATAGCCGCGCCGGTTGAGGAACAAGAGCGATTGTTCCTTCCTCTCCAGCGTCTGGCGCATATGGTCGAGCAGCACCGGCGACAGGAAGCCGCCACGCGCCGGCGGCGCGCGCCGCATGTCGATCGACTTCAGCTGCGGCAGCGCCGCCTCGGCGAAACGAGCCGAGAGAATGGCTCTGTTGTATTTGCCTTGGCTCGCATTGACTCGGCTCTCGACCGATGGCGTCGCCGACGCCAGCACGACTGGGAAACCCCCGATGTGGCCGCGCACGACCGCCATGTCGCGGGCGTTATAGAAAACGCGGTCTTCCTGCTTGTAGGCGGGGTCGTGCTCTTCGTCGACAACGATCAGGCCGAGCTCCTTGAACGGCAGGAACAGCGCCGAGCGCGCGCCGGCGACGACGCGCACAGTGCCCTCAGCCACTTGCCGCCAGACCTTTTCGCGCATCCTTGGCGGCAGATCGGAATGCCATTCGCCGGGCTTGGCGCCGAAGCGCTGCTGGAAGCGTTCGAGGAAAGCGTGGGTCAGTGCGATTTCCGGCAGCAGGATCAGCACCTGCTTGCCCTGGTCGAGGGCGGCCGCCACCGCCTCGAAATAAACCTCCGTCTTGCCCGACCCGGTGACGCCGTCGAGCAGCGCGACGTTGAAGGTGCCGGCCGCGACATTGGCGCGCAGCATCGATGCAGCGTCATTCTGGTCCGGCATCAATTCGGGCACGGCATACAGGGAATCAGGCGCGGCCACCACCGGCCGCGGTGGGATCATCACCGTCTCGAACACGCCTTGCGCCTTCAGCCCCTCGATCACCGTCGACGACACGCCAGCGGCATGGGCGAGGCCGGAGCGCGTCCAGGCAAGGCCGCCTTCGGCCACCTCCAGCACCCGCTCCCTGGCGCTCGTCATCCGGTCGGGGACCAGAAGCGTGCGCTGCAGCCCCTCGATCCACGGTTCCGGATCGAAGGCTTCCGGCGCCCGGAGCAGCATGCGCGCCACCATGCCCGGCGCCGACAGCGTGTACTGCGCCACCCAGTCGACGAAGCGGCGCATCGAACGGTCGATCGGCGGGCAATCGAAGACCTGTTCGATGGGGCGCAGCTTTTTTGCGTCGATATTCTCGACCACGCCATCCCAGACGATCCCGGCGACCTGGCGCGGCCCGAGCGGCACGCGCACGATCGAGCCCGGCACGACGCGCATGCCGGCGGGCACGGCATAGGTGTAAGGGCGTTCTGCAGGCATCGGCACCAGCACCGGTGCGGCTGCGACAAAGGGCGAATCTTCGATCATGAGGCGTGACCTTGCCCCGACTTTGGTCTAGATCAAAGAGCAACGCTGAACGTGCCTTCCCAAGCACGCCGAAATCTTCAGGAGACCGCCATGAAATTTTTTGCCGACACCGCCGACATCAAGGAAATCCGTGAGCTGATCGATCTGGGGCTGCTCGACGGCGTCACCACCAATCCCTCGCTGATCCTGAAATCGGGCGGCAAGATCTCCGAGGTCACCAAGCAGATCTGCGACATCGTCGAAGGCCCGGTTTCGGCCGAAGTCGTGGCCACCGAGTACAAGAACATGATGGCCGAGGCCGAGGTGCTGGCCAAAATCGCGCCGAATGTCACCATAAAGGTGCCGTTGACGCTCGATGGGCTGAAGGCCTGCAAGACGATCCGCACCGAAATGAACCGCATGGTCAATGTCACGCTGTGCTTCTCGGCCAACCAGGCGCTGCTCGCCGCCAAGGCCGGCGCTTCCTTCATCTCGCCCTTCGTCGGCCGCATCGACGACACCGGCTCGGACGGCATGGAGGTGATCCAGGAGATCCGTCAGATCTACGACAATTACGATTTCCAGACCGAGATCCTGACCGCTTCGGTGCGCACGGTGAACCACGTCAAGCAGGCGGCCCTGATTGGGGCCGATGTCGTCACCGCGCCGCCGGCCACGCTGAAGGCGCTGGTCAACCACCCGCTGACCGACAAAGGCCTCGCCGCCTTCCTCGCCGACTGGGCCAAGACCGGCCAGAAGATCAGCTGAGCGATCCGATATCCGATACCAAAAAGGCCGGGCAACCGGCCTTTTTTATTGACCTTCGTGGACCTGCCGGTCAATCAGCGGCGTCGTCGTCGGGCGTGGCAACCGGCGGGCGCCGGCCCGTCATGATCTCGCGCTTTCCGACATGGTTGGGTGCGCCGACCAGCCCTTCCTTCTCCATGCGCTCGACCAGTGAAGCGGCGCGGTTGTAGCCGATGCCGAGGCGGCGCTGGATATAGGAGGTCGAGCACTTCTTGTCGCGCACCACCACCTTGACCGCCTCGTCGTAGGTCGCATCGCTGTCTTCGGCTGCAACCGATCCCTTGTCGAAGACGGCTCCCTGGTCGCCGTCGTCTTCCTCTTCATCCTCGTCGGCCGTCACGGTTTCCAGATATTCGGGGCGGCCCTGAGCCTTCAGATGCGCCACGACGTGCTCGACCTCCGCGTCGGAGACAAAGGGGCCGTGCACGCGCGAAATGCGCCCGCCGCCCATCATGTGCAGCATGTCGCCCTGGCCAAGCAGCTGCTCGGCGCCCTGCTCGCCCAGGATGGTGCGGCTGTCGATCTTGGACGTCACCTGGAAGGAAATCCGGGTCGGGAAGTTGGCCTTGATCGTGCCGGTGATGACATCGACCGAGGGGCGCTGCGTCGCCATGATCAAATGGATGCCGGCCGCGCGCGCCATCTGTGCCAGGCGCTGGATCGCGCCTTCGATCTCCTTGCCGGCGACCATCATCAGGTCGGCCATTTCGTCGACGATGACGACGATATAGGGCATCGGCGCGAGGTCGATTTCCTGCTGCTCGAAGAGCGGCTCGCCGGTGCCCTTCTCGAAGCCGGCCTGAACGGTCATGACGACCGTCTCACCCTTGTCACGGGCCTGGGCGGCGCGCTCGTTGTAGCCGTCGATGTTGCGCACGCCGAGCCGCGCCATCTTGCGGTAGCGGTCCTCCATCTCGCGCACCGCCCATTTGAGCGCGGTGACGGCCTTCTTGGGGTCCGTGACGACGGGGGTCAGAAGATGCGGGATGCCGTCATAGACGGAGAGTTCGAGCATCTTGGGATCGACCATGATCAGCCGGCATTCTTCCGGCTTCAGCCGGTAGAGCAGCGACAGGATCATGGTGTTGATGGCGACCGACTTGCCGGAGCCGGTGGTGCCGGCAACGAGCAGATGCGGCATCTTCGCCAATTCGGCGATGACGGGCTCGCCGCCTATCGTCTTGCCGAGGCAAAGCGCCAGCTTGCAACTGGTCTTGCGGAAACCCTGCGATTCGATCAGCTCGCGGAAATAGACGGTCTCGCGGGTCTCGTTCGGAAGCTCGATGCCGATGACGTTGCGGCCGGGCACCACGGCGACGCGCGCCGAAATCGCCGACATGGAACGGGCGATATCGTCGGCGAGACCGATGACGCGAGACGATTTGACGCCCGGCGCCGGCTCGAACTCATAGAGTGTCACGACCGGACCAGGGCGAACGTGGATGATCTCGCCGCGCACGCCGAAATCCTCCAGCACGCTTTCCAGGAGGTCGGCATTCTGCTCGAGCCGCTCCTGCGACATGTAGAAGCCCTGCCCTTCCGGCGGCTGCTGGAGCAGCTCCTCGGAGGGAAGCTCGTATGCCTCGCCGGTCGTGGACGGCACGATCTTGCCGACCTTGGGCAGCGGCGACGAGGCGCGCCCGGCCGGAGCCTGCACGGTCTCCTCCAGGCTTTGCGCGACCTGGACCGGAACGGCATTGCGCGCGACGGCGGAAGTTGCAGCCGCAGTCCGGGCCTGTCGCGGCGCGCTGCTCGCCACCGGCTGGACCTCGGCCTGGTTCGAATTGGCCGGACGGACGTCCGGCGAGGCGGGCGGAGCTTGCAGGCCCGGAAGGCATTCGATGACGCGGAACAGCGAGGTGGGATCCGCCGTGGGCGCGGCGTGGCTCTCGGCCGGTTTGGCGACGACCGGCCCGGCCGGGCGCGGCGCCGGGACGGCTTGCGGCACCGGCGACGGAGCCTCGACCATGTAGGGCGCCATGACCTCGAAAAAGGCGTGATCCGACAGATAGGGCCAACGCACTCTTTCACGGCCGGTGGTTTTGACCGGCGCCGCCGTCCCCTGGGTCGGCGCGGATGCGCGTGATGTTGCGATGATCCTTGACCCCGCAGGCGCAGCGGTCCGTGCCGGTTCGCCAGCATGCCTTGGCGTAACGGATGTCGGGGCCGAACCCGCCGGCCTCTGCAGCACCGCGCCCCTGTTGCCGGCAGTCGAGCGGACGGCGTCCAAGACGGGGTTCCGGCTCTTCAGCAATGGTGAAGACGTGGCTGCATGGGATGGCGGGACCGCGGCGGGCCGTGCGCTTGCTTGCTGCGCCGGTGGGACCGGCGGTTCGCTTTGCTCGGCGGCAATCTGGTCGCGCTGCGGATGGCGCGTCTTGGCTTCGTAGTCCGGCGTGCGGGTAAACCGCACATTGGGCGCCAGGAAGAAATAGTCTTGCCAGGCTGGGCTTTCGTTGCCGCCAAGATCGACGAAATCACCGGAGTTGCCGGCTCCGGCCGCGCCGGTTTGCCAGCCATCCGCCTTGTCGCCCATGGTGTTGAAACGCTTTACCCCGGGGTCATCGGGCGAAGCTGCCTTCAATGAATTGACCCGGAGAAAACGCCTGGATTCCATGCTCAAGACTCACTCTGAAACGTCTGCTGAGCAATAGGGAGCGAGTGGTTAACAGTTGCTTCCCGTCGGCAGCGCCGGAGCGATGGAAAAGCTGAAAATAAAACCGGACCCTGGCCGTCGCGAGGCGCTTCGAAGATCAGAATTCACATGCCGCTGGCGGCCCGAAGGCCGGCGCGTTTTGCCCGTCCGTGGCTCGGCTTTTGCGTGAAACGAAAAACGGCGTTAGCCAGCCGTCTTGCCGTGCCGCGCCAGATCCTGGGCGATGGACAATTGCAGGGCTTCGGCCAGCTCGCGCGCGGCGCGGTTTTCAGCGTCGATCTGCGCCCGATACGAGGCAAATT
This sequence comes from Mesorhizobium opportunistum WSM2075, assembly GCF_000176035.2. NCBI lineage: Bacteria > Pseudomonadati > Pseudomonadota > Alphaproteobacteria > Hyphomicrobiales > Phyllobacteriaceae > Mesorhizobium > Mesorhizobium opportunistum. Next base: position 1,248,668 of record NC_015675.1, on the reverse strand, counting down.
CCTGCCGCGGCCTGTCGAAGGACGAGGTGATCGCCCGCTTGCCGACCGTGATGACGGCGCCGGTTTTCGCATCGGTCAGCGTGTAGCTGGCGGTCAGCGTCACCGAACCGGCGGTCGGCTCGTCCTGATCGGTCTGGACCTGCACCAGCGCGGCCGAATCGACGGCTTCGGTTACGCTGAGACCAAGCGAATAAAGCGGCGAGGCCGGTTCGCCGGCGCCGCGCCCAAATCCGAAGATCAGATTGTTGCGCACCTGCTGGGCATAGCGTGTGTTGACCGGCTTGACGGCAATCGACGCCAGCTCGGCATTTGCGGTCGAGCCCGTGGACAGCGGCGCGTTCGAATAGAGCGGCCGCACCTGGCAGGCCGAGACCAATGCGAGCGAGCCGAAAAGGCCGGCAAGCGCGATGCGCCGCAGCAGGCGGCTCAGCTCTGTCTTTTCCGGGTTAGGTAACTCAAGGTCAGGCAACGACATTGACGATCCTCTGCGGCACGATGATCACCTTGCGCGGGGCCTTACCTTCGAGCGCTTTCTGCACGAAGTCGAGAGCGAGCACAGCTTTTTCGACCGCACCTTGGTCCGCGTCGCGGGCAATTGTCAAATCCCCACGTTTCTTGCCGTTGACCTGGACCGGATAGGTGACCTCATTGTCGACGACCAGCGCCGGATCGAAGACCGGCCACGGCCGTTCGGCAACCAGATCGGTGCCGCCCAGCGCCTCCCAGCACTCCTCGGACAAATGCGGCATCACAGGCGCGATCAGGTGCACCAGGATCTCAACCGCCTGGCGACAGGCGCCTTGCATCGCCGGATCGGCCTTGCCTTCCGCCACGTCGTTGAGCGGCGCGGTCAGCACGTTGGCCAGTTCATAGATGCGGGCAATGGCGCGGTTGAAGGCGAGCTTCTCGATGTCCTCGCCAACCGCCTTGAGTATCTTGTGCGCGGCCTTGGAAACCGCGCCGGCTTCACCATTGTCGGCGGCCGCCGGCTTGACGCCTGCCAGCGTTTCGGCTGCCGTCGATACCAGCCGCCAGATGCGCTGCATGAAGCGATGCGCGCCGGCGGCGCCATCGTCGGTCCATTCGACATCGCGCTCAGGCGGTGAATCCGACAGCATGAACCAGCGCGCCGTATCGGCGCCGTAGCCGTCGGTGATGTCCTCCGGACTGACCGTGTTCTTCTTCGACTTCGACATCTTCTCGAGCGGGCCGATCGTCGCGTCCTCGCCGGTGGCGACCTCGATGGCGCGGCGCTTGCCGTCGGCTTCCTCCAGCCGCACCTCGGTCGGCGCCAGCCAGCGGCCGTTCGATGCCGACCCGACGCGATAGGTTTCATGCACCACCATGCCTTGCGTGAACAGGCCCTTGAAGGGCTCGGCCAGATCGACATGGCCGGTCTCGCGCATGGCACGGGTGAAGAAACGCGAATAGAGCAGGTGCAGGATCGCGTGCTCGATGCCACCGATATACTGGTCGACCGGCAGCCATTCGTTCGCCGCCTTGGGATCGGTCGGCTCGTGCGCCCAGGGCGCGGTGAAGCGAGCGAAATACCACGACGAATCGACGAACGTGTCCATCGTGTCGGTTTCGCGGCGCGCGTCCTTGCCGCATCGCGGGCACTTCACATGCCGCCATGTCGGATGACGGTCGAGCGGGTTGCCCGGCCGGTCGAAATCGACGTCGTCGGGCAGCTTGACCGGCAGGTCCGCCTTCGGCACCGGCACCACGCCGCAATCCTCGCAATGGATCATCGGGATCGGGCAGCCCCAGTAGCGCTGGCGCGAAATGCCCCAGTCGCGCAGGCGGAAATTCACCTTGCGTTCGGCCATCGGCCGGTTGCCGATCGTCTTCTGCTCCAGGAGCTTCGCCACCTCGTCGAAAGCCTGGTCCGGCTTCATGCCGTCGAGGAAGCGCGAATTGATCATCGCGCCATCGTCGCCATAGGCCACGTCGACGATCTGGAAGGTCGCCTGATTCTCGCCTTCCGGCATCACCACCGGCACCACCGGCAGGCCATATTTGTTGGCGAAGTCGAGGTCGCGCTGGTCATGCGCCGGGCAGCCGAAGATGGCGCCGGTGCCGTATTCCATCAGCACGAAATTGGCCACGTAGACAGGCAGCGTCCAGCTGTCGTCGAACGGGTGGACGGCGCGGATGCCGGTGTCGAAACCCTTTTTCTCGGCCGTCTCCAGCGCCGCCACCGACGTGCCCATATGGCGGACCTCGTCGATGAACTTCGCCAGTGCCGGACTGGTCTCGGCCGCCTTTTTGGCCAGCGGATGATCGGCGGCGATCGCCATGAAGGAAGCGCCGAAGATGGTGTCGGGCCGCGTCGTGTAGACTTCCAGCTCGTGTTCGCCGGCAATGTCCGAGGCCAAAGGCCATCGGATCAGCAGGCCTTCCGAGCGGCCGATCCAGTTCTGCTGCATCAGCTTCACTTTTTCGGGCCACTCGTCGAGGCCGTCCAGTGAATCCAGCAGGTCCTGGGCGAAGTCGGTGATCTTGAAGAACCATTGCGTCAGCTCGCGCTGTTCGACCAGCGCGCCCGAGCGCCAGCCGCGCCCGTCGATGACCTGCTCGTTGGCGAGCACGGTCATGTCCTCCGGGTCCCAGTTGACCTTGGAGGATTTGCGCGTCACCAGGCCCTTCTCGACGAAGTCGAGGAACAGCATCTGCTGGCGGTGATAATAGTCGACGTCGCAGGTGGCGAATTCGCGCGCCCAGTCCAGCGACAGGCCCATGACCTTGAGCTGCTCGCGCATGGTGGCGATGTTCTGGTAGGTCCATTCCTTGGGATGGACCTTGTTCTGCATCGCCGCATTCTCGGCCGGCATGCCGAAGGCGTCCCAGCCCATCGGATGCAGCACGTTGAAGCCCTTGGCCCGCTTGTAGCGCGCCACCACGTCGCCCATCGTGTAGTTGCGGGTGTGGCCGATATGGATGCGCCCCGACGGATAGGGGAACATCTCCAGCACGTAGTATTTCGGGCGCGGATCGTCATTGTGCGCTTCGAAAAGCTTCTTGGCAGCCCAGGCCTTCTGCCATTTGGGTTCTGACGCGCGCGGATTGTATCGTTCGGTTGCCATGGGACGTTTTTCACTTAAAAGCATGCACGGACTGCGGGCGAGACGCTCGGCAGTTCAGGGAATGTGGTCCGGGTGTTCACCATGGTTTGGCAAACCCGTCAACCATATGGGCATCGCGTCGGTCAAAAACGCGGGTCAAAACAGCAGGATTTGCATATGGGCGACGCCGTTCAGCAGTTTTTTGCGGTCAAGGCGAAGATTGCCGCGGCCGAGCGCGAGGCAGGCCGCGAAGCCGGTGCGGTGACGCTCGTCGCCGTCTCCAAGACCTTCGAGGCCGCCGACATCGGCCCGGTCATCGAGGCCGGCCAGCGCGTCTTCGGTGAGAATCGCGTGCAGGAGGCGCAAGGCAAATGGCCGCCGCTGAAAGGCGCTTTCCCGGACATCGAGCTGCACCTGATCGGCCCGCTGCAGTCGAACAAGGCCAGGGAGGCCGTCGCGCTGTTCGATGTCATCGAGACGGTCGACCGTGAAAAGATCGCCGCCGAACTCGCCAGGGAGATCGCCCGGCAAGGCCGCGCGCCAAAGCTCTACGTCCAGGTCAACACCGGCTCGGAACCGCAGAAGGCCGGCATCGAGCCGCGCGAGGCGGTCGCCTTCGTCGCCCGCTGCCGCGACGTCCACGGGCTCGCCATCGAAGGCCTGATGTGCATCCCGCCGGCCGACGAGAACCCCGGCCCACACTTCGCTTTGCTGGAAAAGCTCGGCAAGGAAGCCGGCGTCGCCAAACTCTCGATGGGCATGTCCGGCGACTACGAGACGGCAATCGCCTTCGGCGCAACCAGCGTCCGTGTCGGTTCGGCGATCTTCGGCAGCCGTTAGTCCGCCCGGCGCCAGCACAGCATTCCTTGCTGCCGCGTCGAGCAAATGCTATATCTAGCCAAGCTAGCTAGGAGCATTTCATGAACTGGCACCTTCAGGACGCGAAGAACAATTTTTCCAAGGTGGTTCAGCGTGCGCGAAGCGAGGGACCGCAGACAGTGACGTTGCGTGGCGAGCGTGCCGCAGTGGTTCTCTCCGCCGAGGACTACGACCGTCTCGCTGGAAAGAAAAAGTCGCTGGCGGAGTACCTTTTGACAGGTCCTGTCTGGGACGATGATTTCGCCGAAGAGGTCAACCGTCGCCCGAAAACGATGATCCGGGACGTCGATCTCTGATGTATCTGCTCGACACGAACATCGTTTCGGATGTGCAGAGGCGGCTGCCCAAGCCGACTGACTGGCTGGCATCGGTGGACCCGACATCAGTCAATCTCAGCGTCACTACGCTTGGAGAGATCGAGCGTGGGATCACCAAGCTGCGCAAGGTCGACTCCGAAAAGGCAACACGCCTCGATCTGTGGCTGCGGGAGCTTCGGCGGGACAATGCGGACCGTATTCTTGCCGTTACGGAAGATGTCGCGTTGGCTTGGGGCCGTATCACGGCCGGCCGCACAAGAGGCAGCGCCGATACCCTCATCGCGGCAACCGCCCTTGTCCATGATCTTATTCTGGTGACGCGCAACACCGCCGACTTCGATGATACAGGCGTGACGGTGCTCGATCCCTGGGACGTCTAAGCTCGTTCGTCTGCTTTTCGAAGCGTTCCATCTACGCTCACGCGCATTGGGCCAATCTCAAGCGGTCGTTACGCCAACAGTGGAAACGAAACGTACCGTTCCTATTTGATTAGTGTCATCACAATTCTCCTGGAGCCTTTGCCATGCGTTACAATCAGCTTGGAAATACGGGGATGTTCGTCTCCGAACTGTGCCTCGGCACCATGACCTTCGGCGCCGCCGGCGAAAACGCCCAATGGGGCCTGATCGCCAGCCTCGACCAGAAGGGCGTCAACGAGATCGTCGCCCGCTCGATTGCCGCCGGCGTCAATTTCTTCGACACGGCCGATGTCTACTCCTTCGGTCAATCCGAGCGCCTGCTCGGCCAGTCGCTTAGGGACCTCGGCATCAAACGTTCGGACGTCGTCATCGCCACCAAGGTGCATGGCGCCATGGGCGACGGCCCGAACCAGCGTGGCTCCTCGCGCGGCCACATCATGGATTCGGTCGATGCCAGCCTCGAACGGCTGCAGCTCGACCACATCGATCTCTATCAGCTGCACGGCACCGACGCGGTGACGCCGATCGACGAGACGCTGCGGGCACTCGATGATCTGGTTGCCAGCGGCAAGGTCCGGTATGTCGGCGTCTCCAACTGGCAGGCCTGGCGCATCGCCAAGGCGCTCGGCATTGCCGACCGCAAGGGTTTTGCCCGTTTCGAGACCATCCAGTCCTATTACTCGATCGCCGGCCGCGACCTCGAACGCGAGATCGTGCCGCTGATCAACGAGGAAAAGCTCGGCCTGATGGTGTGGTCGCCGATGGCCGGTGGCCTGCTGTCCGGCAAATACGGCCCCGGCGCGCCCGGCAATGGCGAGGGCCGCCGGGCGTCCTTCAACTTCCCGCCGGTCAACGAGGACCGCGCCTGGGCGGCCGTCGCCGTCATGCGCGAGGTCGCCAGGAAGCATGATGTCAGCGTTGCCACAGTGGCGCTCGGCTATGTCCTGGCCAAGCCTTTCGTGATGAGCGTCATCATCGGCGCCAGCCGCATGGAGCAGCTCGAACAGAACCTTGCCGCGACTGAAGTGAAGCTCGACACCGACGATCTCGCCCGTCTCGACGAGGTCAGCGCGCTGCCGGCGGAATATCCCGGCTGGATGGTCGAACGCCAGGCGGCCGGCCGCCGGCCGGAGCCGTTCACGCCCAAAGCATAACGCGGCTGACGAAGGCTATCCCGGGAGTCGGACGGCTCCCGGGTATCACTTCAGGCCATCCGCACGGTCTCGACCAGAAAATCGAGAAAGGCCCGCACTCTGGCCGGCAGGTGCTTGCCGTGGCCGACATAGACGGCATGTGTCGGTTCGACATCGCCAGGGTTGAAGTCTTCCAGCAGCGGCATCAGCCGGCCGGTGGCAATATCGGGCTCGACATGCCAGCGCGCCAGCCGGGCAATGCCCGCGCCCGCAATCGTCATCAGCCGCATCGCTTCGCCGTCGCTGACCATCGCATTGCCGCTGACCGGAACCGTGAAGGACGTACCGTCCGCGAACGGCCAGCCGTCGCTGTACCGGGCGAAGCCGAAGGCAAGCCGATTGTGACGATCGAGTTCGGCAGGCAGGCGCGGCGTCCCATGCGCTCCAAGATAGGACGGGGCGGCTACAACCACCATCGGGCTTTGGCCTAGCTTGCGCGCCACCAGCCGTGACTCGCCGAGCTGCCCGGCTCGGATGGCGACATCGGCACGCTCCGCCATCAGATCGATGACGCTGTCGGTCAGCACCAGGTCGACCGATATTTCGGGGTAGCGTTCGAGGAAGCGCGGCAAAAGCGGGATCAGCCGGTGCACGCCGAAGGGCACGTAGGTGTTGACCCGCAGCCGCCCGCGCGGCGCAGCACCCGCCGCCGCCTCGCGCTCGGCCGCCGCCATGTCGGCCAGGATGCGCAGGCCGCTCTCGTAGAAAGCGCTGCCTTCCGGCGTCAGCTGCAGCTTGCGCGTCGAGCGGCTGACTAGCCGGGCGCCGAGCCTGGCTTCCAGCCGCGCAATCAGCTTGCTGACCGCCGATGGCGTCATGCGCAGGTTGCGCGCCGCGGCCGAAAAGCTGCCCGCCTCGACGACGCGCACGAAGACTTCGATCTCGCCGGAGCGGTTGATGTCAGGTCTGGCCATCTGTGAATCTATTTCACAGAAAATATGCCTGGAGCAAGTCTGGTTCACAATGCACCGCAACACGATCTTCCGGGTCGAGCGCGGTTTGGACAAGGCGCTCGTCATCGCCGAAGTGGGAACCACCATGCCTCTCGCTCTCTACGCCCTCGCCGCCGGTGCCTTCGGCATCGGCGTCACCGAATTCGTCATCATGGGTCTGCTGCTCGATGTCAGCAAAGACCTTGGCGTCTCGATCTCCGCCGCCGGCCAGCTCATTTCGGGCTATGCGCTGGGCGTCGTCATCGGCGCCCCGCTGCTGACCATCGCCACCGGCAACTGGCCGCGCAAGACAGTGCTTCTGGCGCTGATGGCGATCTTCACGCTTGGCAATCTCGCCTGTGCGCTGGCGCCCGACTACTGGACGCTGATGGGCGCCCGCGTCATCACCGCCTTTGCCCACGGCACTTTCTTCGGCGTCGGCTCGGTGGTCGCCACCGGCCTTGTCGCACCCAACAGGAAGGCTTCGGCGATCGCCTTGATGTTCACCGGCCTGACCATCGCCAACATCCTCGGCGTGCCCTTCGGCACCTGGCTCGGCCAGGCCTTCGGCTGGCGCGCGACCTTCTGGGCGGTGACCGCAGTCGGCCTCGCCGCCTTCGCCGTCATCCTGGCCCTGGTGCCGCGCAGCCAGGCGGCGCCCGAGAAGAGCGACCTGCGCGCCGATCTCGCCGTGCTGCGCCGCACGCCGGTCCTGCTCGGCCTCGCCACCACCGTGCTCGGCTATGCCGGCGTCTTCGCCGTCTTCACCTATATCGCGCCGCTGTTGACCGAACTCTCGGGCTTCAAGGAAGCCGCGGTATCGCCGATCCTGCTCGTCTTCGGCGGCGGCCTCATCGCCGGCAATCTCGCCGGCGGCAAGGTCGCCGACCGCTGGCTGGTGCCGTCCGTGCTCGGCAGCCTCGTCGTGCTCGCTTTGGTGCTCACAACCATGAGCTTCGCCATCCACAGCCAGGTGATGGCCGTGATCTATGTCGGCCTGCTCGGTGCCGCCGCCTTCGCCACCGTGGCGCCGCTGCAAATGTGGGTGCTGGAAAAGGCCCAAGGCGCCGGCCAGAGCCTCGCCTCGTCCTTCAACATCGCCGCCTTCAATCTCGGCAATGCCGGCGGTGCATGGCTTGGCGGCGCGGTCATCGCCCACGGCCTCGGCCTTGGCGCGCTCACCTGGGTCGCCGCCCTGCTGCCGGTCGCGGCCCTTGGCGTCGCCGGGCTGGCGCTGCGCCTCCACCGCAGCGCCTCGCTCGGCACGCCTGTCTGCGCCAACTCGTAAGTTCGTCCGCAATCCGTTTTCGATATCATCAGGAGCAGAAAAATGGACTATCGACCTCTCGGCGCATCGGGCCTGAAAGTGCCCGCACTTTCATTCGGCGCGGGAACCTTTGGCGGCTCCGGCCCGCTGTTCGGTGCCTGGGGCAACACCGACGCCAGGGAAGCGCGGCGGCTGGTCGACATCTGCCTCGAGGCCGGCGTCAATCTGTTCGACACCGCCGACGTCTATTCGAATGGCGCCTCGGAGGAGGTGCTCGGCGAAGCCATAAAAGGCCGCCGCGACGCCGTGCTGATCTCGACCAAGACCTCGCTGCCGATGGGCGAGGGACCGGCCGACTACGGCTCGTCGCGTTCTCGGCTGATCAAGGCAGTGGATGCCGCCCTGAAACGTCTCGGCACCGACTACATCGACCTGTTGCAGTTGCATGCCTTCGATGCCGGCACGCCGATCGACGAGGTTTTGTCGACGCTGGACGCGCTCGTGGGCGCCGGCAAGCTGCGTTATGTCGGGGTCTCCAACTTCTCCGGCTGGCAAGTGATGAAGTCGCTGGGGGAAGCGGACAAGCATGGCTACCCGCGTTATGTCGCGCACCAGGTCTACTATTCGCTTGTCGGGCGCGACTATGAATGGGAGCTGATGCCGCTCGGCCTCGACCAGGGCGTCGGCGCGCTGGTGTGGAGCCCGCTTGGCTGGGGCCGCCTGACCGGCAAGATCCGCCGTGGCCAGCCTCTGCCGGAAACGAGCCGGCTGCACGACACCGCGAGCTTCGGTCCGCCGGTCGAGGACGAGCATCTCTATCGGGTGATGGATGCGCTTGACGCGGTGGCGCAGGAAACCGGCAAGACCGTGCCGCAGATCGCCATCAACTGGCTGCTGCAGCGCCCGACCGTGTCATCGGTCATCATCGGCGCCCGCAACGAGGAGCAGCTGCGCCAGAACCTCGGCGCCGTCGGCTGGACGCTGACACCGGAGCAGATGAAAAAGCTCGACGCCGCCAGCGAAGTCACCGCGCCCTATCCGTATTTCCCCTATCGCCGCCAGGAAGGATTCGCCCGGCTCAACCCGCCGGCGGTGTGAGCTTCTGCAATTAACGAGAGATTCGCGGGACAGCGCCCCCTCAACGGCCGTGTGCCCGCCCCTAATGCAGTACGAACTCGCCATCCACCTTGCGCCACTCGTTCGGCGCGATCAGTTTCTGGTGCGTGTAGCTGATCGAGTGCAGCGGCCCGTCGAGCTTGGCTTTCCAGAACTCGATGAATTTGATCAGCACCGGAAACTTCGGCGCGATGTCGTAGTCCTGCCAGATAAAGCTCTGCAGCAAATGCGGGTGGTCGGGAAAGTGGTACAGAATCTTGGCCGTGGTCAGGCCATAGCCTTTGAGCATCAGGTCCATTTCGGCATGATCGCGCATTGCGGTCCCCCTGGGCGGTCCCTTGTTGATTCTCCTGTCCTCCCAAGGCTGATTGTGCGCGCCGTTGATTAACCGTCTATTGATTTTTTCTTCATCGAAAGCGCCTTTAGCATGAGAAAACATGCAGTTAGCAGCGCGCTCGACCGAGTGCTGACAGCTCTCTAAAAAGCTGCCTGCGGCATCCCGCCGCGCGAATCCAACGTCTAATATTGCCGTCACGGCGGAACTGGTAATAATGCCGCCGAATTCGCGGTCGTGTCGCCGCGATCCCGCCGGCATTTCAAGCCGGCGATTGGTTCGGGAGGAAAGTCAGGAATGTCCGAGGTTCATGTCCATCGTGTCCAGCCGGCGTGGAAGAAGAATGCGCTGATCGACAATGATACCTACCTGAAATGGTATGCCGACAGCATGAAGAACCCGGACAAGTTCTGGGGCAAGCACGGCAAGCGGATCGACTGGTTCAAGCCCTACAGCAAGGTCAAGAACACCTCCTTCGACGGCAAGGTCTCGATCAAGTGGTTCGAGGACGGGCTGACCAACGTTTCGTACAACTGCATCGATCGCCACCTGAAGAAGCGCGGCAACCAGACCGCCATCATCTGGGAAGGTGACAACCCCTACGACGACAAGAAGATCACCTACAACGAGCTTTACGAGCATGTCTGCCGGCTCGCCAACGTGATGAAGAAGCACGGCGTCAAGAAGGGCGACCGCGTCACCATTTACATGCCGATGATCCCGGAGGCCGCCTATGCAATGCTGGCCTGCACCCGTATCGGCGCCATCCATTCGATCGTCTTCGGCGGCTTTTCGCCGGACGCGCTGGCAGGCCGTATCGACGATTGCAAGTCGACTTTCGTCATCACCGCCGACGAGGGCCTGCGCGGCGGCAAGCCGATCCCGCTGAAGGAGAACACCGACAAGGCGATCGAGATCGCAGCCAAGGCCGGCACCAAAGTCGAAAAGGTGGTGGTCGTGCGCCGCACCGGCGGCAAGATCGGCTGGGCTCCGGGCCGCGACGTCTGGTACCACGACGAGGTCGCGACGGTGAAGGCCGAGTGCAAGCCGGAGAAGATGAAGGCCGAGGATCCGCTGTTCATCCTCTACACCTCCGGCTCGACCGGCAAGCCGAAGGGTGTGCTGCACACCACCGCCGGCTACCTCGTCTATGTCTCGATGACGCACCAATATGTCTTCGACTATCATGACGGCGACATCTACTGGTGCACCGCCGATGTCGGCTGGGTGACCGGCCACAGCTACATCGTCTATGGCCCGCTCGCCAACGGCGCCACCACGCTGATGTTCGAGGGCGTGCCGAATTATCCGTCGCAGTCGCGCTTCTGGGAAGTCATCGACAAGCACAAGGTCAACATCTTCTACACCGCGCCGACCGCATTGCGCGCGCTGATGGGCGCCGGCAACGATCCTGTGAAGAAGACCTCGCGCAAGTCGCTGCGCGTGCTGGGATCGGTCGGCGAGCCGATCAACCCGGAAGCCTGGGAGTGGTATTTCAACGTCGTCGGCAACGGCAAGGTACCGATCGTCGACACCTGGTGGCAGACCGAGACCGGCGGCATCCTGATCACGCCGCTGCCCGGCGCCACCGATCTCAAGGCGGGTTCGGCGACGCGGCCTTTCTTCGGCATCAAGCCGCAGTTGGTCGACGGCGAAGGCAAGGTGCTGGAAGGGGCGGCCGACGGCAATCTCTGCATCACCGATTCCTGGCCCGGCCAGATGCGCACCGTCTATGGCGATCACGATCGTTTCGTGCAGACCTATTTTTCCACCTACAAGGGCAAGTACTTCACCGGTGACGGCTGCCGCCGCGACGCCGACGGCTACTACTGGATCACCGGCCGCGTCGACGACGTCATCAACGTTTCCGGCCATCGCATGGGCACGGCCGAAGTCGAATCGGCGCTGGTCAGCCATGAGAAGGTCTCCGAGGCCGCTGTCGTCGGCTACCCGCACGACATCAAGGGTCAGGGCATCTACAGCTACGTCACCTTGATGAAGGGTGCCGAACCGACCGAAGAGCTGCGCAAGGAGCTTGTCGCCCATGTCCGCAAGGAGATCGGCGCCATCGCCTCGCCCGACAAGATCCAGTTCGCGCCCGGCCTGCCCAAGACGCGTTCCGGCAAGATCATGCGCCGCATCCTGCGCAAGATCGCCGAGGACGATTTTGCCGCCCTTGGCGATACCTCGACACTCGCCGATCCAGCCGTGGTCGACGATCTGGTTGCCAACCGGCAGAACAAGAAGGGCTGATGCGGGACGCGGCCTTGCTCGGCACTGTCAGCGAACTCTGGCGCTATCCGGCGAGCTCGCTCGCCGGCGAACGCCTGGAGGCGATCTCCGTTGCACTCGAAAGCATCGAGGGCGACCGCATGTTCGGCCTGGTCGATGCATGCGACAACGAGATCGCCCGGCCGGACCGCGCCGAGAAGTGGCACAAGGTGCCGTTGATCCGCACCCGGTTGAACCTCGCTCGCCAGCTTGAGGTCGCCGTCCCCGGCGGCGAATGGCTGTCTGCTCCCGGCGTCGAGAGCGACCGCGCGGTATCGGCCTATCTCGGCTTCGAAGCCTCGATCCGGCCGTTCCGCCAGGAGAATGCGCCGGGCTATTCCGGCCCATTGACGGCGGAGCGCTACCGCAAGGCGCCGATCCATCTTCTGACCACGGCTTCGCTGGCGCGCCTGAAGACGCTGCATCCGGACGGCGCAGCCGACCCGCGCCGCTTCCGCCCCAACATCGTCGTCGACATGGCGGCGGTCGAAGGCTCGTTTCCGGAGACGGAATGGATCGGCCGCAAGCTGGCGATCGGCGATCTCCTGCTGACCATCTCCGAACCATGCCGCCGCTGCGGCTTCACCATCATCGCCCAGGACGGCTTCGACAACGACCCCGGCATCCTGCGCAACCTGGTCCGCCACAACGCGCATAATCTCGGCGTCTATTGCACGGTCGACAAGCCAGCCAGCATCAAGCTCGGCGACGAGATGCGGTTCGTGTAGTCAACGATAAAGATCGGCCCGCGTCGGCGGCAGGCCGCTCGGGCCGCGTGCGCGCTTGGTGACGACGGTCTGGAAAATCTGCGCCGAGGCGCGCTCGAAGGTGATCGAACAGCCGGTCAGATAAAGCAGCCACAGCCGCGCCTTGGCCTCGCCGACTTCGGCGACCGCCTCGTCGAAGCGAGCCTGCAGCCGCTCGGCCCACAGCCTGCAGGTGCGGGCATAGTGTTCGCGCAAATTCTCGACATCGTAGACGAGAAAACCGTGCGCCTCGAGATTGCCTGTTGTCATGCCGATCGTGTCGAGTTCACCGCCGGGGAAGATGTATTTGAGCAATGCCTTGTATTCCGGTCCCTTGCGCAGGGTTTTCTTCAAGTCGCCTTTGCTGCGCCTGGTGATGGCGTGATGCAGATAGATGCCGCCCGGCTTCAGCAGCCGGTGGACGGTGGAAAAGTAGGCGGCGTGGTTGGCGATACCCAGATGCTCGAACATGCCGATCGACGATATCTTGTCGAAGCTACCGGTGAGCTCGGCGTAGGATTTGATCTCGATGGTGATCTTGTCCTCCAGCCCCTCGGCGCGGATGCGCTCGCGGGCAAGATCGGTCTGGGCCTGCGACAGCGAGACGCCGTGGCCGACGACGCCGTAATTCTTCGCGGCATGGATCAGCATGGCGCCCCAGCCACAGCCGATGTCGAGCAGCCTTTCGCCCGGTTTCAGCCGGAGCTTGCGGCAGATGTGGTCGAGTTTGTCGGCCTGCGCCTGGTCGATGCCGTTGGCGAAATCCTTGAAGTAGCCGCAACTGTAGACCATGCGCTCGTCGAGGAAGAGCCGGTAGAAGGCGTTCGAAATGTCGTAGTGATGCTGGATCGCTTCCTGGCTCGAACCGCTGACATAGGGATTGCGCCCGGACAGATCGGTCCGCGTGCTCATCTGCTTGCGTGACAAAAGCACGGAAGGCAGGTCGCGCAGGATCGCGAGCTTCGGCAGCGACTTGATCTTGGTCCGCAGCTTGCCTTGCGACGGCAGGGCGTAGAAATCGAACAGCGTTCCGTCTTCGATGTCTATGGTCTTGGAAATCCACATCTCGATCAGCGTCGACAAAGACGGCCGCCTCACAACCTGCCAGACGATGTCCTGGTCGTTGACGGTGAGCACCGGCCCGCCGGCGGGGCCGATCCGCTCGCCGGTCCACAGCCTGACGGCAAAACCGGGCTTCAGCGTTTCGATCACCGTTCGAACGACGCGCGCGGCTTTCTCGGTAGCGTCCATTGCTCCCTCCCCCTGCGGCTCGATGACGCGATCTTGTCTATTTGGCGCGGAGATCGCAAGCGCCCTGAAATGCTCCGTGGTTCCGACAAGGTGCCTTTTTCAGCATGGCACCTTGTCATTTGCTGCAACGCACCCCATCATGTCCATGTGTTCAACAAATCGAAAGGAGGTGATCCGATGTCGAGTGATTTCGTTTTCCAGAACGTGGCCTCGCAGGATTGCACTTTCGGGAAGCAGTCTTCCCGTTAAGGCGCGAGATGCGCGGAGGGTGACCCTTGGGTCGCCGCCACAGGCCGCGCCATGGACGGAAACACGGAAGGCCGCCGGCTTCGCAAGAAGCGGCGGCCTTTTCCTTTTTGGGCGGATTACTGGGTCAGTGCGACCTTTTCGGTGTTGCGGATGATTTCTTGAAAGGCGGCGTCCAATTCTGCTCCGGTGGACGCCTCGAAGTAATGTCTCTCGGCGGCGGAGGCGTCTTTCGACGAACAGCCCTTCAGCACCGCCTTTGCCTGGTCCCGCTCGGTTGCCGACATGTCCTTGTCGTTCAGATCGAAGCCGATGGTGAAAATCTCAATGCCGTCATTTTTCATGTTGCCGCACAGCGCTTCGGCGTTGCCGCGCGCAAGGTCGCCCTGGCCGTTGTAGCTCCCCCCAGCACCGGCGAAGGCGGTATTGAACTGGCCATCGGTCATCAGGATAGCAACTTTGGCAATCTTCTTCGCATTGGCATCCGATGCGCCGTTGCCGAGACCGACATTCTTGATCGCGGCGCGCCATTGCGGCGACAGCATATAATAGGTCCACTGAATGGCGATCGCGCCGGCCGTATAACCAGCGGCCCGGAAATCGTCGATCGAATCGAGCAATGCGTCGGAATCCGCGGTCAGCGGGATCACTTCCGCATCAGGGCACCTGTTCATTCCCCCGCCATCGAGATGATCGTCCCGGTTGACCAGGGCATAATATTTCTTGCCGTTCCTGTCCGTGCGAACCGTGTCCGGGCCGTCGGCGCTCAGATCCGCATCGCCATTCTTGTTCTTGCGCTCTGTGGTGCAATTATCCGGATGTGGCATCGCCGCGCCAACAATGGAGATGTAGTCGCTGAAGGACGGCAGCAAGGCTTTGCCCGTCTTGGCGACAAGAAGCGAACTGCCTGCGACAGGTGGCAGCTCCGAGCTCCCTTGCGTCTCGGCATAGACGTTTTCCGCTAGCTTGCCGGCGTTCACGCCAGACGCGTAAGGCACAATCGCGACGCGGATACGGGGCCTCTTGGGATCCTGATTCTGGAGCATGGTCTGAACGGCGTTTCTCGCGGCTGCTCTCAGATCGCCGATCTTGTCGACGTTGCCCCGCTTGGCCATCGATCCTGTGATGTCGAGCATCATAGCCACCTCGACCGTCTTGTCCGAATAGAGCGCGGTGGTGGAAGCGGCGACGCGCTGCATGTCGCCGATGCCGAACAGCGGAAAATAGAGGGCGACATCGACATGCACATTTGCTTGCACGGTTTTAGCCGTCTTGTCGACGATCAGCTTGTCGAGCACCACCTGGTCCGGCTGCAGGATGCCCGCCGCGCTGTTGGCCACGAGAAAGGCCTTCACCGAATTGTCGGCATCGGCTTCCTTGATGACTCCGGTGGTCAGGTCGCGTGCCGTCGATGTTACCGCGGCGTCGACCACGCCTTGCAGGCTCGATTTGGCATTGTAGAGCTGCGAGATGTTGACAGAAAAGCCGGCGGCCAGCGCCAAGACCGAGGCAGCAAAACCGAACAGGACCGCGAAATTTCCACCGCGATCCCTGGCGAACCCGCCGACCGCGTGAACAAGACCCCCGTAATTCCGCATCTCCAACAGCCTCCGCTTGCCTCGGCCTCGTCGCCGCGCAAAAGGCAATGCAGGATTCCAGCCGGATGACGCCGTGACGCTCCGAGAGCGAGCGGCTCGCAACTACCGCATTGTTTTTGTTGAACTTTGGTACGCGTCAGGGTGAATGACCGGTAAATGCAAAACCGCCACCGCGATTTCGTTTACGAGGCGCTTACCATGCTGGGCCCAGGGATCGCGGCACATCCGGCGACGTCCTGTTGCGGCACAGCGCTTGTGTGCCGAAGCGGACCAGTTGTCCCCAGCTGCAAAACCGAAATGGTGAGGGACTAGGCCAGCATCCGTGCGCTGACCGTCTTGTCGATGCCGTGGTAGGGCGGATTGAACAGCCTGCCTTCCTGTTCATAAGTCCATACCTTGAACAGGCTGAGCCGGTGCGGGCCGAAGCTGTGCAGCAGCGGCACGTCGGTGGCGTCGCGGCCGCGCGCGATGACGACGCGGCCGATCCTGGGCCGGTTGTGGCGCGGGTCGAACGTGTACCATTTGCCGTCCAGGAACACTTCCATCCAGGCCGAGAAATCCATCGGCGCCGGATCGGTCGGCACGCCGATGTCGCCGAGATAGCCGTTCACATAACGCGCCGGGATGTTCATGCAGCGGCAGAGCGTGATCGCCAGATGCGCGAAGTCGCGGCAGACGCCCACCCGTTCCTCATGCGCCTGCGCCGCCGTGCGGGTCGAACGAGCATAGCCGTAGCCGAACGACAGGCGGTTGTGGACATAGTCGACGATCGCCTGCACCCGCGCCCAGCCGGATGGAAGATGACCGAACAGCTGCCAGGCAAGATTGCTGAGATGATCGGTCTCGCAGTAGCGGCTGCCGAGGAGATAACCGAGCACCTCGTCGGGCAACTCGGCCACCGGTAGCTCCCTGGCCAGCATGTTGACTTCATCCGGCTCGCCGCTGTCCTCGACCACCGCGTCGTAGAGGATACGAAAGCCTCCGGCAGGCGCGGTGAAGCGGCGGCAGGCATTGCCATGCATGTCGTGGTAGAGCCTGGTCGGCACGGAAGGCGATGTCAGCACGCGCGTCTGCCGTTTGATGTCGGCCTGCCTGTCCTTGTGGATCTCGAGCAGCGAAATCACCGGAGTGGCCTCGGCGCATTCAATGGCGATTTCATAGCCGAGCCGGATCAGCATCACACGTCCCCCCTTCAATCGTCATGGAAAGCAGTGTCGTTGAAACGCCGGAGGGGAGCCGTGGTTCCCTGGAGCGTCCGAAAAGACACCCTCGCGCCTTCCCATGTCGGTGCCTTGACGTTACGGTTGCGCCCTCCCTCGACGCGCTCCCCGGACTTCAAGGAAAATCATGTTTGCAGGCAGAAAATTCGCCGCCTTCCTCTTCGATATGGACGGCACGCTGATCAATTCCATCGCCTCGGCGGAGCGGGTGTGGAGCGATTGGGCACGTCGTCACGGCCTCGACGTCGCCGCCTTCCTGCCGACGATCCACGGTGTGCGGGCGATCGAGACCATCACCGGCCTTGCCCTCCCAGGCGTCGATCCGGCGCATGAGGCCGACCTGTTGCTGAAAGCCGAGGCCGACGATCTCGATGGCATTATGCCGATCGCCGGCGCCGTGGCGTTTCTCGAGGCGCTGCCTCCCGAGAGCTGGGCGATCGTGACCTCCGCGCCACGCTCGTTGGCGCTTGCACGCATGAAGGTTGCCGGCATTCCGGTCCCCGCCGTTCTCGTGGCGGCGGAAGACGTTTCCCGAGGCAAGCCGGCGCCCGATTGCTTCCAGCTCGGTGCAAGACGGCTCGGCGTCGACGCGCGCGACTGCCTGGTGTTCGAGGATGCCCCGGCCGGCATCCGGGCGGCCGAGGCTGCGGAAGCGTCGGTCATGGTGATCAACGCCACGCACCAGCATCCGATGGCGACGCAACATACCGCCATCGCAGGCTACGACGCCGTCGGCATCACCGTCGACGAGCGCGGCTGGCTGGCGCTTGAGGCCCAACGCAGCGCCGCCTAGGGGTGGCGCTATCGGGTGTGTCGGGATTCAGGTCAGACCGAGTCGAAAATGGTGGCCGGTCTCACCTGAATCTCAACACACCCTAAAAATCGCTGGTCAGGCCTTTGACTTCCCAGTCGCCGTAGCGGCCGGGTTCCTTGCCGCCACGGCCACCGATTTCGCGCGGCAGCGCGGCTTCCTTGCGGCGATAGTCTTGCCGTCGTGCCTCGGCTTCCGCCAGGGCGCGGCGGGCGGCAGGCGTCAGTTCTTTTGACGGCGCGTCGTCATCGGTTTCGGCCGGCGTTTTACTGGGTTCGTCGTTCATGCGATATTTCCAGCGGATTGAAACAGGGACAGGCGTTTCCCATCATATAGCGATGAGCTCAGGACTATCGACCCCCTTTCGCGATCTGGACAGGAGCAGCCGATGAACACCATTCGCACCGCCATGCTTCTTGCCGCGATGACAGCGCTGTTCATGGGCGTCGGCTTCCTGATCGGCGGGTCGGGCGGCATGATGATCGCGCTGGTGATCGCCGCCGGCACCAATTTGTTCAGCTACTGGAACGCCGACAAGATGGTGCTGTCGATGAACCATGCCGTCGAGGTCGACGAGAAGAACGCGCCGGAATATTACGCCATCGTCCAGGCGCTGGCCCAGCAGGCCGGCCTGCCGATGCCCAAAACCTATCTGATCGACAGTCCCCAGCCGAACGCCTTCGCCACCGGCCGCAATCCGCAGAACGCGGCGGTCGCCGCCTCCACCGGCTTGCTGCAGCGGCTGACCCATGAGGAAGTCGCGGCCGTCATGGCGCACGAACTCGCCCACGTCCAGCATCGCGACACGCTAACCATGACCATCGTCGCCACCTTTGCCGGCGCCATCTCGATGCTCGGCAACTTCGCTTTCTTCCTCGGCGGCAACCGCGACAACAACCCGTTCGGCTTTGTCGGCGTGCTGGCGGCGATGATCGTGGCGCCCTTCGCCGCGATGATCGTGCAGATGGCGGTCAGCCGCACCCGCGAATACGAGGCCGACCGGCGCGGCGCCGAAATCTGTGGACACCCGCTGTGGCTGGCATCGGCGCTTGACAAGATCGCCCGTGGCGCCGAACGCATTCCCAACCCCGATGCCGAGCGCAATCCCGCGATGGCGCATCTCTTCATCATCAATCCCCTACACGGCGAGCGCATGGACAGTCTGTTCTCCACCCACCCGGCCACCGAGAACCGCATCGCTGCGCTGCAGGAAATGGCGCGGCGGATGGGCGACAGTGCCCCCCGGACGGCGGAACGCAGGGCGCCGGCGCCGCCGCAGGCCGACGAACCGCAATCGGCCGGACCGTGGGGCAAGCCGGCCGCACCGGAACAGTCCGCCGAACCCGCCAAGCCGAACTCCAATCCATGGGGTCGCAACCCGACCGGGCCCAAGGGCCGGTGGTCGTGAGCGTGGCGGACAGAGGACCTCGACGCACGGTTTCAGGCGAGCAGGAACACAAGGACGGCGGCGAATTCGTCGCCGGTCTCGCTGCCCGCAAGGCGGCTGCGCGGCTGCTTGCCGCCGTCATCGATGCCAGGACGCCGCTCGACGGCCTGACCGACCACGAGAACGGCCATCCGCAATACAAGGCGCTCGATCCGCGCGACCGTGGCCTGGTGCGCGCCATCCTGGTCACCGCGCTGCGCTATCGCATGACCATTACGGGATTGCTGGCGCGGCGCCTGGAAAAGCCGCTGCCGCCCAACGCCAGCGCTTTGTCCCACATCCTGCATGTGGCGGCCGCGCAGATCCTGTTCCTCGATATTCCCGACAGCGCCGCTGTCGACCTGGCGGTGACCCACGCCAAATCCGACCCGCGCACGCAGCGCTTCTCCGGCCTGGTCAACGGCGTGCTGCGCACCCTGGCGCGTGCCAAGGACACGGAACTGCCTGCCGCCCTTGCCGCCACCGACGAAGCGCCAAAATGGTTCTCCGACCGGCTGAAGGCCGCCTATGGCGCCGACAAGGCGAAACAAATTCTCGCCGCCCACCGGCACGAGGCGCCGGTCGACTTCACGGTCAAGGCCGATCCCGAGCTGTGGGCCGAAAAGCTCGGCGGCATCGTGCTGCCGACCGGAACGGTTCGAGTGGAAAATCTTGCCGGCCCCGTTATCGAACTGCCCGGCTTCGCGGAGGGCGCCTGGTGGGTGCAGGATGCGGCGGCCAGCTTTCCCGCCCGGCTGTTCGGCGATGTCAGGGGGCTGCGCGTCGCCGATCTCTGCGCGGCGCCCGGCGGCAAGACCGCGCAGTTGATCCTGGCCGGAGCCAGGGTCACCGCTGTCGACACCTCGAAGAACCGGCTGGCCCGGCTGGCGCAGAATCTCGACCGCCTCGGCCTTGCCGCGGACATCGTCCAGGCCGACCTCATTAAATACGAGCCGGCGGAGCTGTTCGACGCCGTGCTCCTCGATGCGCCCTGCTCGTCGACCGGCACGGTGCGCCGGCATCCCGACGTGCCCTGGACCAAGACGGCGGCCGATGTCGAAAAACTCGCCGACCTGCAAGGCAGACTGCTGGCCCGCGCCGTCACCCTGGTCAGGCCGGGCGGACGGATCGTCTTTTCCAATTGTTCGCTCGACCCGATCGAAGGCGAGAACCTCCATCGCGCGTTCCTCAAGGCGACGCCGACAGTCGCCGACGATCCCCTGCATCAGGGCGAGATTGCCGGCATTGATTCGTTCTTGACGGCGCAAGGCACTTTGCGCACCACGCCCGCGGATCTCGATCTCGGAGCGCCGGAGCGCTCGGGTCTGGACGGCTTCTTCGCCGCGCGCATGCGCCGGGCAGTTTAGGGCGCGTTCAGGTCAGGCCGGCATCACCCTGAATATCGCCTAGGGTGTGCTGAGATTCAGGTCAGACCGAGTCGAAAATGGTGGCTTCCGAGAACCGGAGCGGAGCGTACTTTTCGTACGTGAGCACCGGAAGCGCAGGAAGCGGCCATTTGCAGGCCGGTCTCACCTGAATATCAACACACCCTAAAGCATGTCGTCCAGACTCCAGTGGTTGCTCCAACGAGCATCGATTTCGTCGTCGACATTCTGGTAGCGGATATCCGTCGACAGCCGGATCAGTCCGTTTTTGCTCTGGTTGGTCGTGGAGGCATGGATCATGTAGGGTGAGTGAAGGACGATGTCGCCCGCCTCGAAATCCGCCATCAGCCACCTTGTATCGAACCGTTCCGCCATGTGGGGCAGGTCCTTCGACACCCAGCCACCCTCTGTCATATTGCGGTTGTAGGCGCTGATGCGTTCCTCGGGACCGAGATCGGCATTTTCCTTGGCGAATTGTGCCTCCAGGGTAGCGCCGATGGCATGCGATCCCTCCAGGTAGATGAGACCTCCCATGTCGATCGAGGCATCGCCGATCGGTATCCAGGCCGTCACCACGCGGCTTGTGCCGCCGCGCAGATAGACGAGGTCGTAGTGCGCGGGCGTCGCGGTGGCGGTGCCGGGCAAGGTGAAGCGCATGATCTTTCGCTTGTGCAGGTAGGATAACCCGCCCGTGAAAGCGTCCATCAGGCGCGATAGGCGCGGCTGCGCGCAAAAGCCCTCATAGGCTGTCGAACGGACCACCGACATCAAGCGGCGATTGGCGAGCTGGTGATCGATAGCACTGTCGGAAGCGATACCGAGCGAAGGGTTGGTCGCCGGCTTCAAAAGTCCGCTATCGGCAAGATGGGAAAGCACCCAGCCGCGAAACTCGATCACTTCACCGCGCGGCAAGAGCCCTTTCAGCCAGACATAGCCTTGCGTTCCAAAAAGGCGGCGAATGGCCTCGACGCCGACGGAAGGGTTCGTCGGGGAAAGGTAGCCCAGCCTGTTCGGCATCGTTGACAGCACCTTGCCGTTGGCTGTCAAGGCAACCGGCGGGGCGCCCCGCAATGCCTGTTCGCCGGCTGATATCGACATTTCAATCACCTGGATGGCTTCGACTTTGGCAGAACAATAGCTTGGTATCTCAACTCTTCCCATGGGTGGAAAACCGACCTGGACCCTTTCGCCCATGACCAGCCGGCACTATGCCTTGTGCCGATCGCCACCGCCACAAGAGGACATAAGTCGCGGCATGAACCGGGTGTATGACCCGGAAAAGACGTGACTTTTTTAGGGACGACCCGGCCACGGCCGCGTGAAGTGGCTCGATCAGGCGAAATCGGCTTCGCATAAGTTCTTGAATCATATAAACTTGCACCGGGGTAGAGGACGTTCAGGAGGGCTTTTGGCACTGGTTGCCAGCAACACGACGCGTCTTTGGACGCTTGTCGCGAAGGAGTTCTGGCGCAAGACGCGCCGGCGCTTGCGCGCCGGGCCAGTCTATCGCTGGCGCTATTCCGGGCGCACGCCCGAACGCGTGCTGATCGCGCCGCCGGACTTGCGCCTCGCCGACCCGCAGATCGCGCTCGAGATCTATTACGGCCGCTATCCCTTGTCGGGGCATCTGGTCGAGACTGGCGGCAAGTCACCCTTCCAGATCAATGTTCCAAATCACGGCTGGCAAAAGACGCTGCATGGCTTTCGCTGGCTTCGCCATATGCGTGCAGCCGGCACCGAGCTTGCCGCCGCCAATGCCCGCGCTCTGGTTTCCGACTGGATCACCATGCATGGCAGCCATATTTCCGGCATCGCCTGGGAACCTGGCATCACGGCCAAGCGCATCATCGCCTGGCTGCAGCATTCTTCCGTGGTGCTGCAAGGCGCGGAGTTTCCGTTCTATCGCGCCTTCCTGAAATCGCTGGCCGTCCAGATCCGCTACCTGAGGTCGATGGCCCGCGAAATGCCTGACGGCAAGGACCGGCTGCGGGCCCGCATCGCGCTGGCCTTCGCGGCACTTTCCCTGCCGGCACCGGCTTCGGCGCTGCGCGGCGCCACCCGCAAGCTGGCCGAGGAACTCAACCGCCAGATCCTCGCCGACGGCGGCCATATCTCACGCAATCCGATGACGGTGCTGGAAATCCTCGCCGACCTTTTGCCGCTGCGACAGACCTACGCCAACCAGGCGGAGGCGCCGCCGCAGGCGCTGATCGGCGCCATCGACCGCATGCTGCCGGCGCTGCGCTTCTTCCGCCACCAGGACGGCAGCCTGGCCCGCTTCAACGGCATGGGCGCCACGATCCACGACCGCATCGCTACCATCCTGCGCCACGACGACACCGCCGGAGCTCCGCTGCTGCACGCGCCGCATTCGGGCTATGAGCGGCTGTCGATGGGCGGTACCACCGTCATAGCCGATACCGGCCTGCCGCCGCCGGTCGACGTGTCCAACGCGGCCCACGCCGGCTGTCTTGCCTTCGAGCTGTCGTCGGGCCGCCAGCATTACATCGTCAACGCCGGCATCGACACCTATGGCGCGGCCGAGTTCCGGCCGCTGGCCCGCGCCACCGCCGCGCACTCGACCGCCACCATCAACGACACCTCGTCGGCGCGGTTCACCCATTCGCTGCGGGTCAACGACCAGCTGGGTTCCCCCTTGATCGGCGGCCCGCAGCATGTCCAGTGCAAGCGCACCGACCAGAAGGGCGTTCACGGCTTCATCGCCCGTCATGACGGCTATCTCCAGCGCTTCGGCTTCCTGCATGAGCGCGACCTGAAGCTGTCCTCGAACGGCAATGTGCTCGCCGGCAGGGATCGGTTCCAGCGGCCCGGCAATGCCGCGATCCGCAACAATGGCCGCGACTTCATCACGGTGCGCTTCCATGTCCATCCAGACATCAACCTTTTGCAGGACGAGCATGACCGCCTGGTGCTGACCGCCGATCAGGCCGATACCTGGGTGTTCACCTCGGCCGAAGTGGTGCCGGAGGTCGAGGAATCGATCTATTTCGCCGGTCTTGGCGGCCCGCGCCGCAACCGCCAGATCGTGCTTGCCTTCAAGGCGTCGGACGTGTCCGAAGTCCACTGGCAGCTGACGCGCACCAGCATCGCCGGCTATCCGGAAAACAACTGAACCGCCGCCAAACCAGTCGGCTCGCTCAAGCCTGCTGCGGGATACCGAAGGCCTGATAGGTGCTGAGCGATGGCGGGCCGGCGAAGGCGAAGCGGATCTTGTCGACCATCGCCGCCGCCTCGCCGCTTCGGTCATAGCGCTCGGCATCCTCGGCCGTGCTCCAAACGGTGATTGCCATGAACGTGTCGCGCGCCTGGTGCTGCTGCAGCAGCACTGCGCTGATATTGCCGTTGGCGGCGCGGATGGCGGGGATCGCCTCGGCCTCGTAGACGGCCCGCAACTGCTCCGTCGTGTCCGGCAACGCCCTGAACTGGCCAATACGCACGAATGCCATAGGTTTTCCTCCATCGCGAGCAGATGAGCTTATACTGGATGCCGCCAAATTGCGTATGAAGCCGTCGAATGACGCGCGGCGCTTGATTTCCGGGCCTCATATGCTACGGCGCGGGCATCCATCACACCAGCCGTGAAAGGCCGCCAGCCCATGGCCCTCGCCGCCAAGAACATTCCCGCACCGGACCTCGTTCCCGTCCGCCGTGCCCTGCTCTCCGTTTTCGACAAGACCGGCCTGATCGACTTCGCCAGGGCATTGGCCGCGGCCGGCGTCGAACTGGTCTCGACCGGCGGCACCGCCAGGGCGATCGCCGAGGCCGGCATGACGGTGCGCGACGTTTCCGAGCTCACCGGCTTTCCCGAGATCATGGATGGCCGCGTCAAGACGCTGCATCCATCGGTGCATGGCGCGCTGCTTGGCGTGCGCGACGATCCCGAACATTCGGCGGCGATGCGCAAATATGGCATCGAGCCGATCGATCTCGTCGTCTCCAATCTCTATCCGTTCGAGGAAGTGCGCCGCTCCGGCGCCGACTACGCCGCGATCGTCGAGAACATCGACATCGGCGGCCCGGCGATGATCCGCGCCTCGGCGAAGAACCATGCCTACGTCGCCATCGTCACCGATCCCGGCGACTACGCCTCGGTGCTGAACGCGCTGGAGATGAACATCGGCTCGCTGTCGCTGGATTTCCGCAAGAAGCTGGCCGCCAAGGCCTTTGCCCGCACCGCCAGCTATGACGCGGCGATCTCCGGCTGGTTCGCCGAGGCACTCGACATCGAGCATCCGACCTGGCGCGCCTTCGGCGGCAGACTGGCCGAGGTGATGCGCTATGGCGAAAACCCGCATCAGGGCGCCGGCTTCTACGTCAATGGCGACAAGCGGCCGGGCGTCGCCACGGCGCGCCAGCTGCAGGGCAAGCAGCTGTCCTACAACAACATCAACGACACCGACGCCGCCTTCGAACTGGCCGGCGAATTCGATCCCGGCCGCTCCGCCGCCGTGGCGATCATCAAGCATGCCAACCCGTGCGGCGTCGCCGAGGGCGCCTCGCTGAAAGCCGCCTACGCCAAGGCGCTGGCCTGCGACCCGGTCTCGGCCTTCGGCGGCATCGTCGCCGTGAACCGCACCCTCGACGCCGAGGCGGCCGAGGAGATCGTGAAAACCTTCACCGAGGTGATCATTGCGCCAGACGCAACCGACGAGGCGGCGGCGATCGTCGCCGCGAAGAAGAACCTGCGCCTGCTGGTTACCGGAGGCCTGCCCGATCCGCGTTCGCCCGGTACGACAGTCAAGTCTGTTGCCGGCGGCATGCTGGTCCAGGGCCGCGACAATGCCGTGGTCGACGAGCTCGAGCTGAAGGTGGTGACGAAGCGCGCGCCGACCCCGGCCGAAATGGCCGACCTCAAATTCGCCTTCCGCGTAGCCAAGCACGTCAAGTCGAATGCCATCGTCTACGCCAAGGACGGCGCCACCGTCGGCATCGGCGCCGGCCAGATGAGCCGCGTCGATTCCTCACGCATCGCCGCCCGCAAGGCGCTCGACGCGGCGGAAGCGGCCGGCATGGCGGAGCCACTGACCAAGGGCTCGGTCGTCGCCTCCGACGCCTTCTTCCCCTTCGCCGACGGTTTGCTGTCAGCCATCGAAGCCGGCGCCACAGCGGTGATCCAGCCCGGCGGCTCGATGCGCGACGACGACGTCATCGCCGCCGCCGATAAGCATGGCATCGCCATGGTATTCACGGGCGTCAGGCATTTCAGGCATTGAAGCACCTTTTTCCTTCTCCCCTTGTGGGAGAAGGTGGATCGGCGCGACAGCGCCGAGACGGTTGAGGGGTGTTCCAGCGGAGTGAGGCGTTGGCGTTCCCTGGCGCACCCCTCATCCGACCGAGCTTCGCTCGGCCACCTTCTCCCGCAAGGGGAGAAGGAAGAGGCGCTATTCCACCGGCCGATCCGCCGGATAAGGCGTCCTGAGCAGGATCGCCATACCTATAGCCAAGAACAGGATGATCACCGCCATGCCGAGCCGGGCCGAGTCGCTCACCGCGGTGATCGTCGCCACCAGGAACGGCGCCAGGAAACTGGTCGCGCGGCCGGCCAGCGCGTAGATGCCGAAATAGCGGCCGGATTCGGCGGCCGTGACGCTGCGCGCCATGTAGGAACGTGACGACGCCTGCACAGGACCGAAAGCCAGTCCGATGAGCAGGCCGTACAGGATGTAGGCCTTCTCCGCCGCCGTGCCGAACAGCCCGCCGGAATCGGTGGTCGGCAGCTGGATCAGGCCGAGCAGCGTGAAGCCCGGGCCGGTCGAGACGACGCCGATGGTGGCGACCGACAGCATGACCAGCGCAATCATCACCACGGCCTTTGAGCCGAGCGCGGTGTCCAGCCGTGCGGCGACCCAGCAGCCCAAGATGGCGACCACGTTGAGGATGATGCCGAACATGCCGATCTCGGTGATCGACCAGTGGAACATGCCTGCCGCGAAGGTGCCGCCGAGCGCCAGCAGGGCGTTGACGCCGTCCTGGTAGATCATGCGGGCGACGAGGAAGCGGAAGATGCCGCCGCGCTTGCGCACCTCGGCCAGGGTCGATTTCAGCTCCGACAGGCCTTCGCGCACCGCGGGCCCGATCGGGATGCCCTTGATGGCGTCCGGCGTGAAGAAGAACATCGGCAGGATGAACAGGAAATACCAGCCGGCCGATAGCGGTCCGGTGGCCCTGGCGTCTTCGCCGAGCTTCGGGTCGAGCCCGAACAGCGGGTCGATGCCGATGATCGTCTTGCCGGTCTCCGGCGAACCGGCCAGGCAGGTGACGACGAAGATCAGCGCGATCATGCCGCCGAGGTAGCCGAGGCCCCAGGCGACGTTGGAGATGCGGCCGATCTCGCTCTTCGGCACCAGCCGCGGCATCATGGAATCGTTGAACACGGTGGAGAACTCGGCAGCCACGGAAGCCAGCGAGAACAGCGCCACGACCAGGAACAGGTTCGAGCCGGGCGCCGCGAACCACAGCAGGATAAGGCTGGTGATCTTGATCGCGGCGAAGAAGGCGATCCACGGCTTGCGCGGCCCGGTCTGGTCGGCGATCGAGCCGAGGATCGGCGACAGCACCGCGATGACCAGCCCGGCGGCGGCGATGCCGTAGCCCCAGACGGCCTGGCCGGTGTTGGGATCACCAGCCATGCGCGAAACGAAATAGGGACCGAAGATGAAGGTGGTGACGACCGTGAAGAACGGCTGCGCCGCCCAGTCGAAGAACATCCATCCCCAGATGCCGCGTCCGGATGCACGCTGCACTGTTTCTACCGCCATGATGATTCCCCCGGCCGCGCCCGTGTCGGGCGCCATGTCTGCATGTTTTTCATGACCGCGCAAATGACAAGCGTCCAGCTGCCGTTCATTGCTCCTGGGTTCCGTACCCCACGAAAGCTACGCTGTGCGCACATCTTGTGTGATTAGCGTGACTGATCGGCCGAGGCTTGATTGCCACGTGGTTCCCCCAATCCGTCGCTGCTTCGCAGCGCCACCTTTCCCCCCTCCGGAGGGAAAGGAAAGGAGCGTTGCTGGACGCGCGTTGACGGCAAAGAGCCTGGCGCCTTTCCTCTGCCCCGTCGATCGGGGGAGAGGTGGCTCGGCGAAGCCGAGACGGAGTGGGGGTCGACCAGCGCGGCATGACAATGCATGCGCCAAGCTGCTATGCACGCTATCGGCCTCACATCGCCGTCAGATCGCTCATCAGGCCCGACGCCACCGACAGCCGCGACACGGTGATGTCGCCGCCTTCGGTCAGCGCCTGCAGCCGCTCGCGGATGCGCGCCACCCGCTCGCCGCCGGCTTCCAGCCAGGCCACCACCGGATCCGCCGTATCGGCATGGCCGGTGAGTGCCGCCACCGCGATGCCACGCCGCGCCGCGCCGATCGTGTCGGTGGCACGGGACAGAGCGAGTTGGTCATAATAGTCCGAAGGCGTGATCGAGCGCGCGGCGTCCTCGACGCGCGGGATGCGGAAGGCGTCGCTGACGGCGAAGAACGCCTTGGCCGCGGCGACGATGTCGGCACCGGCGGTGCGCGCCGTCAGGGCGATGTCGGGGATCAATTCCGCCACCTCACTCAGCGCCAACTGCCCGGCCAATCGATCCGGCGCGCCGGCTTTGAACAGCCCGTGCCGCTTCTCCTCGATCCGCTCGCGTGAAAAGGCCGGCAGCAGCGAAACAAGTTTCGGCTCCAGCGCCTTGCGCGCTTCCTGCAACTCGGCGATGCGCTGACCGAGCGGCGCCATGCCGGCATCGTTCTTCAGATACCAGCCGCTGGTCACATAGATCAGCCGGCTAACCATCTGGTAGAGATCGAGCTGCACCTGGCCGTCGACCTGGCTGTCGAGCGCGTCGATCTCGCGATAGAGCGCCGGCAGCGCAAAGCCGTCGCGCACCACTGCGAAGGTGCACACCACGTCGGCGGCGGTGCGGCCTGTGGCTTCCTGCAGCCGGTTGACGAAGGACGGGCCGCCGCGATTGACGAGGTCGTTGGCGACGACACGGGCAATGATCTCGCGGCGCAGCCTATGGCTATGGATCTCGGCGGCGTATTTCTTGCCCATCCGGTCCGGGAAATAGCCCATCAGGTCGCGGTCGAAATGCGCATCATCAGGCACGTCGCTGACGACGATGTCGGAAAACAGCACGATCTTGGCGTAGGCGAGCAGCACGCCGAGCTCTGCCCGGGTCAGCGGCTCGCCGCGTGCCTCGCGCTCGGCAAGTGCTGCCGGCGACGGCAGCGTCTCGACGGCACGGTCGAGCAGGCCGCGGGCCTCGAGCGCGGTCATGAACCGGGCCTGATGCGCGATGTCGGCGAGCCCGCGCTTGCGCGCGATCGAAAGCGCCAGCGTCTGCTGGTAGTTGTTCGACAGCACCAGCGAGCCGACCTCGCCGGTCATCTCGGCCAGCAGCTTGTTGCGCGCCGGGCGCGTCAGCGATCCCTTGCGCATGGCCGACGCCAACGCGATCTTGATGTTGACCTCGACGTCGGAGCAGTTGACGCCGCCCGAATTGTCGATGGCGTCGGAATTGCAGCGGCCGCCATTCATGCCGAACTCGATGCGCGCCCGCTGCGTGACGCCAAGATTGGCGCCTTCGCCGATCACCTTGGCGCGAACGTCAAGTGCCGTGATGCGGACGGCATCGTTGGCGCGGTCGCCGACCTCGGCATTGGTTTCGGTCGACGCCCTGAGATAGGTGCCGATGCCGCCGAACCACAGGAGATCGACTGGCGCCTTGAGGATGGCGGTCATGATCTCGACCGGCGTGGCGGTCGTCTTGGCCAAGCCGATCGCCGCCGCCGATGCCGCCGGCAAGGTGATCGACTTCTGGTTGCGCGAGACGATGATGCCGCCTTCCGAAAGCTTGCTCTTGTCGTAGTCCTGCCAGGATGAGCGAGCGAGAGCGAACATGCGCTCGCGCTCGGCCATCGAGGCCGCCATGTCCGGGTCCGGATCGATGAAGATGTCGCGATGGTCGAAGGCGGCGATCAGCCTTGTCTTCGGCGATAGCAGCATGCCGTTGCCGAACACGTCGCCGGACATGTCGCCGACACCGACAACCGTGAAGGGCGACGTCTGGATGTCGCGGTTGATCTCGCGGAAATGCCGCTTGACCGCTTCCCAGGCGCCTTTGGCGGTGATGCCCATCTTCTTGTGGTCGTAGCCGGCCGAGCCGCCGCTGGCGAAGGCGTCATCGAGCCAGAAGCCGTGCTTCTCGGAGATCGCGTTGGCGGTGTCGGAGAAGGTCGCCGTGCCCTTGTCGGCGGCGACGACGAAGTACGGATCGTCCTGATCGCGCCTGACGACGCCGGCCGGTGGAATGACGCCGTCCAGCCCGATATTGTCGGTGATCGACAAAAGGCTGGAGACGAAATTCTTGTAGGCCGATGTGCCGGCCTCGAAGATCGCGTCGCGCCCGGCGCTCATCGGCAGCTTTTTCGGATAGAAGCCGCCCTTGGCGCCGACCGGCACGATGACCGCGTTCTTGACCTGTTGCGCCTTGACCAAGCCGAGCACCTCGGTGCGGTAGTCCTGGGCGCGGTCAGACCAGCGCAGGCCGCCGCGCGCCACCGGGCCGAAGCGCAGATGCAGGCCCTCGACCTCGGAACCGTAGACGAAGATCTCCCGCCACGGCCGTGGCGCCGGCAGCCCTTCCACCGCTTGCGAATCGAGCTTGATTGCCAGCGACTGGCCTTTCTCCTTCGTATCGGCAACGAAATGATTGGTGCGCAGCGAGGCCTCGATCAGATTGAGGTAGCGGCGGATGATGGTGTCGTCATCGATGTTGGGCACATCTTCGAGCGCATCCTTGATCTTGGCCTTGAGATGCTTGGCTGCCACCACGCCTTCGCCCTCGGCGGTCGGGCCAAGCCGGGCGATGAACAGCGCATGCAGGCCGCGCGCGATGTCGGGATAGCGGTTCAGTGCCGCGGCGATGAAGTCCTGGCTTTGTGGAATGCCGACCTGCTGCAGATAGCGGCCATAGGCGCGCAGGATGGTGATTTCGCCGGACCACAGGCCGGCGGTCTGGGCAAGGCAGTTATAGCCGTCATTGTCGACATCGCCGCGCCAGACCGACAGGAACGCGTCCTCGAACAGCGCGCCGCCATCGCCGAGGTCGATCGGCTTGCCATAGCTGTTCTCCAACTCCATGTCGTGGATGAAGACCCGGCCGGACTGCACGTCACCAACCTCGAAGGTGCGCTCGCTGATGACGCGAAAGCCGATGTTTTCCAGCAGCGGAACCCGACGCGACAGCGCCACCGGGCTGGCATGGTGAAAGATCTTCAGCGCCGCCTGATGCGGCTTCTGCTCGGCATGGCGGTAGTAGTCGATGGCGATCGGATTGTCGGCGCCGATCTTGGCGATGCGCCCGGCATCGACCAATGCCTCCGCCGCGCTGAACGAATCGCGATAGCTCTCCGGCAGCCTCGCGGCGATCGCCTTCAGCGCCTGGTCGCCGCCATGGGCATCCGCCGCGTCGGAAAGGGCATCCTCCCAGGTGCGCACGATGTCTCGGATCGCCGCCTCGATCGTCGCCTGGTCGACTTTCGGCGTCTTGCCGCCGGAACGGCCGATGATGAAATGCACGCGCGCCAGCCCGCCTTCGGGAAAGGCCGGGTAATAGGCCGACAGCCGGCCCTCGAAAACGGTTTTCAGATAGGCGCCGATCTTCTCGCGCACGACACTGTCGTAGCGGTCGCGCGGCACGAAGACGAGGATCGAGACGAAGCGGTCGAACTGGTCGGCGCGCACCAGCGCCCGCACCCGCGGCCGCTCGACCAGGCCGAGAATGGCCGCGGCGTGCTTTCTCAGGATCGGCACCGGCACCTGGAACAGTTCATCGCGCGGATAGCTCTCCAGCACGTTGATCAGTGCCTTGCCGGAGTGGTCGTGACGGTCGAAGCCGGACTTTGCGATGATGGTTTCGGCCTTGGACCTGAGATAGGGAATCTTCATCACCGAGCGCGTGTAGGCGGTCGAGGTGAACAGGCCAACGATGCGCAATTCGCCCGCCAACGCGCCCTTGGCGGTGTAGGTCTTGATGCCGATGTAATCGAGATAGATGCGGCGGTGCACCAGCGACTTGGCATTGGCCTTGGTAACGATCAGCGGCTCCGGCCCGTGCAGGAAGGCGCGGATTTCCGGTGTCGTCGTCACCGCTTCGGTGCCGCGCCTGAGCACCAGCACGTCGGGATCCGTCAGGATGCCGAGGCCGGCCTTGTCGGCGCGCTCCAGCGTGCCGCTTTCCTCGCCGCCGGTGTATTTGAATTCGCGCATGCCGAGGAAGGTGAAATTGTCGTCGCGCAGCCACTCCAGGAAAGCTATCGCCTCGGCGACGCTCTTCTTGTCGAGCGGCACAGCCGAATAGCGGAATTCCGAGATCGCCTGGTCGAGCCGGGCCAGCATCGGCCTCCAGTCGTTGACGGCGGCGTGGACCTGGCCGAGCATCTTGCGCAGCCGCTCGGTCAAGCCGCTCGCAGCTTCGACCGTCACCCGTGGAATATGAACGTGGATCACACTCAGCCGATCGTGGCTGCCGTCGTCCTTGGCGAAATTGCCGTCGCCGAGGATCTCTTCCACTCCGCCCTTGCCGTGGCGAACCGTGATGACCGGGTGGGTGACCAGGCTCGGCTCGCCGGCGGTTTCGGTGACCTCGCCGAGGATGGAATCGAACAGGAACGGCATGTTGTCGTTGACGACGGTGATGACCGTGACCGGCCGGCCGTCACGGAACACACCCGAATCGGCTTCGACGGCGACGACGCACTCACCCTTCTTGTGCCCGGCGACCGCCTGACCGGCGAGGTCGGCGGCGCGTTCGAGGTCGGCCACTTCATAGGCCGCGATGTCTTCGGCCGGCGCTCGGGCGAGCAAATAATCGGCAAGCCTGGCTGGCCTTTCCTCCGTTTTCGCCGCCGCTGTTGGCTTCTTCTTCGACTTAGCTGCGGTTTTCACGCTGGCCATGATGCTTCTTGCCTCCCGTCGCATGCTTTTGAGACTATGGTAGCAGATGACCGCTGTTTGGCGACAAAGGTTTGACGGCTTGCCAAGAATTGTCGGAATTCGGCGGCAAGCCATCATCCAGGGTGGAGAGATGACCAATGAACGGCAAAATTTCGGCGCTTGATCTGGCTCCCGAAGAGTTGAGCGAGCCGACAAGAGCCTATTTCGCCAAATGCGAGGAGAAGCTCGGCCTCGTTCCCAACGTGCTCAAGGCCTACGCTTTCGACGACAAGAAACTGCGCGCCTTCACCGACATGTACAACGATCTGATGCTGGGCGAGTCTGGCCTGTCGAAGCTGGAGCGCGAGATGATCGCGGTCGCCGTCTCCTCCATCAACCACTGCTATTACTGCCTGACCGCGCATGGCGCGGCGGTGCGCCAGCTGTCCGGCGACCCTGCGCTCGGCGAGATGATGGTGATGAATTTCCGTGCCGCCGATCTTTCGCCCAAGCAGACCGCAATGCTCGAATTCGCCGTCAAGCTGACCGAAGAGCCGGCCAAGATCGTCGAGGCCGATCGGGCCGCGCTGCGTCAGGCCGGCTTCACCGACCGCGACATCTGGGACATCGCCTCGACCGCTGCCTTCTTCAACATGTCGAACCGCGTGGCGGCGGCGATCGACATGCGGCCGAACGACGAATACCACGCCATGGCAAGGTGAGGCGCGGCGGCCGGAATCCTGCCCGCCTTATATCAGCTATCCCTCATCTTCGTTGATTGTTTGCCCGTTTGGTCCGATGATCGGCGCGCGGCGTGACCGCATGCCGGTTCGATGCCGCGGATGAAGGGAGGAGAACATGGCGAAGTTTCTCTACGTCTATCACGGTTCCGGCAAGATGCCGGCGACCGAGGCCGATCTAAAGGCGTTGACGGACAGCTGGACGGGCTGGTTCGGAAAACTTGGCTCGGCTGTGGTCGACCGTGGCAATCCGGTTGGCATGTCGAAAACCGTCCTGCCCGGCGGCAAGGTCGAGAACAATGGCGGCAGCAACCCGACCGGCGGCTATTCGATCATCGAGGCGAAAGACATCGACGACGCCACCAGCAAGGCCAAGGATTGTCCGATCCTGATGGAGCCGAACTGCAACGTCGAGATCGCGCCGATCCTCAATATGATGGGTTGACGCGCCGGTTCAGGACCGCGCCGCGATGGCCGCGGCAGCGCCGGCCATCGTCGTGGCGCTGATGCGGTTGGCGATCTTCATGGCGCGCTTGCTCTTCAGCAGCTTGCGCGCCTGCGAGGCGGCGAGCACCCAGGCGAGATCGATGGCGATGAGCACCACGGCCATGGTCGCCGTCAACTCGACCCAGCCGACGATGCTGACCGAGGCCAGGTCGATGATGGTCGGCAGCAGCGCCAGGTAGAACATCATGATCTTGGGGTTGCCGAGCGTCACCGCCATGCCGGCGAAGAACAGTTTCACCGGAGAATCCTCGCGCGGCATCTCGCCTTCCCTGGCGTCGACAGGTGCGGTCCACATCTTCCAGGCGAGGTAGGCGAGATAGGCGACGCCGACCCATTTCACCACGACAAAGGCGAAGTGGAAGGTCTGCGCCACAACGGCCAGCCCGAACACCGCCAGCGACAGCCAGATGCCCTCGCCGATCCACATGGCGAGCAGGAACGGGAACACGTCACGAAAGCCCTTCGAGATGACACGCGCGACCAGAGCCGCGATCGAGGGGCCCGGTGAACCGGCAGCGACAAACAGGGCGGCGGCGAAAATGAGCAGCGAGGTGAGATGCATGGCAGGATCTCGGATTGAGGTTTGACTGCCACACTAGCCAGCAACAGCAGCATTGGCAAAGACAAGGTAGTCACTTTGGTCGGCAGCCCGGGCCTCCATGCTCGCGATCCCATGCTCGCGATCCCTTGCTCGCGATCCCTTGCCGTTTCCGCGTCCCGCAGCTAGAAGAACCGCCGCGAAACAATTTCTGAGCTTCACTTTGCCTACGTAACCGCCGGTCTCGTCAACTCCCCCGACACACCTGCATGGCGCCGCATTCGCGATGCCTGTTTTCATTTTCATGTGTTCCTCTGGCGGCGGTTCGAGACCGGTTTGGCACTGCTGAACCGCTGTCGCGCGCTTTCCGCCAGCGACACCTGACTTCACAATCTCCGCAGCCTACCGCCACGCCGCGCCCGCATGGGCATCTCGAGATTGCCGACCTGATGAACTTCCCGACGGGAAGGGCTTATCGGCATGTCCGGCACTGTGCGTATCCACTGGGCGATCGCGCCCGCAATTGCTCCTCGACCCCTCATCAACTGCAATCGCTGCGGCGGCGTGAAGGCGTATCGCTGCAGCGAAAAATTCCGCGTCAACGCCAACGGCAAGCGCATCGACGTGTGGCTGATCTATCGCTGCGTCGATTGCGACAATTCCTGGAACTTCGGCATTCTCGAACGCTGCAACCGCCGCGACATCGAACCGGCGCTGCTGCAGGCGCTCGAAAGCAATGATCCGGGGCTGGCCCGGCGCCATGCCTTCGACGTCTCCGCGCTACGCAATCAGGTAGGACATGTCGAGGAGTTCCCCGATGTCGCCGTGAAAAGGCATCTGGTTGGGGAGACAAGCGAAAGCGCGACAGCGCTGGAACTCAGGCTTGGGTTGGAAATGCGGATATCGCTCCGCCTCGACCGCCTGCTTGCCAACGAACTCGGCATCTCGCGGTCGCGGCTTCAGGCCTTGCAAGAGAGGCGATTGCTGACCGTAAGGCCGGACGGGGCCAAAGCCCTGCGCAGAGCGGCTCACGAGGGGACGATCGTGCTGATCCATCTGGAGGGTGAACCCGACCGCGAAGCCATCATCTCGGCAGCCGGCGGTTGAATGAAAAAGGGGCGGAGCACCCGGTGCTCCGCCCCTTTTTTTACAAGGAATCAGAAGATTACGCCGCGCCGACCACCTTGGCCGACTTCTCGAAGCGCTTGCGCTCGTTCGGGTCGAGATAGAGCTTGCGCAGGCGAATGGTCTTCGGCGTCACTTCGACCAGCTCGTCGTCCTGGATCCAGGCCAGCGCGCGTTCCAGCGTCATGCGGATCGGCGGGGTGAGCTTGACCGCCTCGTCCTTGCCGGCGGCGCGGATGTTGGTCAGCTTCTTGCCCTTCAGAACGTTGACTTCGAGGTCGTTGTCCCTGGAGTGGATACCGATGATCATGCCCTGATAGACCTTGACGCCCGGATCGATGACCATCGGGCCGCGGTCTTCAAGGTTCCACATGGCGTAGGCCACGGACTCGCCCTGCTCGTTGGAGATCAGCACGCCGTTGGTGCGGCCCGGCAGTTCGCCCTTGTAGGGCTCATAGGCATGGAACAGACGGTTCATCACGGCGGTGCCGCGCGTGTCGGTCAACAGTTCCGACTGGTAGCCGATCAGACCGCGCGTCGGCGCGTGGAAGACGATGCGCTGGCGGTTGCCGCCGGACGGGCGCAGCTCGACCATCTCGGCCTTGCGCTCCGACATCTTCTGCACGACGACGCCGGCATGTTCCTCGTCGACGTCGATGACGACTTCCTCGACCGGCTCCAGCAATTCGCCGTTCTCGCCCTTCTGCATGACGACGCGCGGGCGCGACACGGCGATTTCAAAGCCTTCGCGGCGCATCGTCTCGATCAGCACGGCGAGCTGCAATTCGCCGCGGCCGGAGACGAAGAACGAATCCTTGTCGGGCGATTCCTCGATCTTCAGCGCGACATTGCCTTCGGCTTCGCGCAGCAGGCGGTCGCGGATGACGCGGCTGGTCACCTTGTCGCCTTCGGTGCCGGCGAGCGGGCTGTCGTTGACCAGGAAGGACATGGTCACGGTCGGCGGATCGATCGGCTGCGCATGCAGCGCCTCGGTCACCGCCAGATCGCAGAACGTGTCGGCGACGGTGCCCTTGGACAGGCCGGCGATGGCGACGATGTCGCCCGCCTGCGCTTCTTCGATCGGCTGGCGCTCGAGGCCACGGAAGGCCAGGATCTTGGAGATGCGGCCGGTTTCGATCTGCGTGCCGTCATTGTGCAGCACTTTGACCGCCTGGTTCGACTTCAGCGTGCCGCTCTCGATGCGGCCGGTGATGATGCGGCCAAGGAAGGGATTGGCTTCCAGGATGGTGCCGATCATGCGGAACGGGCCGGGATGAACGGTCGGCGCCGGCACATGTTTGATCACGAGATCGAACAGCGGCGCAAGCTGCTGGTCCTTGGGGCCTTCCGGATTTTCCGAGACCCAGCCGTCGCGGCCCGAACCATAGAGGATCGGGAAGTCGAGCTGCTCGTCGGTGGCGTCGAGGGCCGCGAACAGATCGAACACCTCGTTGACGACCTCGACATGGCGGGCGTCCGGCCGGTCGATCTTGTTGATGACGACGATCGGCTTCAAGCCGACCTTCAGCGCCTTGCCGACCACGAACTTGGTCTGCGGCATCGGGCCCTCGGCGGCGTCGACCAGCACGATGGCCGAATCCACCATCGACAGGATGCGCTCGACCTCACCGCCGAAATCGGCGTGTCCGGGCGTGTCGACGATGTTGATGCGCGTATCCTTCCAGTCGACCGAAGTCGCCTTGGCCAGGATGGTGATGCCGCGTTCCTTTTCGAGGTCGTTGGAATCCATGGCGCGTTCGGCGACGCGCTGGTTGTCGCGGAACGAGCCGGACTGCTTCAAAAGCTGGTCGACCAGGGTGGTCTTTCCATGGTCGACGTGCGCGATGATCGCGATATTACGGAGTTTCATGTTCTGATCTCGGAAGCGTTGCAGGCAGCAGGCCAAAGGCGCTGCCTCTTTCGGTTGCGCGGCTCATACAGGGTTTTTCGCAGTTGCGAAAGGGGAAGCGCAACACCAAATACTCATCAAATCTTAAGCATCTGCGTGTGAAATGATTTTGTTAACCAAGGCGGGAACCATTCAGGGCCCGGGCAGTTCGAACGTCATGACCGATAAACTCAACCGATATTGGCCGCTTATCGCCTCCGCGGCCTTTGCCGTTCTGCTGGCGGCCAACGCCGCGCAGTCGGCCGCCACGCTGAAGGAAGCACGGCCGGCCCTGCCGATCGATGCGCCTTCGGCCCAGCAGGCTTTCGCCGACGCCCCCGACGGCGTCGATCCGATGGTGACCGGCCCGGTCAGCGCCGCCTTCAAGCAGCGCCAGGACGCAGCCAACTGCGACAGCGCCGTCTGGCCGAACATTCCAATGGTCTGCTACCCGGACTGACGACCGTCAGGTCTTTACGCCGACCGTACCGGGTCGAGCGTGATCTTGTAGAGTTCGTTGTCGTCGCGATCCATCAGCCGCACGGTCATCTGCTCGGTGGCGCCGGAAATGTCGACAAGGCCAAAGAATTGCAGGCCGGCTGACGGCGGCAGGTTCTGCCCCTGCTCGGCTGTCGGCGCCTTGATGAACTTCAGCTCCGGACCGAAGGTCATGTCGAAATCGTTCGGGCCGAAGGTTCCGGCATGGATGGGGCCGGAGACGAATTCCCAGAATGGACTGAAGTCCTGGAACTGCGCCTTCTCGGGATTGTAGTAATGCGCGGCTGTGTAGTGCACGTCGGCGGTGAGCCAGACGGTGTTGCTGATGCCGGCATTCTTGATGTAGCGCAGCAGGTCGGCGATCTCCAGCTCGCGTCCCTTTGGCAGACCGTTGTCACCATTGCTGACAGCCTCCGCGCCTGCCTTTTTGACGCCATCGTCCCAGACGACGAGGCCGAGCGGCATGTCTGCGGCGATGATCTTCCATGTCGCCTTGGAGTTGGCTAGCTCCCGCTTCAGCCATTTCGTCTGCTGTTCGCCCAGCATGCGCGATTGCGGTGTCATCTCATCCTGCATGTCCGGACCGTTGGGGCCGCGATAGGAGCGCATGTCGAGGAAGAACACGTCGAGCAGCGGCCCGTAGGCTATCTTGCGGTAGACGCGGCCGGGCTCCGACGGCTCGTAACGGATCGTCGTCATCTCATGGAAGGCTCGGGCCGCGCGGGCCGCCAGCACATGGATGGATTTTTCCGTGTAGCGATCGTCGGCGCTCAGATTTTTCGAATCCGACCAGTTGTTCAGCACCTCGTGGTCGTCCCACTGATAAAAGGTCGGGCAGATGGCGCTGAGACCCAGGACGTGTCTGTCCATCATGTTGTATTTCCACTGGTCGCGGTATTCGTCCAGCGTCTCGGCGACCTTGCGCTTACCATCGACTAGCACGACGTTCTTCCACTTGCCGCCGCCGGGCAGGTCGACCTCGTCCTTCATCGCGCCGTCGGCATAGATGGTGTCGCCCGAATGCAGGAAGAAATCGGGCGTATGCTTGCCGATCGTGGCGTAGGTCTTCATGCCGGTCTCGTCGATGCCCCAGCCCTGGCCGGCGGTGTCGCCCGACCAAGCGAACTTGATGTCGCGCTTCGAGGCCGGCGCGGTGCGGAAGCGGCCGACGATCGGCTCGGAGACGGCGTTGATGTCAGCGAGGTCGGCTGCCGTCATGCGGTAGAAGATGTCCTGATCGGAAGCGAGATCGGTGAGCAGGCGTCTGACCGTATAATCGCTGGCCGGCGACGTATCGAGCGGCGCCAGCCGGATCGCGTTGGCGAAATTCTCGGTCGACGACACTTCGAACATGACACGCGACGGGCGATCCGTGCGCGTCCACACCATGCCGCTGGTGGCGTCGACATCCCCCGACTGGACGCCATGGGTGAAGGCCGGGCGCTGGTTGGCGCGAGAATAATAGGGCAGCGCCAGGCTGGAAACGCCGACCAGACCAGCGGCGCTGGCGGAGGTGACAAAAGCGCGGCGAGTCATCGAGAGCTTGTTCATGGCTGTCTCCTGGATGGCGTTGAACGTTGCCACCAAGCTCCAGCCTCAATGTTTCAGGCTCATCTCGAAATCATGAACGTTTGATAACAATGAACAGGGCTGCCCTTTCCGTCTCCTCTCAC
Source organism: Mesorhizobium opportunistum WSM2075 (assembly GCF_000176035.2). Classification (NCBI taxonomy): domain Bacteria; kingdom Pseudomonadati; phylum Pseudomonadota; class Alphaproteobacteria; order Hyphomicrobiales; family Phyllobacteriaceae; genus Mesorhizobium; species Mesorhizobium opportunistum. The sequence goes on along the minus strand of NC_015675.1, from coordinate 1,209,274 downwards.
GCCCAGAGATCAATAAGGCAACGGGCCCAAAAGGGGAGAAGGGAGGGCCGCGCCTATGCCGCTTGCGGTTCGGGATCGAAGGCCGGCCGGCTGGTATTGATCAGCAGCGAGATGCAGGCGGCGGCGATGGCCGTCATTCCGGCGATCAGGAAGGCCAGTTCGTAATTGCCCTGCAGTTCGCGCATGGTGCCGCCGAAGGCGGCCGCCGTGGCAGCTCCCACCTGGTGGCCGGCGACGATCCAGCCGAACACGATCGGTCCGCTGCGGTCGCCGAACGCCTCGTTGGCGAGCCTGAGCGTCGGTGGCACGGTGGCGATCCAGTCGAGGCCATAGAGCACCGCGAAGATGATCAGGCTGGTCGCCGAGAAGCCGGAATAAGGCAGGTAGATCAGCGACAGGCCACGGATGGCATAATAGACGCCAAGCAGCTTGCGCGGGTCGAAACGGTCGGTAAGCCAGCCGGACAGCGTCGTGCCGATCAAGTCGAAAATGCCCATCATCGACAGCAGGCCGGCCGCCTGCACCTCGCCGATGCCCATGTCGCCGCAGAACGCGATCAAATGCGTGCCGACCAGCCCGTTGGTGGTGAAACCACAGACGAAGAAGGTGGCGAACAGATACCAGAACACCCGCGTGCCGGCGGCGCGGCGCAGCGTGTTGAGCGTGTGCGCCAGGAAATTGCCTTGCGATGCCGGCGATGTCGGCGGCACGTCATCGGCCTCGGCGCCATAACGCACCATGCCGATCGAGGCCGGACGCTCCGGCACCAGCAACCAGACCAGCGGCAGCAGGCAGGCCGTGGCGACCGCGACCGCGATGGCGACCGGCTTCCAGCCGCCCGTTTGCGCAAGCGAGGCAAGCAGCGGCAGGAACACCAGGAGGCCGGTGGCGCTGGAGGCCGACATCAAGCCCATGACCAGTCCGCGATTGGTCTTGAACCAGCGGTTGACGATGGTGGCGCCGAGCACGCTGGCTACGGCGCCTGAGCCGATGCCGGAGAACACGCCCCAGGTGATGAAGAGGTGCCAGGGCTTGGTCATCAAAAGGCTGAGCGCGGTCGACCCCGACATGATCACCAGCGAGGCGATCAGCGTGCGGCGCAGTCCGATCCGCTCCATCAGCGCGGCGGCGAACGGACCAGTCAGGCCATAGAGCAGGATGCCGACACCGGCGGCCAGCGAGATGACGTCGCGCCGCCAGCCAAAGCTGTTTTCGAGCGGCAGCATCATGACGGCGGGTGCCGAGCGCAGACCGGCGGCGATCAGCAGGCAGAGGAAGATGACGCCGACCACGACGAAGGCGTAGCGCTGGCCAAATGGGCGGGATTGAGCTATCATGTTACTGACCGGTACGTTGCAGGGTGGGAACATGTATACGTACCGATCGGTAACACTGTCAATCGAGTCCCATGATGCCAACCGACAAAAATATTGAACTGACCATCAGCGATGGTCATGCATCGGCCCCGCCGAAGGCCGCCAAGAAGATCCTCGACGTCGCCTACGACCTGTTCTACCGGCGTGGCATAAGGGCGATCGGCGTCGACGAGATCGTCAAGCGTGCCGGCGTCACCAAGCCCAGCCTCTATCGCAGCTTCCCCTCCAAGGACGAATTGGCTGCCTCGTACCTGCGGCAATACGACCTCGAATTTTGGGAGCGCTTCGATGAGGCTGTCGACGCCCATCCTGGCGATCCGCGCGCGCAGATCAAGGCTTTCCTGACCCGCGTCGGAAAGCGCACGCAAAAACCCGATTATCGCGGCTGCGGTATGACCAACGCAGCGGTCGAATACCCCGAGCACGGCCATCCGGCCCGAATGGTGAGCGAAGACAACAAGCAGGAACTGCGCCGCCGGCTCCGCGCCATGGCCGCCGCGATGGGCGCTGGGGATGCCGACACGCTGGGCGACGGGCTGCTGCTGCTGCTCGAGGGCGCCTATATCAGCGGCCAGTTGTTCGGGCTCGGTGGACCGGCGCAGTCGGTCGCCCGCAATGCCGACCTGCTGATTGAAGCAAGCTTGAAGAAATAGCGATTGGCGATACGTTGTGGCGAGCTCCAACGGAGATATCCGTCATGCGCAACCTGCTGATCCCGCTTGCCGTCACCGGCCTCTGTCAGGCAGCCCATGCCGGTGACATATCGAGCGCCTATACCGATCTCGACTGGAAGAAGGACTGCGTGACCTACGCTCAGGCCGAACAAGGCGACGGCGACTGGGCCGACCTCGCCTGTTCGGGCTACCGCGGCTACCCCGTGCTGATCGCCTATGACGATGCCCGCGAATCGCTGTTTTATGGTTTTCCGCCCGGCGGCGACATGACATCCGCCTGGGAGAGTTTTTCCGCCTTCAATTCGTCCGGGGCCAAGATCGAATGGCGCGTCGAGACCAATGGCGACAAGGCCGTACCCTTCGCGGTCATTCACCGCCGCACGATCAGCAATGGCGAGGATGAGAACAAGTCGACCGAAGTGTTGCTCGTCGCCAAGGTCGGCCAGATGGACGCCCGCGTCGGCTGCACCGTCGGCCTCGTACTGGCCACCGGCAACTCGCAAGCCAACGACCAGGCGCGTAAACTCGCCGACGAGAAGGCGCGAACCTTCGCCTGCGGCAAGGACCGGCACACCGTCATCGGCAACGTGCCGGCCTTCGGCCGGGTCGACAACTGATCCGAAGCGCTACTTGCTCGCCTTGGCGCGTTCGATCGCGTCCATGATCATCTTCTTGGCGTATTTGGAATCGTGCCAGCCTTCGATCTTGACCCATTTGCCGGGCTCGAGATCCTTATAGTGCTCGAAGAAGTGCTGCACCTGCTGGCGTGTGATGTCGGGCAGTTGCGTATACTCGGTGACGTTCTCGTAGCGCAGCGTCAGCTTGGGCGACGGCACGGCGATGATCTTTTCGTCCTGACCGGCATTGTCTTCCATGATCAGCACGCCGATCGGCCGCACGTTGATGACGCAGCCCGGCACCAGTGCGCGCGTGTTGCAGACCAGCACGTCGATCGGATCGCCATCGCCCGACAGCGTGTGCGGCACGAAGCCGTAATTGCCGGGATAGCGCATCGAGGTGTGCAGGAAGCGGTCGACGAACAAGGTGCCGGCCTCCTTGTCCATCTCGTACTTGATCGGCTCGCCGCCGATCGGCACCTCGATAATGACGTTGACGTCCTCAGGCGGGTTCTTTCCGCTGGCTATGGCTTCGATGCGCATGGCTTTTGTCCCTCTCTCGATGGGGAGGAGATAGCGGGCGGCGCAGAATGGCGCAATGCGGCGAATGGTGCTGACTAACGTCGGGCGAGACGCGATGGCATCCGACACGTTCAATCATCGGAACAAGATGTTTCAGCGTCGTGATTTCGCGTTGGATACATCCCGTGAGCCTGCTTCGCTCTCCGCGATCAGCCCTCGGCGGTCATTCCCAGACGAAAGCGACCTTCTTCAGGGCCTTCTGCTCGAAGATCTCGACGCCCTCGGCGATGTCGCGGCCGCCGGCGCCGGCATAGAAGGCGAGCGCGCTCTGGTTGTCTTCCAGCGCCCACACCACCATACCTTTCAGGCCATGGTCGGCAAGGCGCGCCTTGGCGGCCGAAAACAGCCGCCTGCCGAGGCCGATGCCTTGATATTCCGGGCGCAGGTAGAGTTCGTAGATCTCGCCTTGCTGCTTGAGTTCCCGGGCCCGGTTCTTGCCGATCGTCGCGTAGCCGGCGATCGTGCCGCCGATCTCGACCACCAGGACGGTGGCGGCACGGCGAATCGCATTCGCCCACCAGTCGGCACCACGGCGGTTGATCATCGATGTCAGCGTGCGGTGCGGAATGATGCCGGAATAGGCGCCGCGCCAGGCTTCCAGATGCACTTCGGCGATAGCGCCAGCGTCGCGCGGCTCTGCCTTCCGGATGTCGATCGTCAGCGTATTCATGATTTGTTAACCATAAACCCGCACCGGCCGATTGCAAGAGTCCGGGCAGCCCGCCAACCGCTTTCTCACAGACGATCATGGCGTAGGTGACGTTGCGCAAAACCGTCCGGAAACAGGCCGGATCGGCAAGGCCCGGGTCGGCAAAGCAATCTCGACGGCAGGCGCTTAGATTTCGACCAGATGGTCGTCAAGCTCGTTGGTGTCGCCGGACGTGACCGGGAAATGCTCGGCCAGCACCGCGCCCACCTGCTCGATCGCCTTGACGAAACCGTCGGCAAGCCGGTCGTTGCCGGCATGCGCGGTCAAGTCGCGCACCACGCCGTCCCAGACATGCTGGCCGACCTTGGCGTCGATGCCCGAATCCGCGACCACCTCGGCATAGCGCTCGGCGATCGAGACGAAGACCAGCACGCCGGTGCGCGCCGTGGTGCGGTGGACGTTGCGGGCGAGGAACTGTTTGATCGCATTGGCGTGTGCCGCCTGATAGCGCAGCCGCCGTGGCACCATGTGGATGCGCAAGCCGGGCAGCGCCCACAGCAGGGCCAGCACGCAGGCCAGCGCCAAAAGCTGGGCGAGGACGAAATGCGGCAGCCGGATGGTGAGCCACCAGGCCTCCAGCCCATAGGCGACGGCGAGGCTGACGACCAGCATGCATAGCGTCGCCATCAAGGCGGCGGGGGCGAAATAGCCGTCGCTGGCATGCGCCACGACACAGTAGATCTCGCCGTCGGTCCTGGTTTCCGCGGCGCGGATCGCATCGGCGATGCGCTCATGATCCTGCGGGCTGATCGGTCGTGCTGCCATTGTCTCACCAGCTTCCTGAAGAACCGCCACCACCGGACGAGCCACCACCGCCCGAAAATCCGCCGCCGCCGCTGCTCGATCCCGAGGACCAGCCGCCGCCGGAGCTTCCCGACGACCAGCCGCCACCCGACGAGCCCGTTGTCCAGCCGCTGGTGCCTGAGGATCCGCTCGGGCCCCGGCCATAACGAAACGTCATGCCCAGCCATCTATACACGCCCGGCGACAGTTTTGTGCCGAACATCGGCGGCAGGAATGCCATCGCCAGGCCACCGAAGAACATCGTCGCCCATAGGATCAGGAACACCGCGGCAATCGGGTCGATGGATGTGCCGCTGTCGGCGGGATTGCGTTTTCCCCGCGCTTCCAGTTCCTCCGGATTGCCTTCGAGCACCATGACCATGTCGTCGACGGCCTTGGCTATGCCGCCGGAGAAGTCGCCGGCGCGGAAGGCCGGCACCATGTCGTTTTCGATGATCAGCTTGGTGTGCAGGTCGGTTAGCGTGCCTTCCAGCCCGTAGCCGACCTCGATGCGCATCTTGCGGTCGTTCGGCGCGACCAGCAGAAGCACGCCGTTGTTTTCTTTTGCCTGGCCGAGCTTCCAGAAGCGGAACAGCCGGTTGGCATAGGGTTCGATCTCCTCGCCGTCGAGGCTGGGGATCGTGGCGACGACGATCTGGTCGGAGCCCTTGGTCTCGAAGTCGGCGAGCTTCTGCGTCAGCGCCGCCTTGGTCGCGGCATCGATGATGCCGGCATTGTCGACCACCCGCCCGGTCAGGGCTGGCAGTTCGGCGGCGAAGGCGCTGAGCAAGGCAAACAGCAGCGCCACCATGGACATCAGGGCAAGGCGCAACCCCTTGGCGAAATGACCGGATATCGAAAGAGCGAGGGCGGGCCTTGGCATGGGCTCACCAGCTGCCAGATGAGCCGCCGCCGCCTGACGAACCGCCGCCGCCGGAAAAGCCACCGCCACCCGAAGACCAGCCACCGCCGGAACTACCCGAGGACCAGCCGCCGCTCGAGGATCGCCGGCCGGGCTCGAAGGTCATGCCGAGCCAGCGATAGCGTCCGGGTCCGAGCTTCTGGCCGAAGATCGGCGGCAGGATCGAGGCCGCGATGCTGCCGAAGAAGATGATTGCCCAGATGCTGATGAAAAGGGCGAAGAACAGGTCGTCGGAATTGAACGGCGCCTGCTGGTTGCGTTTTCCCCGCGCTTCCAGCTCCTCCGGATTGCCTTCGAGCACCATGACCATGTCGTCGACGGCTTTGGCTATGCCGCCGGAAAAATCTCCGGCGCGGAAGGCCGGCACCATGTCGTTTTCGATGATCAGCTTGGTGTGCAGGTCGGTCAGCGTGCCTTCCAGCCCGTAGCCGACCTCGATGCGCATCTTGCGGTCGTTCGGCGCGACCAGCAAAAGCACGCCATTGTTTTCCTTTGCCTGGCCGAGCTTCCAGAAACGGAACAGCCGGTTGGCATAGGGTTCGATCTCCTCGCCGTCGAGGCTCGGGATCGTGGCGACGACGATCTGGTCGGAGCCCTTGGTCTCGAAGTCGGCGAGCTTCTGCGTCAGCGCCGCCTTGGTCGCGGCATCGATGATGCCGGCATTGTCGACCACTCGGCCCGTGAGCGCCGGGAGGTCCGCGGCGACGGCGGTTAGCGGAAGGACCAAGAGAAGGAAGAAAATTAGGGCAAGAAAATTGAGGTTGGCGTTTCTTCGCACCCCCCTCTGGCCTGCCGGCCATCTCCCCCGCAAGGGGGGAGATTGGCAGCTTCGCTGTTGGCGCGAACCTTCAAACGCCGAAGATTGGCGAAAGTCGAAGTGCCAGCCGATCTCCCCCCTTGCGGGGGAGATGTCCGGCAGGACAGAGGGGGGTGTGACGGAACTCAAGGTCAACAAGGACCAGACCCGATTAATTGATCGTTCACCCACCCTGCTTCGTGCCGAAATCCACCTTCGGCACCTGCATCTTGTCTTCGTCCACCGTGAAATTGGCGAACGGCTCGTTGCCGCGGAACCAGAAGGTCGCCCACAGCACCGACGGGAAGGTCTTCAGCGTCAGATTGTAGTCTCTGACCGCCTGGATGTAGTCGCGCCGCGACACCGCGATGCGGTTTTCGGTGCCTTCGAGCTGCGCCTGCAGCGCCAGGAAGTTCTGGTTGGCCTTGAGGTCCGGATAAGCTTCCGATACCGCGATCAGCCGCGACAGGGCGCTGGTCAGCCCGGCCTGGGCATCCTGGAACTTCTTGAGCGCTTCGGGATCCTTGAGCGTTTCCGGCGTCACCGTGATCTGCGTCGCCTTGGCGCGCGCCTCGACCACCGCGTCGAGCGTGTCCTTCTCATGCGAGGCGTAGCCCTTGACCGTCTCGACCAGGTTGGGGATGAGGTCGGCGCGGCGCTGGTACTGGTTCAGCACCTCGCTCCAAGCCGCCCTGGCGTTTTCCTCGGCCGTCGGGATGGTGTTGTAGCCGCAGCCGGCAAGCAGCGGCAGCACGAAAGCCATCATCAGGAAGGCGGGAAGCGTGCGGAACATGGATGGTGAGGCAAGGCGCTGGGCAAGCATGATCGGTCCCTCGACAGAAGTTGCATGCGAAGCATTACCACAATCGGCGCGCAAGAAAACGGCCTCGGCGGGAACGGGTTATCGGCACGTTACCATCGGCCGCAAGACCCTGTAATAACTGGCAATATCCTGTAATTGACAAGACGCTGTAATTAGCAAGGCGATCACGATAAGGTCGGCGGAAGGCAGGACACCATCATGGCCGGACGACAGGACAGCGACAACGAATCGCGCCGTATCCTCGAGCGCGTCGCGCAGGAGACCGATCCGTCCGGCACCTCGCTGGTTGCGCGGACCGCGAAAGGCGTGCGCGACCACGTCGCCGCCGCCGACGCCGACCGCGCGGACCCGGTCGAGGTCTGGGGTACGCGCATTGGCAGGATACTCGGCCTGCTTCTGGCGCTGGGCCTGATGGTCTGGCTCGTGCTTTTCCTCATCCGGGGCAGCTAGGAATCAAAAAACAATGAGCGCCGAAAAACCCGACGCGCCGCGCGCGGTCATCGTCATTTCGAGCCATGTCGCCCGTGGTTCGGTCGGCAACCGCGCCGCCGTCTTTGCCTTGGAGACGCTGGGGTTCCCGGTCTGGGCGGTGCCGACTGTCATCCTGCCCTGGCATCCCGGCCACGGGCGGGCGACACGCATCGTGCCGCCGCTCGACCAGTTCAAGGCGCTGATGGCCGACCTCGAGCGCTCGCCGTGGCTGGGCGAGGTTGGCGCCGTGCTGTCGGGCTATCTCGGCGAGGCCGGCCAGGCCGAGGCTGTCGCCTCGTTGGTCGCCGCCGTCAAGGCCAGGACGCCTGATGCCGTCTATATCTGCGATCCGGTGATGGGTGATTCTGGCGGCCTCTATGTGCCCGAACCAACCGCCGCCGCCATGCGCGACCGGCTGATGCCGATCGCCGACATTGCCACCCCAAACCGCTACGAGCTGGAATGGATGGCCGGCGCGCCGCTTCCCGACCTCAAATCGGTGATCTCGGCTGCACTCCATGCCGGGCCGTCGACCATGCTGGTCACCTCGGCGCCGTCGATGATGACCGGTAGCACCGGCAATCTTCTGCTCGACGGCAGCCAGGCGCTGCTCGCCGAGCACCGCCTGATCGACAAGCCGCCGAACGGTCTGGGCGACCTGACGGCGGCCGTCTACCTCGCCCGCATCCTCTCCGGCCAACCGGCGATCAAAGCCCTGCAATCGACCACGGCGGCGGTCTACGAGATACTCGCGCGCACCGCAAAACGCGGCGGCGACGAGCTGCAGCTCGAAACCGACGCGCAGAGCCTGTCGCACCCGATGGCCATGGTGCAGCTGCGCCACCTCACGCATCCGGGGCGGGACCGCCGGGCGTGACATCGGCCGCGACCGCGCTCGTCGGCGCCGATGGCTGCAAGGCCGGCTGGATCGCCGTGCGCCGCGAACCAGGCTCGGCACCTTCGGTCGAGGTCTTCTCCAGCTTCGCGGCGCTGCTTGCGGCCAATCCCGACAACGCAGTCGTCGCCGTCGACATGCCGATCGGTCTGCCGGAGTTTTCGGGCAGAGGCGGGCGCGGACCGGAAGCGCTGGTGCGGCCGCTGCTCGGGCCACGCCAGTCCAGCGTCTTTTCGATCCCGTCCCGATCGGCGCTTTATGCGGACACCAACGAATTCACCACGATCGAAGCCTGGTACGCCGCGCATATCAGGGCAAGCGAGGTGGCCAGGACCACATCCGATCCGCCGCGCGGCGTTTCGATCCAGGCCTTTGGCATCTTCTCGAAGATCCGCGAGATCGACGCCTTGGTGATCGCGCGGCCCGATCTGCGCGGCCGCGTCTTCGAATCGCATCCGGAAGTCGCCTTCTGCCGCCTGAACGACGACCAGCCGATGCAGCTGCCGAAGAAGATCAAGGGCAGCATCAATCCCGCCGGCATGGCCGAACGCAAGGCGCTGCTGTGCCGGCACAGCTATGACATGGCCTTTCTCGACCAGGTGCCGCCGCGCGGCGCGGCCGCCGAC